>JBJFHO010000140.1:0-11444 GCA_051893675.1 Ruminococcus sp. | reverse complement strand
GATCTGACGAGGTAAAGGCGGCGCTTCAGGAAGGCGGGGTTGAACCGGGCGTATGCGGTCCGAGAGTTCGTACCGTAACCGCCTGTCAGGGCGAAGCAATCTGTCCCAGCGGATGTATTGATACCTTTACCCTTGCAAAGGAACTGGATGAGCGGTATTTTGCAAGAGAGCTGCCGCATAAATTCAAGTTCGGCATCACCGGATGTCAGAACAACTGCCTGAAAGCAGAGGAAAACGACCTTGGCATCAAGGGCGGCATTCAGGTGAAATGGAAAGAAAGCGACTGCATCCAGTGCGGTGTCTGCGAAAAGGCATGTCGAAGCGGTGCCATCACCATTTCCGACGACACCATTTCCGTGAATGAAGAAAAATGCAACTACTGCGGACGCTGCGTAAAAGCATGTCCCACAGAGGCATGGGATACCGTTCATGGCTATATTGTATCTTTCGGCGGCTTGTTCGGCAATTCCATCCGTAAGGGTGAACCGATCATCCCATTCATCGCAGACAAGGAAAAGCTCATGAAGGTCTGTGATGCAGCCGTTCAGTTCTTTGAGGAAAACGCCAATGCAGGCGAGCGGTTCCGGTTTACCATAGACCGTGTAGGAGAAGAAAAATTCGTAGAGAAAATCATGGAGGCATACAATGGCTGAATTTCAGATAGATGATACCGTAGATATTACAGATGTGGTTTGCCCGGTCACCTTTGTCAAGGCAAAGGTTGCACTGGAAGAACTTGACGATGGACAAATCCTCTCCATCCGTATGAATGACGGCGAACCGGTACAGAATGTACCTCGGAGTATCAAAGAAGAAGGACATCAGGTTCTCAAGCTTCTCAAAAACGAGGATGGAACCTATCAATTGATCGTAAAAAAGGTCGGTGATTAAATGGCAATCCGTGTCAATGGAGAGAACTTTTCGGAGGAAGTTCTAAACGCAGATGGCATCGTGCTGGCAGACTTTTATTCTGACAGCTGCGTACCATGCAAGAGAATGTCACCGCTTCTGGCAGAAGTGGAAGAAGCTTATCCCGAGGGATTCAAGCTTGTGAAGATCAATATTAATTTTGACAGCGTACTTGCCGAACAATACGAGGTACAAGCAGCCCCCACGCTGATTTTCTTCAAAAACGGCAAGGAGCAGGCACGTCTCAGAGGTGCTGTGAAAAAATCCGAAATCACTGAGATGATCGATTCATTACGATAACAAAGAGGAGAAATGATGATGAATATTACAGTTGCAGGCGTAAAAAAGGAAGTTGCAGACGGTCTGACCGTTGCACAACTGATCGTTGACGAAAAGGTAGAGACACCCCAGTACGTGACAGTGACCATCAACGATGAATTCGTAGAGAGCGGCACATTCGAAAGCACTGTGCTGAAGGACGGCGATACAGTCGAATTTCTTTACTTCATGGGAGGCGGTCAGTAATGGCATTTACAAACGAACAGATCGAACGCTATTCCCGCCACATTATTCTGAAAGAAGTGGGCGTAAAAGGACAGAAAAAGCTGCTCAATGCAAAAGTACTGATCATTGGTGCAGGCGGTCTGGGTGCACCGGCTGCTATGTATCTCGCAGCTGCCGGCGTAGGAACCATCGGCATTGCAGATGCAGATGAAGTAGATCTTTCCAATCTGCAGAGGCAGATCATCCACGCCACCAAGGATGTAGGCAAGGCGAAGGTACAATCTGCCAAGGAAACCATGGAGGCGATGAACCCGGATGTCAAGGTGAATACTTACCGCACATTTGTCACTAGTGAAAATATCATGGATCTGATCAAGGACTATGATTTCATCATTGACGGAACCGATAATTTCCCGGCAAAGTTTTTGATTAACGATGCATGTGTTATGGCGAAGAAGCCCTTTTCTCATGCCGGCATTATCCGCTTCCAGGGGCAGCTGATGACCTATGTTCCGGGACAGGGACCTTGCTATCGCTGTGTATTCAAGGATCCGCCTCCGAAGGATGCTGTACCGACCTGTAAGCAGGCAGGTGTCATCGGCGCCATGGGCGGTGTGATCGGCAGTTTGCAGGCAATGGAAGCTGTCAAGTATATTATCGGCGTCGGCGATCTGCTGACCGGGTATCTGCTGACCTATGATGCACTGAAAATGGAATTCCGGAAAGTTAAGCTTCCGTCTCATACGGAAAACTGCCCGGTATGCGGCACACATCCCACCATTACAGAACTGATTGATTATGAGCAGGTAGAATGCGACGGTGTTGGACTATGATTAAACTAAGCAAAACTGATTACGAGAAAATACTCGCTCATGCGGAAAAAGAACTGCCCGATGAAGCCTGCGGTCTGATTGCAGGAACATCGGACGGTGCGGATAAGATCATCAAGAAGGTGTACCTTCTCACCAATATCGACCATTCCAATGAGCACTTTTCTCTCGACCCGAAGGAACAGCTTGCAGCCGTCAAGGATATGCGTGCCAACGGCTGGATTCCTCTTGGAAACTGGCATTCCCATCCGGAATCGCCCTCACGTCCGTCGGAAGAGGATAAGCGTCTTGCTTATGACAGCAAGGCAAGCTATATGATCCTTTCACTGATGGATCGGGCAAATCCGGTGCTGAATTCCTTTAAAATCGAGGGCAGCAATGCAGAAAAGGAAACTCTGATCATTACTGAGGAGTAAATATATGTACGACATCATGATCATCGGCAGCGGTCCTGCTGGACTGACTGCGGCTATTTATGCGAGCCGTGCACAGCTCCGGGCAGTTGTCATCGAGAAAGATTACATGGGTTCGGGACAGATTGCAGCAACCGAACAGGTAGACAACTATCCCGGGCTGCCTGGAATCGGCGGCTTTGAACTGGGCGAAGCATTCCGGGAACATGCTGAAAAAATGGGCGCATCCTTTTTTGAGGGCGAAGCTGTAGCAATCCAAAGGAATGCGGATGCATTCACCGTACAGTTTAAAGACGGCAGTTCCCTGAATGGCAAAAGCATCATCTATACCGCCGGAACATCTTACCGCAGACTGGAAATCCCAGGCGGTGAACTGCTTGGTGTATCCTACTGTGCAACCTGTGACGGTGCATTCTATCAGGGTAAAACGGTAGCAGTTGTAGGCGGCGGTGATACGGCGCTGGAAGATGCATTGTATCTCTCTAAAATTGCAGAAAAGGTGTACCTGGTTCACCGCAGAGATACCTTCCGTGCCAATCAGGCTTTGCAGACAGCTGTGAAAAATACACCGAATATTGAGTTGGTGCTGAATGCAGTACCTGTAGAGATCTCAGGCGAAAAACGAGCAGAAGCACTTGTGCTTTCACAAAACGGTGAATCCAGAAAACTGGATGTCAACGGCATTTTCGTAGCGATCGGTTCCATCCCCAATACCGCTTTGCTGGAAGGAATCTGTGATCTCGATGAAAACGGGTATATTTTTGCCGGAGAAAATGGTGTCACTTCAACAGCAGGTATTTTTGCCGGAGGAGATGTCCGCACGAAAACACTCCGTCAGGTGGTGACTGCTGTTTCAGACGGTGCAAACTGTGTGCAGTCTGTAGAAAAGTATTTGAGAGAAACGAGCTGAGCAGGAGATGAAAACAGAGCGAATCCAAACAGATATTCTGATTATCGGCGGCGGTACAGCAGGTTGTTATGCAGCACTGACTATCGCAGAACATTCCGATGCAAAGGTACTGATCTGTGAAAAAGCACATATCAAGCGAAGCGGCTGTCTGGCAGCTGGTGTCAACGCCTTGAATGCATATATTACGGAAGGCAGAAAGCCCCAGGATTATGTAGATTACGCCAAAAAGGATGCAGACGGTATTGTCCGGGAGGATCTGCTGCTGACCATGTCGGAACGACTGAACGCAGTGACCGAACGACTGGAACAGCTGGGACTTGTTATTCTGAAAGACGAAAATGGAAAATATGTGACTCGCGGCAACCGTAACTTAAAAATTAACGGTGAAAATATCAAGCCGATTCTGGCAGACGCTGTGGAACAGCTTCCCACTGTCACAGTCCTGAACCGTGTCAATATCGTTGACTTTGCAGTCAGCGACAACCGGATCAGCGGTGCCTTTGGTATTGGCATTGAAAACGATACATTCTATGTCATCGAAGCCAATGCGGTAATCATAGCTACCGGCGGTGCTGCCGGACTGTATAAGCCAAATAATCCGGGATTTTCCCGCCATAAGATGTGGTATCCGCCTTTCAATACCGGTGCCGGCTATGCCATGGGTATTCGTGCCGGTGCAGAAATGACAACCTTTGAGATGCGGTTTATTGCCCTGCGGTGTAAGGATACCATCGCTCCGACGGGTACCCTGGCACAGGGTGTAGGCGCAAAGCAGATCAACTCTCTTGGCGAAATCTACGAGACAAAATATGGTCTTACAACTTCCGAGCGTGTCTATGGTACTGTCAATGAAAACCTGGAGGGCAGGGGACCATGTTATCTGCGGACAGAGGGAATCACACCGGAACAGGATGCATCCCTCATGAAAGCATATCTGAATATGGCACCCTCTCAGACGCTGAAATGGATCGAAAGCGGAAAAAAACCGTCTCAGCAAAATGTAGAGATCGAAGGGACAGAACCCTATATTGTAGGAGGACATACTGCAAGCGGCTATTGGGTCGATACCAACCGTGCCACAACCATTCAAGGACTGTTTGCAGCAGGCGATGTGGCAGGCGGATGTCCTCAGAAGTATGTGACAGGTGCACTTGCAGAAGGAGAGATCGCTGGGGAATCAGCTGTGGCATTTATTCAGAAGCATGTACCTGCTCAAATTGAAGCAGAGAAAACAGAGAAACAACTTGCAGAAATAGAACGATTTCTGGGCGCATCAGAATCCCATTTCACAACAGAACAACTGGAAGAAGCCATGCAGACAGTCATGGATGCCTATGCAGGCGGCATCAAGACCAATTATCGTTTCAATGCGAAGCAGCTTGCCATTGCCGATGAAAAAATCGTACAGCTCATGCAGCTTTCAGAAACTCTGCACGCAGAGAATTTTCAGGAACTGATGTATATTTACGAACTTCGAGAGAGACTGACTGTCTGCCGCAGCGTCATTGCACATCTGAAAGCACGTCAGGAAACACGCTGGCATAGCTTTGCTGAAAATCTGGACTATCCGGAAAAGGATGACGTAAACTGGCGGAAATATGTCAATTCCCGGCTGGAGAACGGAGAGATCCGGATCATCCTGAGAAATCTGGTGGAAGGAGGGCAGACATATGAGCATCATGATCAATAAACAAACCTGCATCGGATGCGGAAAGTGTCATACCGTCTGTCCCGGAACACTGATCAAGATCGGCGCAGATAAAAAGGCATACATCAAATATCCAAAAGATTGCTGGGGCTGCACTTCCTGTATTAAGGAGTGTCCCGTACATGCCATCCGGTTTTATCTGGGTGCTGATATGGGCGGCATGGGCAGTCTTGTACATACAGAAAAAGAGGGCGATATTCTGCGGTGGATCATAGAGCACCCCAATGGTGAAATCTCAGAGATCCCTGTCAATCAGAAGGAGTCCAATCAATATTAAGGAGGAAACCGCATGAGCGAATTCTCACATCTTGACGAACTGGAAGCAGAAGCAATCTATATTATCCGTGAGGTTGCGGCAGAGTGTGAAAAACCGGTAATGCTCTATTCCATCGGCAAAGACAGCTCTGTAATGCTGCATCTTGCCATGAAGGCATTTTATCCGGAAAAACCGCCGTTCCCGTTTCTGCACGTCAATACAACATGGAAATTCAAGGAAATGATCGAGTTCCGTGATAAGACTGCCGAAAAGCTCGGCATCGAAATGATCGAATATATCAATCAGGACGGTGTCGATCAGGGCATCAACCCCTTTGATCACGGCTCTGCATATACAGATATTATGAAGACCCAGGCGCTGAAACAGGCTCTGAACAAGTATGGTTTTACCGCAGCATTCGGCGGCGGCAGACGGGATGAGGAAAAATCCCGTGCCAAAGAACGCATCTTCTCCTTCCGCAATGAAGCACATGCCTGGGATCCGAAAAATCAGCGTCCGGAAATGTGGAAGCTCTACAATACCAAGATCAAAAAAGGGGAGAGCATCCGTGTATTTCCGATTTCCAACTGGACGGAAAAGGATATCTGGCAGTACATCAAACGGGAGAACATCGACATTGTGCCCCTGTACTTTGCAGCAGAACGTCCGGTTGTTAACCGTGACGGCAATATCATTATGGTTGACGATGACAGATTTCCCCTTTTGCCGGGTGAGAAGCCGGAATACAAATCGGTACGCTTCCGGACACTGGGCTGCTATCCGCTGACAGGAGGCATTGGATCAACGGCATCTACACTGGACGAGATTATTGAAGAAACACTCAGTTCTGTCTCTTCTGAGCGTACTTCCAGAGTCATTGACAACGAAGCAGCAGGCAGCATGGAGCGCAGAAAACGGGAGGGATATTTTTAATGAAAGGCTTATTGAAATTTATCACCTGCGGCAGTGTGGATGACGGCAAGTCCACATTGATCGGACATATTCTGTATGATGCAAAGCTGCTGTACGCCGACCAGGAAAAAGCGCTGGAACTGGACAGTAAGGTAGGCAGCCGCAGCGGTGCCATTGACTATTCTCTTTTGCTGGACGGGCTAATGGCAGAACGGGAACAGGGGATTACCATTGACGTGGCATACCGCTATTTTACAACCGATCACCGCAGCTTTATTGTAGCAGATACGCCGGGACATGAGGAATATACAAGAAATATGGCAGTCGGCGCATCCTTTGCGGATCTGGCAGTTATCCTCATTGACGCATCCCAGGGTGTTCTGGTGCAGACCAGACGTCATGCGAGAATCTGCAAGCTCATGGGTATCCGTTACTTTGTATTTGCAGTCAATAAAATGGATCTGGTGGGCTACAGCGAATCAAGATTCCAGGAGATTCTTGCACAGATCGAGGAACTGAAAAACGAACTGTCTCTGGAAAATGTAGAGATTATTCCGCTTTCTGCAACAGAAGGGGACAATGTCACTGTAAAATCGGAGAATATCCCATGGTACACCGGTGTTCCGCTTCTGGAATATCTGGAAACAGTGGATATTCACTCTGATAATACCGAACAGGGCTTCTATATGCCGGTACAGAGAGTTTGCCGTCCTGACCATACATTCCGTGGCTTTCAGGGACAGATTGAATCCGGCAGCATTTCTGTGGGCGATGAGATCGTCACACTGCCCAGCAGTGAAAAGGCAGTTGTCAAGGGCATCCTGATGACGGATAAAAGCGTACAGACCGCATACGAGGGACAGCCAGTCACCATTTCGCTGGATCGGGAAGTGGATGTATCCCGTGGCTGCGTGCTGACGAAAGATACAGAAATTGCCGTCTATAAGAAGCTGACAGTTTCTTTGCTTTGGATGGATGACGATACACTGCAGATTGGTAAGGATTATCTTATGAAGCTGGGCACCAAAACAATTCCCGGCATTCTGACCAAGGTCAATTTCGCCATTGATGTCAATACCGGTGCACAGCTCCAGACAGATACCCTGCATAAAAATGAAATCGCAGTTTGCGAGATCCTGCTGACAGAGGGCATTGTAGTAGACCTGTTCTCGAAGCACAAGACCCTGGGCGAACTGATCCTGATCGACCGTGTAACAAATATGACATCCGCCTGCGGTGTTGTGGAAGCTGTCAGTGAAAAGGCTGGGAATGCCGCAGATAAGGCTTCTTTCAAGCTGGGCGAGCTGGAAGCAAGAGGGGACATTTTCGAGGAGTTCTACTATGACACCGCCAGTCTGAATGTCCTGAAATATCAGCCGGTAAACTGCACATATACCGTTGGGGATGAAATCCCTGTATCCGGAGAGAGCTATCAGTATCCCGACAGTTTTGATATTATCGTGCTGAGAGATGGCGTGGCTGTCAGAGTCCGTGAGAGAAAGATCACAGAAATCCTTTCGGCAACGGAGTACACCTATGGAAATGTGCCTGTCATCAACGGCAGAGGCTTTGAAGTACTTGCGAAATCCGACGATGAGATCCAGCAATTCCTGAAAGAATATGCTGAAACAAGCGAAGCAGATCAGAAAGCATTTTTCGCAAAGTGGGTGCACTTTGATACCTATAGAAAGGTAATTTTCTCCAAAACAATATGAGACGGATTCGGAGAAAGCGCAAATAAATCAGAACATCGCAAATAAAAAAGCTGTTGCATCGTGTGAAATGCAACAGCTTTTTCAATTATAATTCAGTGGATTGATCAGAACCAATCAAAAAGAGATTTCCACCAACCTGACATTCTGGACAGTGTAATTTCCCACATGACTGCCGAAATTAAAGAATAGGCTCCAGTTGGTATTGGTCTCCTCAGATACCGGAATACTGAGGGTATACTCCTGCATTTCCGGTGTCAGATACAAATCCGCATATCCAAAGCCAATGTATTCCGAACCTACCTGATGGGTAAATCCCAGATCCATTTTGGAATATTGTGGGCAGGATGCTTCAAATGTCAGACGATATACCTTCCCCTTTTCCAGCGTCAGGTTGGGGAATTGCGCCTGGATATCCCAAGCATTTTCTCCAAGGGCAGTGACATTGACGCTAAGACTGTTCTGGGCTGCATCAGCTGAAAAGACAGCTGCGCCGCCATTCGTCGCATAATGTCCCATACTGGAAGCGTTGGGCAGAAGATTTTCTCCGAAATCTGCCGTTTCATTTCCCACCAGCATATCCAGATACAGCTTTGCGTAATCAGGACGAAGATTGAAAAAGTTCCGCAGCAGTTCCAATTCGCTGTCATAGTTCGAATTGATCCATGCGTTGCCGTAACGAATATTCGTTGCAGTAATTGCCGGTCTCAGTCTGTCGACAAATTGGGTGATGCGATCATTTACAGCATCCGGTTCAAAATTATCCTCCATGATCTCAAGGTAATTTGCATAAAACTGTTCCCGGAATGTGTCATTGTTGAGCAGGTTATAGAACAACAATGAAAAATTCGACCAGGTCTCTTCCCGATACATGGAATTCAAAGAATCGTAGCCATAGCTGGTTCCGGCAGACTGGAATAGTTCTGTAGAAAATTCCGTATCGTAAAGCATAAACCGCCATTTCCCATCTGCATAGGGATTGGATGCATCAACGGTATTGGTACGCCACATCTGCCAGTTGTTCAAATAGCCGGATATGCTGTTGGACCAGTCATAGTTATTGATATAGGTCTCAATCGCAATGTAATCCATAAGGCTTTGTATGTCAATCACATCGCAGACCTTCTGATAATTTGCCTCATCTGTCATATCCGCATACATTGCCCAGTTGGCAAAAGCCCGATACTCGCTTGCCACGGATTCTGAGCCTTCCACCTCGCCGCATTTGATGGTTGTCACATCGTCTTTATCAATACCGTAATGAGACTCAATATAATCGCCGTCCATCTTTTCTGTAAGACTATATACGCCCCAGAATTCCCCGTCAATGAAGAGAATACACGGCTCTGTTCCCTGGACATCCACTGCTCTGTCCGATACCAGATCCTGTATCAGTTCATCCCGGAAATGGAGATTATAGCAGTCCGTTCCTCCGTTCCGCAGGGTGATCTTATCAAAGGAAGTGATGGCATTCCCGTTCATATCTGTCAGACCGTCAATGAATTCATACTCCATGTTAGAATCGCCGTATTCACTCCGTGCATAGAACCGGATACTCTTTTGCGGATAGGCACGTGACCAGTTTCCGGCGATGCGTACACCAATATCTGTAGCATATGCCAGTGAACCGTTTTCAAATACCTGAATGGAAGCAGGACGTTCCCATTCTTTGCCGTCCTGATTATAATTCGTGGGATTGCGGGTATCACCATCCTCATATTTCACATATGCCGCACTTTCTTTCCAGGCATAATATGCATCACCAACGACATAGATACCGTCTTCACTGCTGAACAGATTATCACTGTCCGTCACAAGGGAAACGACCTTCATGTCGCTATAATAAGATGCCGTTTTGCCCACAAAATAGCTGTTTGTAACAACATCACTGAAATTACCCTCTGCATCCTTTGCAGCTGCACGGATTACGATGCCTTTATCCACCTTCTGATACGGGGGATAGTATGAGGAAATCGTGATATCACGGATGGCACTGTATATGTTTGGCTCGTTTGTGTTATCATAAATGGAAATTGCCCCGGTGTATAGCATTGCCGTTTCCGAAGTCGTGGGATCGCTGCCATCTGTAGTATAATAAACCGCATTTTGTTCCTTGCTTGTGACAGTCAGATCGAAAGCAGCGTCATAGAATCCGCCTTCCGCAGAAAAAATAGGTTCAGCCACATTTACAATCACTTTTCCGCTATCATTGCTTGTCCCCGGTGTAGGTGTCAAAACGGAAAAGGAACCGGAACCATTGGTGTAACGCCCATAGGTACTGTCTGCTTCAAGCGCCGGGATCTCCATCATGTCGATCAATAGGCCATCCGGACTGGACAGCCGGATCGTTTCCCCATCTGCACTCAGTTTAAAAGCTGCGTGAAACTCTCCCACAGTGACATTGGTATCATCACACAGTACCATCAGATATTCGCCGGGAGATAATACTGTACCATCGGGGAATGTAAACTTGAACAGATTCTTTTTCCCATCTGATAATCCGCAGCCTGACAGATCAATGGCATGATCGGAAGCATTATACAGTTCAAGCCAATCCGGTGTATTTCCTGATGCATCCTGATAGGTGCCCTGATTAGAAGTACACGCTTCATTGATGACAATGCCTGCATAATCCAAACGAATACGCTCTGCAAGCTCTTGCCGGAGTATCGCCAGATCGAAGCCATTGACAATACCGTCCTGATTCAGATCTGCATTTTTCCATGCAGCAGCTGTCAACTTCTGATTGCCCAACAGATATTGTTGTAATGCGGCGGTATCTTTTCCATTGACTGTACCATCAAGAGTAATATCGCCGTTCAGACTTTCTTGCGTATCTGCCGCATTGGCAATTCCGGATATGGGAATACTTGTTGCTGCCAGCACAGCAGCGAGTATACAGCATTGTATTTTTTTCATAGCAACTCCACCTTTCTTATTGTATTTGCAAAAAACAAGTTTCTATCACCATTATACATTTCAGAAAGAGGAATGTCAAGGAATATTGCCCAAATAGTTTGAAATATATCGTAAAAAATACAGAAGATTCTGACAAAATGCGACTTTCTTTGCCCAATGACTAATTAAGAAATGATCAGCGTTTCGATTTGACAGAATCGCCCTGATATGCTATACTATGGATAAAATAATCAAAACAGATACGCAATACAAATCCGGCAATTTCAGAAAAAAGTCACGCAATTTCAGACGATGCCGAAATCACGTGACTTTGGGTTACGCTATTATCGTTCTTATACTAATCCCTTATCGTTCTGTTGAAGAAGTTGCCA
>JBJFHO010000139.1:0-11456 GCA_051893675.1 Ruminococcus sp. | reverse complement strand
CGAAAAAGCTGTCGCTTTTTCTCACCACCCTCTCCGCGCGCCAATGTATGGCGCAGGGTGTTTCGCCGTCTGCGGACGGCGACCAGGGACGCTGTCCCTGGACTCTGCCAGGGCTTGCGCAGCCCTGGACCTGCGCCAGCTGTGCTCAGCTGGACCAGCAGCTTGAGCAACCTTTTTGAAAGCGGGTAGGATACATTTTTTAGATGTTACAGAATACTAGAATATTTTAGGCTTACTGTAACGCTGCCATGGACTGCATGATCTTGTCCATCTTTTCCTGCGCCTTTGCCAGCTTCGCCTTTTCTGCTTCTACCAGCTGTTCCGGTGCCTTTGCCAAAAAGCCCTGATTGGACAGCTTCTTGCTCAGGAAGTCCAGATCCTTCTGTACCTTTTCCTGTTCCTTTTTCAGCCGTGCCAGTTCCTTGTCCTTGTCCACCAGTTCATCCATAGGAATGAAAATTCTCACGCTGTCTGTTACGGCAGTAGCTGCATCCGGCATATCGAAGCTTGCGCCCACCTCTACCGCAGAAGCAGATGCCAGTTTCTCGAAGAATATTGCAGTGCTCTTGTAAAGCTCCGGCTCTGTAGTTTCAATGCAGACACGTGCCTTCTTGGATGGCGGAACCTGCAATTCTGTCCGGCGGTTGCGGATTGCACGGATGGCGTCGATCACCTTTTCGAACTGTGCTGCATCGGCATAGTCGTATTGTTCCTCATAAACCGGATAAGATTCTGTGATAATCATGGATTCGCCGTCTGTCAGTACCTGCCAGATTTCCTCGGTGATATAGGGCATAAACGGATGCAGCAGTTTCAGCATACCACGCATTACCCATACCAGAACAGCCTGAGCCTTTTCCATAGCAGCGCCGCCAGCCTGGATTCTGGGCTTTGTCAGTTCGATATACCAGTCGCAGTATACATCCCAGATGAAGTCGTAGATCTTGGCACTTGCTACGCCGATCTCGAACTTATCCAGATTTTCAACCACTTCCTTTGCCACAGCATTGAACTTGGATACGATCCAGCGATCTTCCAGCTCCAGCTCCTCCGGCAGACCGTTGTACTGGAAATCATCCGGCAGATTCATCAGAATGAATCGGGATGCATTCCACAGCTTGTTGGCGAAATTCCGGGCAGCCTTTACCTTGTCGTCACTGTAACGCATATCATTGCCCGGTGCATTGCCTGTTGCCAGCATAAAGCGCAGGGCGTCTGCACCATATTCTTCAATGACTTTCAGCGGGTCGATGCCGTTGCCCAGAGACTTGGACATCTTCCGTCCCTGTTCATCACGTACCAGACCGTGGATAAGAACGGTGTTGAAAGGTACTTCGTCCATGTTTTTCAGACCGGAGAACATCATGCGGACTACCCAGAAGAAAATGATATCATAGCCCGTTACCAGTGTATTGGTGGGGTAGAAATAGTTCAGATCTTCCGTCTGTTCCGGCCAGCCCAGGGTAGAGAACGGCCACAGGGCAGAGCTGAACCAGGTGTCCAGCGTATCGGGATCCTGACGCATGGGCTTGCCGCACTTGGGGCAGACTGCGCTGTTTTCCTTGGTGACAACCATTTCACCGCAGTCATCGCAGTAGAACGCCGGAATCTGGTGACCCCACCACAGCTGACGGGAAATACACCAGTCCTTGATATTTTCCAGCCAGTGGAAATAGATCTTATTGAAACGCTCCGGAACGAACTTGGTTCTGCCGGATTTCACTGCATCAATTGCCGGCTGTGCCAGAGGCTTCATCTTGACAAACCACTGCTTGGAAACTCTCGGCTCAACGGTCGTACCGCAGCGGTAGCAGGTGCCCACATTGTGGCTGTAGTCCTCGATCTCCACCAGTGCACCCTCGGCTTTCAGATCTTCCACGATCGCTTTGCGTGCTTCATAGCGATCCATGCCGGCATACTTGGGATAATCATCCGTGATCTTGGCGTCATCCGTCATAACATTGATGACTTCCAGATTGTGACGCAGACCAACTTCAAAGTCGTTGGGGTCATGTGCCGGAGTGATCTTAACTACGCCGGTACCGAAGTCCATTTCAACGTATTCATCGGCAACAATGGGGATTTCCCGATGAACCAGCGGCAGGATCAGTGTCTTGCCGATCAGATGCTGATAGCGTTCATCGTTGGGATTTACCGCTACGGCAGTATCGCCCAGAAGTGTTTCCGGACGGGTAGTTGCCAGCTCCAGATAACCGCTGCCGTCTTTCAGAGGATAGCGCAGATGCCAGAAGTGACCTGCCTGATCTTCATATTCTACCTCTGCATCGGAGATGGAGGTGAGGCATTTCGGGCACCAGTTGATGATACGCTCGCCCCGGTAGATCAGTCCTTCTTCATAGTACTTGATGAAAACTTCCTTGACTGCCTTATTGCAGCCCTCGTCCATGGTGAAGCGTTCTCTTGTCCAGTCGCAGGAGGAACCCAGCTTTTTCAGCTGTTCTACGATTCTACCGCCGTACTGTTTTTTCCAGTCCCAGGCACGTTCCAGGAAGCCGTCACGTCCGATATCCTCCTTCTTGATGCCCTCTTTGCGCATTGCTTCTACGATCTTTGCTTCTGTTGCAATGGAGGCATGGTCTGTACCCGGCAGCCACAGGGTGCTGTAGCCGGACATGCGCTTCCAGCGGATGAGAATATCCTGCAAGGTTTCGTCCAGTGCGTGACCCATGTGCAGCTGACCGGTGATATTGGGTGGGGGAATCACAATGGTGTAGGGTTCCTTTTCCGAATCCACATGAGGTGTGAAGCTGCCGCTGTCGTTCCACATCTGGTAGATGCGGTCTTCGAAGTCTTTGGGCTGGTAGGATTTTGCCAGTTCCTGTTTCATAGTTACTTTCCTTTCCATGTATAATATGTGCTGATTGCCGCAATAAAAAATACCCCGGCAATCTGAAAGATTGCTCAGGGCGAACATTTGTCCGTGTTACCACCTGAATTCGGCAATGGAAAATTGCCGCACTCATTGCAGAGAACCTCTGCCTGCGCTGGAACGGGCGCACCCGGTGCAGATTACCCATTCTCCGGAAGAGAACTTCATCTGCACTGCTCCAAGGCTACCTTTTCCTGCACCGTCCGAAAACTCGCACCAACCGTTTTCTCTCTGAAGAATCCGGTGCAGGATACTCCTCCTTTTCACTGCATTTCGATATTCTATCCTATATTATAATGAATTCGGCACGGTTTGTCAAGTGGAAAACATGTTTTTTCACAAAATCGGAGTTATGGATTATTTTGTGGGATAGAATCTGTGATATTGTCGAGACGAGCTGTGTGACAAGGGACTTTGCTCTTAGAGCCTGTTAAACAGACTCTTACCATTCATGCTCCATTTGTTTCGGATGCTTTTCTTTCCGGCGATAGCACTTGGCGTTGGTTTCCGCTACTTTTGTCACCGGGTCAATGCCGCCCCAATCTCTCCGCTGGAGTGCATTGCGGCGTTTTTGTTCCTTTTTACTGCATTTCTCAAAGGGGACAAACTGCTTCATGCTTCCTCACCTGCCTTGAAATTATAAATGGGACGGATGATATCCACAACCTCTACCGTATCGCCAATGCACTGCAAAATTTCCTCCATGGACTTATACGCCATAGGACACTCGTCCAGGGTGTCCTTGCTGACAGAAGTGGTGTAGATGCCGTTCATCTGCTTTTTGAATTCCGATACAGTAAACGTGTTCCGGGCGGCAGAACGGGAAAGCACTCTGCCTGCACCGTGGGGGGCGGAATAATTCCAGTCGGGATTGCCCTTTCCCACGCAGATGAGACTGCCGTCACGCATGTTGATGGGAATCAGCAGCTTTTCACCCAGCTGTGCCGAAACGGCACCTTTGCGCAGAATCATGTGTTCTGTGTCAATATAATTGTGAATAGTGGTGAACTGTTCTGTCACATGCAGTCCCATGCCCTTGATGAGTTCATCCATCATTGCCTTGCGATTCCACATGGCAAATTCCTGTACCAGCTTCATGTCGTGGAGATACTGTTCAAACAGCTCTCCCTCGGTGTAGGCAAGAGGCTTCGGCACGTTGGTGTATTTGGTATTTTTCCGCTTCTGCAATTCTGTCTGGATCTGCTTTTCCTTTCCGGCAGCTTTCAGATCGGCGATCAGGGCGTCCAGGTCTGCCTTGGAGCAGCCATTGAGACGGCGGTATGCCTCTTCCTGGTAATACTGCGCCGTTTCCACGCCCAGGTGCCGTGAGCCGGAGTGCAGCACCAGGTAGAGACTGCCGTCACTGCCCTTGTCTGCTTCAATGAAGTGATTGCCGCCGCCCAGTGTGCCGATACTCCGCTCTGCACGGATGGGATGGATATACTTGTAGCAGTACAGCTTTGTCAGGTCAATGTTCTGTGCATAGCGGTGGGCTTTTTCCCGGATGGAAAAGCCGGAGGGAATCTTCTGATAGATCAGCTTGTCCAGCTTTTGCAGTTCCAGATGGGTTTCCTTCAGCCGGACAACTTCCATGCCGCAGCCAATATCCACACCTACCAGATTTGGCACCGCCTTGTCCGTAATGGTCATTGTAGTGCCAATGGTGCAGCCAGCTCCGGCGTGGACATCCGGCATAATGCGGATCCTTGCGCCTTCTGCCATGGGCTGATTGCACAGCTGAATGATCTGCCCCACAGCGGTGTCGTCAATGTGATCTGTAAAGATCTTTGCTTCGTTGTATTTTCCATTTAATGTGAGCATTTCTGTTCCTTTCTGTTGTACCTGCGCCGGGGAGCAATGGAATGTATCGTTTATGGATTTTTAAGGCAAACCGCACAAGGAGCGCCTGACGGCTTTGCACGGCATTGTCTCAAATTTATCGCCGTAGACAATACTATAATTATACATTTCACGCATCACTCTGGAAACAAAAAATGCACCTCTGCCCAAAGCAAAGGTGCATGGATTTCCGGAATAAGATCAGACTGATATGTCAGATCTGCCGAGCGCAGGGAATGATCATGCTTCGGTTGCTTTTTTTGCTGTTCAGTTTTACGTTGGGATGATTCGGATGATATGTACGGTTTTGCATGAGATTCACCTGCCTTTCTTGTGTTTTGGCGTGTTCACAAAAATGAATCTGCGAATACGCTTTTATCTATTATACCACATTTTTTCAGCTTGTCAAGTAATTTTCGAAACAAAATTTCCCCGTCCGCTGTAGAAAAACAGCAGTCGGCATCGGAAAAACAAACATTTTTGCAAATGCAAGGAAAACGTGAGATTGTCCTTGACAATACCAGGGGAATATAGTATAATAAAAATAATGCCGCCAATTTTTTGTAATGTATACAGGCGGGTTTGCAGAAAATTGCAAAAAATATCGAATAGAAAAGGAGCATTTGCATTATGCTGCTCGACAAATATTTACCGCGTATTGAATTTGACAGCTATGAGGATTTCAAACAGAATTATCGTGTGAACATCCCGGAGGACTTCAACTTCGGCTTTGACATCATTGACGAATGGGCAAAGCAGGAGCCGGAGAAAAAAGCACTTGTCTGGTGCGATGATCACGGCGAGGAACGTACATTCACATTCACGGACATCTCCCTGCTGTCCAACCAGGCTGCGAATTATTTCCTGAGCCTTGGCATCAGGAAGGGCACAGTTGTCATGATGATCCTGCGCCGCCGCTGGGAATACTGGGTATGCGCTGTGGCACTCCATAAGATCGGTGCCATCCTGATTCCGGGTTCTCTCCAGCTGACGAAAAAAGACCTGATCTATCGTGGAAACAGCGCAAAGATTCACACCATGATATGCATCAATGATGACTATGTTGTTGAACAGGTGGAGCAGGCACAGGCTTCTGTTCCCACTATTGTCAATAAAATTGTCGTAAACGGTGAGCGTGCAGGCTGGAGAAGCTTCCAGGATGAAGTGAGCGGATTTTCCACTGAGTTTGCACGTCCCACAGGCGAAGCTGGCACAAAGGCAACGGATACTATGCTGGTATACTTCACTTCCGGCACCACCGGCGAGCCGAAGATGATTCAGCATAACTACACCCACCCTCTGGGACACATTGTCACTGCGAAATATTGGCATCAGGTGCAGGAGAACAAGCTGCACATGAGCGTTTCCGATTCCGGTTGGGCAAAGTTCGGCTGGGGCAAGATTTACGGGCAGTGGATCTGCGGTGCAGTACAGTTCGTATATGACATGGACAAGTTTATCCCCACGAAGCTGCTCCAGAAGATTCAGGATTACAAGCTCACCACCTTCTGCGCACCGCCGACGATGTATCGGTTCATGCTCCAGGAGGATGTGGCATCCTACGATCTCTCCAGCGTGGAGAACTTCACCACAGCCGGCGAACCGCTGAATCCGGAGGTATTCAACCGCTGGAAGGAACTGACTGGCAAGGAAATCCGGGAGGGCTTTGGCCAGACAGAGGGTACTGTTCTGATAGCAAACTTCCCGTGGATCACCCCGAAGCCCGGCTCTACCGGAAAGCCCTCGCCGCTGTATGATATCACATTGCAGCGTGAGGAGGACGGTGCACCGGCAGCGGACAATGAACATGGCGTTCTGGTCATGCAGAATCTGAAAAAAGCATGGCCTACCGGTCTGTTCGTTGGATATTACAACAATCCGGAAATGACAGAGGAAGTACTGGGTGGCGGCAGCTATTGCCCTCACGATGTCTTTGAACGGGATGCAGACGGCTACTATTGGTTCGTGGGCAGAAATGATGATGTTATCAAGTGCTCCGGCTATCGCATCGGGCCGTTTGAGGTAGAAAGTGCCCTCATTGAGCATCCGGCAGTTCTGGAGTGCGCCATTACTGCGGCACCGGATCCCATCCGTGGTCAGGTGGTAAAGGCAACTGTCGTTCTGACAAAGGGATATACTCCCAGCCCGGAGCTGACCAAGGAACTGCAAAATCACGTAAAGCATACTACTGCGCCGTATAAATATCCCCGTATCATTGAATATGTGGATGAGCTGCCGAAAACACTGGGCGGCAAGATCAAGCGTGCACAGATCCGTAAGGAAGACGAAGCAGCACAGAAGTAATTTGTGTCGCTGGATATCGAATCATATCTGGAAAACACCGTGTGAGTTTCTCATACGGTGTTTTTTGCATAAAGAACACAAAAAATTTACTGTATTTTTTCCGAAGATGTTGCAATCTTTTGTGATATATGCTATAATGGAGATAATGAGTTCGTGTAGATATTGCAAAGGAGCGTGATAGTATGAAACACTTGATACGAAGTTGTATGGTCTGTATCCTGGCAGTTTGCCTTTCTGTTTTTTCACTGCACACAAGCGGACTGCGGGCGGCGGCAGAGCATCAGGCGGAGATACCGGATATGAGCGGATATCCGGAAGAAGCTGCTGTGCTGGTCAATGCCTTTCGTGCTGAAAACGGACTGGAGCCGCTGCTGCTTGCGCCGGTTTTGCTGGAGGCAGCTTCTATCCGTGCCCAGGAACAGCAGCAGTCATATGGTCATACAAGACCGTCCGGCGAGGATTGGTTTACGATCGTGAGCGAAGTGGGATTGGATACCAATTGTTTTGCGGCAGAGAATGTTGCCGCTGGCTATGAGACGCCGGAAACAGTGGTGGAGGCATGGAAGAATTCCCCGTCCCACCGTGCCGCTATGCTGGGAGAAGAATATGAATATATCGGCATTGGCGTGAGCTATCTGGAGAATGACCCGGAATATTATTTCTACTATTGGGAACTGGTGATGATCTCTTCTGAAACACCTCTGGAGGGAGCGTGGATGCCGGGACAAGCTGTCGAAACCACAGTGACTACGACAGGGACAGTGACAGATCTGATCTCCACTGGTACGACTACGACCAATACCGTGCCCAGAGGCATATCCATCTGCACCAAAATGGGAGATATCAATATGGACGGGGAGATCAGCCTGGCAGATGTGGTTCTCATGCAGCAGATCATGCTGGGGCAGGTGACTGCCGATGATGTGCAGCTGCTCCAGGCGGATTGCTATCAGGATGAAGTGGTCGATCAGAAAGATGTCCTTACTTTGATGCGGTTTCTGATGCGTATCGTAACGCAGATTCCGGTGATACCGTCATAAGGCGAATACAAAAGGGGCTGTTGCAGGCAGTCAGAATCCGAAAGGAAAACGGTGCGATGTGGGCATCGCACCCTACAAATTGCCACGAATTGTATGACGTTTTGTAGGGGTCGATGCCCACATCGACCCGTGAACCAGGATTTGACTGTCCTTGCAACAGCCCTTTCTGTGTGTTTCCATTAGGCAACACCGCACAAAGAGCGCCTGACGGCTTTGCACATCATCTGCTTGCAGATTTTCTGTCATATTTCACAAAAATGCTCGTGAATACACAAAGTATTCACTCCGCTTTTTGTTTCATCTGACAAAAAATCTGACTGCGCATATGACGTACAATCTTTATGTGGTATTGCCTTTACGGTGCTCTGTTCTCAATGGGCAGTAAAATGGTGATCTCCGTGCCTTTTCCCAGTTCACTGCGGAGAGAGATGGTGCCGTCGTGGCAGTCAACGATATGTTTGACAATGGACAGCCCCAGACCTGTACCGCCACGCTGTTTGGAACGGCTTTTGTCCACACGGTAAAATCGTTCGAAAATCCGGCTCTGGGCGTTCAGGGGAATCCCGATGCCGTTGTCGGAGACAATGATTTTTGCCTGCTGTTCCACGTGGGCAATGGCAATGTGTACCTGACCGCCGGCATTGTTATATTTGATGGCATTGTCGATGAGATTGATGAACAGTTCCCGGATATACCCCTCGTTGCTGTGCAGCAGGAGACAGGTACCTTCCAATGCCACCTGAATCTGACTCTGCCGGATCTGGGGTTCCAGTATCTGAATGGCACTTCTGGCGGAGGCAGCAAGTTTCACCGGCGTATCCAGCATTTCTGTATGCTCCTCGATTTCAGAGAGGCGGATGATATCGTTGATGAGAAAGAGCAGCCGTTCGCTTTCCCGTTCGATCATGGCGCCGTATTTGAGTACATCCTCTGTCTTGGTGATCATGCCGCTGCCGAACATTTCGCCGAAGCCCTTGATGGTCGTCAGGGGCGTTTTCAGTTCGTGGGAGACATTCGCCGTGAATTCCTGCCGCATTTTCTCCGCCTTGACGCTGTAGGTCACATCTACCAGGAGGATGATGGTGCCGAAAATGCCGCCCATTTCTACACGGCTGATATGGGCACGGATATATTTCCCATCAATTTGCAGGAGCTGGCGGACAGAATCATGGTGTTCTGTCTTGGATTTACGCAGGGCATTCAGGAAGTCCTGATTGTCGGTAAGAATGAAAATGGACTTATCCTCCCATTCCCCCTTGGCAATTTCCAGCAGTGTTGTGGCTGTACGGTTTGCCAGTTGTATCTTATCGGAATCATCCAGAATCAGGATACCCTCAACCATGTGTTCCTGAATCAGTCCGATAATATCTTTTTCGTGGTATAATTCCTTTTGTGTGCGGCTCATTTCCTGCCGCAGGGCATTCAGCGTTTTCTGTTCCTCAATATGCTGCTGCTGCATATGCTGTTTCAGGTGCATATACGCCATGCCCAGAATAATCAGCAGGCTGACAGCCACAGCAAGGGCAATCCATGCGATCCAGTCCATGTCTTATCCTCCGATCTTATACCCGTAACCTCGAACCGTATGAATAAAATTCTGACATCCGGCAGCGTCCAGTTTTTGCCGCAGCGTTTTGATATGGGCATCAACCGTGCGGGTCTCCCCCTCATACTGAAAGCCCCAGACCTGTTCCAGAAGCCGGTCTCGTGAGATCGCCGTGCCACGGTTCCGCACCAGATAGGACAGCAGTTCAAATTCTTTATATGTCAAAGGAATTTCTGTGTTCTGGAACATTACTGTGCGCTGATCCAGGTCAATGACAAGCTCCTGGACAGCCAGAACATGGGGCTGTTCCGGTTCTGCCGGATGGCTCCGGCGGAGTACTGCCTTGATACGGGACAGCAGTTCCATGATACCAAAGGGCTTCGTGATGTAATCATCCGCACCGTTTTCCAGTCCGGTAACCTTGTCGATCTCCGTGGATTTTGCAGAGAGCATGATCACCGGGATATCCTGTGTTGCCGGTTCGGATTTCAGGCGTTTTAAAATGGAGATGCCGTCCTCGTCGGGGAGCATGATATCCAACAGGATCAGTGCCGGGGTAGCCGTCTGCATCCGCTGGAAAAAAGCCTTGCCGCTGGGGAATCCCTCCGCTGTATAGCCGCCGGACTGCAATGCGCAGGTGATCAGTTCTCGTATGCCGTTGTCATCTTCAATACAAAATATACTTGCCAAGATCCTCGTCCTCTTTCATGTAACTTCTGTTGGGGCAATGCCGTAAAAGCCATCAGGTGTTCTTTGTACGATGCTGCCTCAAATCTTCCTCAATGGCTGCCGTCATGGCTTGCACCGCGGTTTCTACCGCATGTGTCATATCATTTTCTGCATGGGCATTATCCCGCACAACCTGTTCCCGTTCCTGATTCCACAGCATTTGCAGTATTGTGGCGCAGCGGACATGCCGGGCAGCAGCTACAATAAACAATGCGGCGGATTCCATTTCGGATGCCAGAGCGCCGGCTGCTTTCCATGCCTGCCAGTGATTCAGCAATGTATGAGAGATGGGCATGGATTCCGGGTCATGCTGCCCATAAAAAGAATCTTTGCACTGCACTACGCCGGTGCTATAAGGATATGCAAGGGACTGGGCAGCGCATACCAGATGCTGCACCAGAGAAAAGTCAGGTACTGCCGGAAAAGCGAGAGGCAGATATTCCTGCGTCGTTCCCTCCATACGGATGGCACCGGTGGGAATGATAAGCGTTCCTGGTATCAGTTCCGGCTGCATACCGCCGCAGGTGCCAATGCGGATGAAAGTGTGGGCACCCAGTGCGACCAGCTCCTCCATGGCAATGGCGGCAGAGGGACCGCCGATTCCGGTGGAAGTGACGCTGACAGGCGTATCGCCGATTTTTCCGGTATAGGTGGTAAATTCCCGGCTCTGGGCAACCTTTCGGGCATCTGTCAGATAGCCTGCGATCATTGCCGTCCGTCCGGGATCGCCGGGAAGAAAGACATACTGTCCCACTTCACCGGGGGCACATTGGATGTGGAATTGACGTTCAGACATGGGTGATCCTCCTGAATGCATAATGTGTAAATCATGGTGCATCATGCAAATTGCAATGAAGCGTAAAAAGGCTGGAAACTGTAGGGGCGAACTGTGTTCGCCCGCAAAATTCTGAGAATTACTCAACGGGCGAACAAAGTTCGCCCCTACAATTGGTATACTGGTAAAATTGTGTAAGATGGCACGCAGATCGGTTTGCATTGCGATGGAAACCATCAGCTTGACAAATTGTCGAAACTCTGTTATGATACTTACGACAACACCGCACAAAGACCGCCTGACGGCTTTGCACGTCATATGCTTGCAGCTTTT
>JBJFHO010000138.1:0-2475 GCA_051893675.1 Ruminococcus sp. | reverse complement strand
TCGTCAGGACGAAAATCTGCTCGAAAATCCGACTGTCTCCAGATCTTAAACAGACCCTAAGGAAAGGAGACATATTATGAAATGCAATTGCCATGATTTATTTGATCACTATGACCCGGAGAAAAACGGCGTGCCGGAGATCTCTGTTCAGCCCATTGCCGCAGACGCTGTCAGGGAACGGGTGTTTGCAAAAACGAGAATGGTATCCGCAGAAAAGCGGCGGAATCGCTTCCGGCTCACAAAGCTGACAGCAGTACTGGCTGCAGCGGTGGTGCTGGTAACAGGCGGCACTATGATCACTGCGGCGGCTGGTCTCGGCGGGATGGACAAGTTCTTCCGGAGCCTGTTTGTCACAGAGACACCGGAATCCCCGGAGAAGATGGAAAATCTCCTGACCATGCCGGGGGCAAGCTTCGACAGCACCAATCCGGATGTACAGTTTTCTTTGCTGGGTATGTACGGAGATCAGAGCCAGACCATGATCAGCTTTGAACTCACAGTGGAAAATGGCGTAAAGCTTATTCCGGATCAGACCAGCCCTTTGGTGGAATATGCTGTTGTGGATGCCGATGGTACTTCGAAACAGCTTTCCTATGTCGGGCAGACCTGCACCATCCGTGCCGATGAAACGGCGGAAAACGTATACTATCTGAACTTGTTTATTACCGATACGGATCTTCAGGGAAAGACGCTGGACATCACTTTCCGAAACTTTTACACAAGTCAGCAGATCCAGACCATATACGATGCCATACAGGAAATGCAGAACGAGTGGAGAAGTGCATATATCCGGGAGACACTGGGAGAAGATGCACTGGTCGGGCTGGAAGAAGGCGAATTGCCGGAGGCATTTGATATAAACCAGTGGAAAGCATACTGGGATGCGCAGAATTATGACCAACTGACAGAGGAAAAGAATCGGGAATTGTATGATGCATCTGATTGTGCTGTTGCCGGAACCTGGCATACGCAGCTGCAATTGGATTTCCCGGTGGCAGAGCCGATCACGGCAGAGTATGCCTATGGTGAGATCAAGCTGCAAACACTGTCTGCACAGATCTCTCACCCGGATGCAATGAGCTGTGAGGATCAGATGGTGATCTATACGCTGACGCTGAAAGACGGTCGGAAAATAACAACGGATGATGCTGTCACAGATGAGGAGACACAGACAGAAGAATATATTTCCTGCAACCACTATGCAGAATGGAGCGAGGACGGGAACACAGAAACCGAGATCCTCTGCTACGAGGAACCGATTGACCCGCAGGATATTGCAGAAATTACCATGATCCAGTATGCATTTGATACGGATGCTGAAAATTCGTTGGGCGGCTGGATTGTGACAAATGAGGAAGTCATCTACATGGCATAGTAATTGCAGCATTCTCCGGGAAACAAAAACAAGGACGTGAATAAAAATGGCGAGACAATGGAATCCAAAGCTTTCAAAGGGAATCGGCTGGACTTCTCTGGCAATCTGCCTGGGCGTGCTGATATTTGCCGTCTGGCTGCTGTTTGTGCCCCATGTACATGACCAGCCCGGGAATTCTGCTGCGGCGAATGCAAAAGCGGATGAAACCCAGGCGGTGCCGGATGGCTTTCTGGCAGTATTGGAGGGTAACACCGTGCAGCTGGACAGCAGCATCCACTGGGAAATCAGTGACAGCGCCATTGCAGATGTGGACGAAAACGGTGTTGTCACCGGTAAGGCGCAGGGAACCTGTCTGCTGACCTCTCCGGAGGAATGCATTCAGCTGGCAGTGCGCCGACTGGAGGAACACAGCGGCTGCACCTATGTGGATGGCATTCTCATTGTCAACAAGTCCTACGGTTTGCCGGAGGAATACAATCCGGGCTTGCAGCCTACAGCAGAGGCAGCATTTGAACAGCTCTGCGATGGGGCAGCGGCAGAGGGGCTGGATATCTATGACGGCTCCGATTACCGGGACTATGCCTATCAGGTGAAGATTTACAACAATTACTGCGAATTATACGGCTGGGAAAAGGCGGATACCTTTTCGGCACGTCCGGGACATTCCGAGCACCAGACCGGGCTGACCATTGACTGCAATACCATTGACGATGCCTTTGGAGAAACGCCTGAAGCGGCATGGCTGGCGCAGCACTGCGCCGAATACGGCTTTATCATTCGTTTTCCAAAGGGGAAAGAGACAATCACTGGCTATAAGTATGAGCCGTGGCATATCCGGTATGTGGGTGTGGATACGGCAAGGGAAATACAGAAATATGACCTGACGCTGGAGGAATATCTCGGCGTGGATTCGGTGTATGCGGAACCGTGGCAGGGGTGAGGACGACCACTGTTTCTGAAACCCATTGTAGGGGCAGATATCATCCGCTCGCCGCATTCTCCGCAACCGCACGAATCCGGTGCAAATTTTTCGTGATTTTTTAATGGGGCTGTAAAAAAAGTCTCCAACAAAAAAGACTGCAATCTCGAAAAAAACGAGA
>JBJFHO010000137.1:0-11465 GCA_051893675.1 Ruminococcus sp. | reverse complement strand
ACTCTGCCAGGGCTACTCGCCCTGGACCTCGCCAGCTGTGCTCAGCTGGACCAGCAGCCTGAGCAACCTTTTTGAAAGCGGGTAAGATACATTTTTAGATGTGACAGGGTACTACAATGGGGTTAAAAAAATTAAGTTTTAATTGTGATAACATAGTAGGGGCGGCTATTAGCCGCCCGTAAGTTTTCCTGTTGTTATTTATGTTTCCTTTTTATCGCACTTCTGACAATCGCCGCAGCATCCGCTGCACGGCTCTGAACGATGCCGGAATATATGCCGCACTGCTATGCCCACTGCCGCAGCCAGAAGCAGCAGGATTATTCCATCTGCCCAGGTCATATCACATCACCCCGAACAGCATTCCCACCAGATGTACCACCGAAGCAGCGACCCATGCAATGACGCACTGCCCGATTACAACAAACAGCGCCCATTTTCCGCCCAGTTCCCGGCGAATCGAGGCAATTGCTGCAACACACGGCGTATACAGCAGGCAGAATACCAGTAGGCATACCGCTGCTAGAGGGGAAAGCACTGCCAGGAGCGTTTCTGTCGAACCGAACAGCACCGACAGCGTGGAAACAACACTTTCCTTTGCAATAAAGCCGGAGATGAGCGCCGTGGAGATACGCCAGTCCCCGAAACCAAGAGGCTTGAAGATCGGCGCAATGATTCCAGCAACAGACGCCAGCAGGCTGTCCTGGGAATCTGCAACCACATTCAGATGGTAGTCAAAGGTCTGCAAGAACCAGATCACAATGGTGGCAAGAAAAATAACTGTAAAGGCACGCTGCAAAAAATCCCGAGCCTTGTCCCACAGCAGCTGGAGTACATTCTTGACACCCGGCATACGATAGTTGGGCAGTTCCATGACAAAGGGAACTGCGTTGCCCTTGAATAAGGTGCCTTTCATCAGTGCCGCTGTCAGAATACCCATGAGAATACCGCCGAAATACAGTGCGACCATGACCAGACTGCCGTGCCTGGGGAAAAATGCCGCTGTGAAAAAGGCATAGATGGGCAGCTTTGCAGAACAGCTCATGAAAGGCGTCAGCAGAATCGTCATTTTCCGGTCACGCTCGGAGGGCAGCGTCCGGGTTGCCATGACACCGGGAACAGTACAGCCGAAGCCGATGAGCATGGGCACGATGCTTCGTCCGGATAAACCAATTTTACGCAGCAGCTTGTCCATGACAAAGGCAACACGTGCCATATAACCGCTGTCCTCCAATAGCGACAGGAAGAAAAACAGGGTGACAATGGTGGGCAAAAAGCTCAGTACGCTGCCTACGCCGTTGCATATGCCGTCAATGACCAAGGAGTGGAGTACGCTGTTCACGTCCCATCCCGTCAGGAGACTGTCTATCCAATCTGTCAGTGCGCCGATGCCCCATTCCAGCAGACTGGAAAGTCCGGCGCCGATGACATTGAACGTCAGAAAGAACACCAGCGCCATAATGACGATAAACGATGGGATTGCCGTATACTTTCCCGTCAGGATCCGGTCAATCTTTGTACTGCGGATGTGTTCCTTACTCTCCTGGGGCTTGATGACAGTGGCATCACAGATGCTCTGGATGAATTTGAAGCGCATATCTGCAATGGCAGCGGCACGATCCAGACCACGTTCCTCTTCCATCTGGACAATGATATGCTCCAGCAGTTCCTTTTCATTCTGGCTCAGCTTCAGCTGCTCCAGAATCAGTGCGTCACCCTCCACCAGCTTTGCCGCTGCAAACCGGATGGGAATGCCAGCTGTTCTGGCGTGATCCTCAATGAGATGCATAATGCCGTGGAGACAGCGGTGAACAGCACCTCCGGCATCATCTTCCTTACAGAAGTCAATGCGCCCCGGTCGTTCCTGGAATTGTGCTACGTGGATGGCGTGGTCGATCAGTTCGTCAATACCCTCGTTTTTTGCCGCCGAAATGGGTACCACGGGAATGCCCAGCCTTGCCTCCATCTCATTGACCAGAATGGAACCGCCGTTTTCCCGTACTTCATCCATCATATTCAGCGCCAGCACCATGGGAACGTCCAACTCCATCAGCTGCATGGTCAGGTAGAGGTTTCGCTCAATGTTGGTAGCGTCCACAATGTTGATAATACCCTTTGGCTTTTCGTCCAGTACAAACTGCCGGGTAACAATTTCCTCGCTGGTATAGGGCGACATGGAATAAATACCGGGCAAATCGGTCACCAGGGTATTGGCGTGTTCCCGTATTTTGCCGTCTTTCCGGTCTACGGTGACGCCGGGGAAATTTCCCACATGCTGATTGGAACCGGTGAGACGGTTGAACAGCGTTGTTTTGCCGCAGTTCTGATTTCCGGCAAGGGCAAAGGTCAGAGTTGTTCCCTCCGGCAGAGGTGTTTCATCTGCTTTTACATGATACTTGCCGCCCTCACCCAGTCCGGGGTGGTCAACGACTTTTTTCCGCACATTGCGGTCACGGGGTGCTGCTGCATCATGGACATCTGTAATGGTGATCTGGGCAGCATCTGCCAGACGAAGTGTCAGCTCATAGCTGTGGATCCGCAGCTCCATGGGGTCACCCATAGGTGCCAGCTTTACCATGGTGATCTCGCCGCCCGGAATGATACCCATATCCAGAAAATGCTGCCGCAGCGCACCCTCACCACCTACGGTGAGCACACGTGCCGTTTTTCCGCACGGTAATTCATTTAACGTCATATCGTTCTCTCCCTTTTGATTCAATGAGGAATTCGGAGTTAGGAATGAGGAATGTTTGTATCGCCTGTGGCGATGGATTTGAAGATGCGTACGTTCCAATTTGTGAGCGAAACACACACCGTTATTCCTGATTTCCGATTCCTTGTTTCAAATTCAAAAACTGATACCAGTATAGCACAATTTCCCTTAAAAATCAACGCATCACGACATATATTCTATGTACAAAAAGCCATATTCCGACTTTAGCAATCGAAATATGGCTATATGCCTTTATTCTGTAGAAGCAATTCTGCCGCCGCCGATGACGATATCTCCGTCGTAGAGCACCACTGCCTGTCCGCAGGTAATGGCACGCTGGGGTGCGTCGAATTCCACATGCAGGATGCCGTCCTCTGTCTGCCAGGCTGTAGCAGGCTGTGCCGGCTGACGGTAGCGGATCTTTGCCTGCACCCGGATGGGCTGGGGCAGGGAATCGCAGGAGATGAGATTTACATCTGTTGCTGTCAGTGTCCGGGTGAACAGTTCCTCACTGCCTCCCAGTGTAACAGTGTTTTCTTCCGGACAAATGCGGCAGACATACAGCGGATGTGCCGCAGAGATTCCCAGTCCACGCCGCTGACCAATGGTGTAGTGTATCACGCCCCGGTGTGTGCCGATGGTTTCTCCTGCGGAATTCAGAAATTCTCCCGGCTGGGGCACTGTTCCCGTATACCGTTCAATGAAAGCGGCATAGTCGCCGTCCGGCACAAAGCAGATGTCCTGGCTGTCCGGCTTGTCGGCGTTGAGAAAACCGTTTTCCTCTGCAATTTCCCGTACCTGCTGCTTGGTCAGTTCACCTACGGGGAATTGTGTATGCGCCAGCTGTTCCTGTGTCAGGTTGTACAGGACATAGCTCTGATCCTTGCTGTGATCCAGCCCTTTTTTGAGCAGGTAGCGACCGGTTGTTTCGTCATAGGCGACCCTTGCATAATGCCCGGTGACAATGGTATCCATCTGCATTTCTTTCATGCGGAGGAATAGCTTTTCAAATTTCAGATACCGGTTGCAGTCGATGCATGGATTGGGTGTCCAGCCGCGCTGGTATGCGGAGACGAACCGATCCATGACTTCCTTTTCAAAATTGGCAGTGAAGTTGAAAACATAATAGGGCATATGCAGGCTGTATGCCACACTCCGTGCGTCCTCAACGTCATCCAGAGAACAGCAGGTCTTTTCCCGCTTGACGCCTGCCTGTTCGTTTTCGAACAGCTTCATAGTCGCACCCACGCAGTCATAGCCCTTTTGCTGCATGAGCAGTGCTGCAACAGAACTGTCCACACCGCCGCTCATGGCAATCAATGCTTTTTTCATACGTTCCTCCTTGTGCAGTGTTGTATTTCGTTATCTTTTACAAGTATAGCGAAGTTCATGCAGATTGTCAAGGGTGAACATTGCCTCCGTTCTCATGTTATTTCTATGTGATGCAGTAAAAATCTGTGGAAAAAAACTATGTGCCATGCTATCATGAGAATTGACAAAGCAAAAAATGCGTGATATAATAATAAAAAAGATACAAAAAAGTACATTTTCGGGCGGGATTTTGTAAGTAAACTTTGGGCAATACAGGATAGCCGTTCGTGGAACAGTGTTACCTTATGCGAATCCTCAAAACAACTCTTCGGAAGCTGAAAATGCTGAAGTGAAAAGGAGAAATGACATGGTGCGATGGTTTGTTGAATTGAATTTTCCTGCACTGATAATGCTTGGCTTTATGTCAGTCTTTCTGATGATGAACTCAATTTTTCAGAGAAAGATAAACAGGACTTTCGGACTGAGTCTTATCGTTACTGTTATTGAAATGATTGTCTACTTCGCCGAGCTTTGGGAGGTAGAATACGGCAGTTCTGCGGCTCTTTGTATCCTTTTCTGTGCAGTGGGCTATGCGGTCCGGCCGTTCATCATATATCTCTTTGTAAAGCTGTCATTCCGCAATGATAACACCAGTAGATTGTTCAAAGTGCTGATACTGATTCCGATGCTCCTGAATACATTGGCTGCTTTTTCTGCATTTTTCACGGATATCGTCTATACATACAACGACGCAAATGAATTTGTGAGAGGTCCCTTAGGCTATTTTACGCATGTTGTGTGCATACTTTACATGATATTGTTGCTGATGCTGACGGTGACTCGATTCTGCCGCAAAGACTATTCCGAAGGTCTTATCATATTTCTCATAGTGACTGTAAACATTATCGCAATGATTATGGAATCATTCATGGGAATGTATGGCTCAAGCAGAACTGCATATTCCCTTTCCATTGTATTCTATTACATGTTTTTCAGCGTGGAAAGCTTTAAACGGGATGCTCTGACGAATACACTGAATCGTCGCTGCTTTTATATTGATTCGGAAAAGCATAAAGAAGAGCTTACCGCTGTGGTTTCCATTGACCTCAATAATCTGAAAAAGATAAACGATACAGAAGGTCATGCAAAGGGGGATGAAGCCATCTGTGCGACTGTAAATGCCATAGAAAAAGCGGTTCCCAAAGGATGTATTCTTTATCGTACTGGCGGCGATGAGTTCATGATATTGTGCGTAAAAACAAAACAAAGCGTTGTACAAAAAATGCTGACGGATATCTGTTCAGAAATGAAAAAAACGCCTTACACCTGTGCTCTGGGCGCTGCGTATACAAATGGTGAAGATTTTGACAGCTTATGTGCCAGAGCCGATTCCGAAATGTACAAAGATAAACAGAGGTACAAAGAAGAACAAAGGCATAAAACTGCATAACACAAACCCGCTGCTCTGTCCGGACAGCGGGTTTGTTAGATTGCAGTGAAAATCTTGGAAAGCCACTTGACGAATCCGGGAAAAAGTAGTACAATAAGAAAAGTAACATATATATTATTGGAGGTTATTGTCATGTCTGAGAAATTTATCGTGGAAACATCTGCGAGACACGTACATCTGACAGCGGAGGCTTTTGCAGTGCTGTTCGGCGAGGGAAAGGAACTGACAGTGAAGAAAATGCTGTCCCAGCCGGGTCAGTTTGCAAGCGAAGAGCGTGTGACCATTGTCGGCCCGAAGAAGGAACTGCCCAATGTTTCGATCCTTGGTCCGTTCCGCAGTGCAAACCAGGTGGAGCTGTCTGCAACTGATGCACGTTCCATCGGCATTGCTGCTCCCATCCGGGAATCCGGCGATGTAGCTGGCTCCGGCGCATGTAAGATCGTTGGCCCGGCAGGCGAACTGGAGATCTCTGAGGGCGTGATCGTGGCAAAGCGTCATATTCACTTCACGCCTGAGGATGCTGCAAAGTTTGGCGTCAAGGATAAGGATGTTGTCTGGGTAAAGGTTGACACCGATGGCAGAAAGGCAATTCTGGGTGATGTGGTTTGCCGTGTTTCCCCGAGCTATGCAACTGCAATGCATATTGATACCGACGAGTCCAATGCGATCAGTGCACCGCGTGACCTGATGGGTGAAATCGTCACAGTAGACTAAGCGCTTTTTGTATAAAATAACGGCGGCTGCTATGGGGTGTATGCAGATGCTCCGGCAGCTGTCGTTTTTTCTATTATGAAAGGAGATATCAGATATGAAGCATTGGAAAAAACTTACAGCATTACTGCTTGCCAGTGTTATGACTGCATCGGTATTTACCGGCTGCGGTCAGAACGGCGGCAGCGGCAGTGCCCAGAAGGAAGAATCCTCCGCAGCAGAGACATCTGCTGCGGATTCGCAGGAAACAGAAGCACCGGAGACAACGGTTGAAACTACTACTGTGCATGTCAGTCCTGTGGAAACTGTTTCCTCCACCCTGGGAACAGAGATCACGGATATCAACGCCATTCTCGACCGGAGCAATGAGGATGCCAATAACTATAAGGCAAAGCTCAGCAACTTCATTGAAGAGGGCGATGTGGTACAGTCCTTTACCTTTATTGTGTATGCGGCAGACGGCTCATCCAATCTGGGGAATTATAAAGGCGGCTATGGCGTTTCCGTTACCAGCGACTGCGCCAGCGCTACGGATGAGGGCTGGTATCAGGCTGCTGACTTTGAACAGTCCCTGAACAGCTCCTATGCAGAATTCACCTGGAATGTTCCCACGGAGATCCAGTCCTATATTGATCCAAACGGGGAAGTGCTGTTCGGTCACTGGTGGAGCAATGTGCAGCAGGTGAAGCTGTCCAGTATTGTCTGCACCTACACACGTACCAAGGAAGTACCGGTAGACGGTACCAATTCCGTCAGCCCGGCGGCTACGCTGAACTATAACGATGAAGCTGCCAAAACGGCAAAGATTCCTCTTTCTGATCTGATCGGTGAGGACGATACGCTCCAGACTGTGACTTTTGATGTCAGCGGCGGCGGTTCACTGGGGAAATTCACTGGCGCATTCGGTGTGTCGGTGGATGAAAATGCGGATTGTGCTACGGATAAGGGCTGGTATCAGAGCAAGAATGTCTGCGTCTTTACAGATGCATCCAGTCTGTCCCTGACATGGATCGTGCCCGATGATGTGAAGGAGAGCATTGACAACGGCGGTGATATTATGCTGGGCTTCTGGTGGAGCGATCAGGCAAGCATTACGCTGAACAATGTCAGTGTACGTTACAGCAACAGCACGGGCACAACAACTCAGACAAAGCCGAAAACCGATGCCGCAGAAGCATCCGGCAGTGCAGTGCCATCTGTCTCCGGAGAAGTGCCGACCAGCGAAGAAGTCAACGCTATGACCTCAGCACAGATCGTAGAGAATATCAAGGTGGGCTGGAATCTGGGCAATACGCTGGATAGCTATAACACCAATTCCAGCGATACAGAGACCGGCTGGGGTAATCCGAAAACGACAAAGGCAATGTTCGAAGCAGTACAGGATGCCGGCTTCAATGCTGTGCGAATCCCTGTGACCTGGGGTGAGCATATGTCCGCCGACGGTACCATTGAAGCGGACTGGATGGCTCGTGTTAAGGAGGTTGTGGATTATGCCTATGACTGCGGTCTGTACGTCATCCTGAATGTGCACCACGATGATTATCTCTGGCTGACGCCTACCAACGATAAGCTGGAAAGTGATAAGGCAGTCCTGACGAATATCTGGAAACAGATCTGTGCAGAATTCCAGGATTATGATCACCGCCTGATCTTTGAGGGTATGAACGAACCTCGTGTGGTGGGCTCTGCGGAAGAGTGGACTGGCGGCACTCAGGAATCCTACGATGTTATCAATCAGCTGTTCCAGGCGTTTGTGGATACCGTCCGGGCATCCGGCGGTGCCAATACAGACCGTACTGTCATTGTGACAACTTACGCCCAGTCTGTGGAGAAAAATGCAGTCAGCGGTCTGAAAGTACCAAATGATGACCATATTATAGTTTCCCTGCATATTTATGCGCCGTGGAAATTCTGCGGCCCGGAGGATAACCGTGCAGACTGGGGCTCCGATGCGGACAAGTCTGAGCTGGATACCACATTCCAGTACCTGGATGATACCTTTGTCAGCAAGGGAATCCCGGTGATCATTGACGAGTGCGGTGCAGTCAACAAAAACGAAAATACCTCTGCCCGTGCTGCATGGTATGGCTATTATATCAGTGCTGCCAAGAAGCATGGTATCAAGTGTTTTATCTGGGATAACGGCGAAAAGGCAGACGGTTTCGCACTCTTTGACCGGAAAAACTGCACCTGGTACTATCCGGAGATCATTCAGGCAATTATGAATGCAGCTTCTTGATATTGTAATAATCAACAAAAATATTTCTGAATTTATGTGGAAAACGTAGAATTTCGCTAACTGGCAAAAAAATCACGCTGGAAACGTGCAAAATTTCGTAAAGTATGCTATAATGGAAGAAAGCAATTTTTGAACCAAGAATGGAGGCATTTCAGATGAGTCATCGAATCATTACAATTGAAAGAGAATATGCAAGCGGCGGCCGTGAGATCGGCGAACTGGTGGCACAGCGCCTGGGGATCCCGTGCTATAACCGGGAAATCCTGAAAATGGCGTCGGAGCGCTGCAATGTTTCTATGGAATACCTGGAGACGGCAGAAGAAGCTGCGCCGAAGAGTTTTTTGTACACGTTGATGCTGACTTCCAGTCCCACACGCACCATTGAGGAAAATCTGCCCTTGTCGGATAAGGTGTACATCATTGAAACGAATATTATCCGGGAACTGGCGGAAAAAGGTGACTGCGTCATTGTGGGACGCTGTGCAAGCTATATCCTGCGTGATCTGGAGAATCTGTTCAACGTGTTTATCTATGCGGACACAAAGTCCCGCTCGGAGCGTGCTGTGAAGGAATATCAGGTTGACCCACGCCGGGTGGAGGCAATGCTCCGCAAGACCGACAAGCGGCGTGAGACGTTTTACAGCATCAACACCGGCGGCAACTGGTACGACAAGGATAATTATCACCTTTGCCTGAACAGCGGCGCACTGGGGCTGGAGCTGTGTGCGGAACTGATCGTGGAAACGGCAAAGAAAACGATCTACCAGCCGTGAATGATTTCGCAATGCGGCACTTGACAACGCCGCCGGAATCGGGTATAATATAGAAAAAGGGAACACACCGAAAGACGGTCTTGCTCCCAGCTTTTGGTTTAGCTAATGAAAATAGCCGCCCGTTGTTTGGAAGCAGGGGCGGTTATTTCCGTTTATTGTGCGTTAAGTAAGCGAGGTATGCTACAAAAACATCACAAACAATGCTTACGAGTTTGGAAAGAATATCCAGATTCATATGCATTCACTCCCTTCCGGGAGCGTGGATTCGACCGCCTGATACGTTATCCGCATTCGGTGTGTTCTGATATAATTGTACCAGCTTTGTCGAAAATTGTCAAGCATCGAGAAAGGCACTTGACAACGCCGCTGAAATCGGGTATAATATAAGAGGAAAGAGCATACCGGCAGACGGTTCTTGCTCCCACATAGGTTTGGTTTAAATAACCGCTCTAAGTTGGCAGCTCAGGGGCGGTTATTTTCTTTTATGATCGTCTGAAGCGAATGCTTTGTAAACGAGCATCACATTGCAGATTGCAATAATGAGCTGAAAAAAATCATTCCAATTCATAGTATCACCTCCCATTCATCCGGGATGAGTGGGAGCAGGGAAAAAACCGCCTACCGCAATTGGTATGCTCTTTCTAGGAATCAGTATATCAAATTTGTCGAAAATTGTCAAGCATCGAGAAAGGCACTTGACAACGCCGCTGAAATCGGGTATAATATAGAAAAGCAGAACACACCGAAAGGCGGTCTGCTCCCAAATTAAAGATAGTTAAGAAATAACCGTCCTAAGATTGGATCTCTGGGGGCGGTTATTTCCGTTTATTGTGGGTTAAGTAAGCGAGATATGCTTGAAATGGATAACCCCTCCACCATTGCTTCGCAATGGTCCCCCTCCCCTTTCAGGGGAGGCTAAAGGGGCAACTTTCTGAAAATAAAACTGGGGAAAGAATGAATATATGGAAACAGAAAAGGATTACCATTACACCGGTTACAATGCAAAATTAAAAGGAAATGCACGTAGACTGCGAAAAAATATGACAAAGCAGGAAAAGCATCTGTGGTATGATTTTTTGCGGCTCAGTCCGATAAAATAGTATAAGCAAAGGGCAATTGAACGTTATATTGTTGATTTTTATTGTAGTGCAGCGCGCTTGGTGATTGAACTGGACGGTTCGCAGCACTATACAGAAGACGGTGAGGAATATGACGAGATACGCACTGAAATTCTGGAACAGTATCAATTGGAAGTGCTGCGTTTTTCCAATGGCGAAGTAGACCGAAACTTTGAAGGCGTTTGTCGAACAATTGAAGAAAATGTGAAGTTGAGACTTAGTGAATGATTTTTCTTCATCGCAGCCGAATTTGCCTCCCCTGAAAGGGGAGGGGAACCGCCGCTAGGCGGTGGAGGGGTTCGTTTGCAATTACGCCATCCCAACCCGTTCTCCGCCGAAAAAGGAGGACGGGATTTCTATTATCTGGAAGATCGTTAACTTGCGGCAGATTCCGGTAAAATATTGCCTGTGGGGTTTGTTTGGGATTTCCAGAAATATCCTGTTGCGTTTCAAAAAGATTTTTCGCTGCACAAATTTTTTTCGGAAAGGGAAGAAAAAAAGACACAGTATGCCTGGAATTGACCGGATTCTTTGAAAAACGATGAAAAATGGCAGGAATAGGCATAAAAAAACCACGCAATTTTAAGGGATTTTCTTGTCAATAGTAAAGTTGCACAAAATGGAACGAGACTTGTTGTGTAAATCATAAATTCTGTACAAAAGCCATTGACAAAGCATTTTTTGTGTGTTATAATAAACTTGCAAACACGGGAGAGGGCGTTGATAAGATCTCCCGAACTTCTCCAGAAGCCCGCCGATGCGATGCCGGCTTTTCAGCAGACGCGGGTGCTCCTGGAACTGTACTTATTAAACTTTAAACTATATTTTATTATGAAAGGTGGAGTTTCATATGAAAACCCCGATGAACGTTTTGACAAACATGAAGAAAAAGAAGAAGAACCGCAAGGGCTTCTCCCTCGTTGAATTGATCGTTGTACTGGTTATTATGGCGATTCTGGCAGCTGCTTTGGTTCCGACTTTGATTGGTTACATCAAGCAGACAAGACAGTCTAATGCAAAGAATGAGGCTGCATCTGCTGTTTCGGCTGCACAGACAATTGCTTCTTCAGCTTATGCTAATGGCGATGGTAAATATTATGACCAGAATCAGGGCGGAACGGCAGTTCAAGTTTTGAGTAGTACCGATATTACT
>JBJFHO010000136.1:0-11488 GCA_051893675.1 Ruminococcus sp. | reverse complement strand
AGAAAAAGCGACAGCTTTTTCGAGGCGGGGCGAACAAGACCGCCCCGCCTTGTGATGCCACTTCATCAAGTTAAGCCTTGCAAACGTCCCGGTGGGACGTTTGCAACGAAATCCGCCGCCTTATTTCTTCTTCTGCACCAGACCTTCAATTACCTTCCAGATACGTTCCTCTGTATCCGGAATCTCCAGTCCCTTTGCCTTTTGTCCCATCTGCGTCAGGCGGTCACGGTCATGATACAGCCTCTCCACCTCCTGAATAATCCGCTGCGGCGAGGCATCCTTCTGTTCAATGACAATGGCAGCTCCGGCATCCCCCAGCACATTGGCGTTATGCAGCTGATGATTGCCTGTCACAATGGGAGACGGAATGAGAATAGAACCTCTCCCCACTGCCTCCAGCTCTGCCAGCGTGGACGCACCGGAACGGCAGATAACCAGATCTGACGCCGCCAGACACACGTCCATATCATTGATATACTCCGTGATACGCAAGCGGTCACTCTTCATGGGAATCCCTGCCTGCTGCATTGCCGCCGGGAACGTCTCCTTTCCCATGCCGCCGTAGCCGTGAATGTGGTTGATTGCCAGCCCCTTTTTCACGTGCCACGGAATCAACTCCGCCATGGCTTCGTTGATACACCCTGCACCCAGACTGCCGCCGAAAGAAAGGATACATAGTCCGTCATCAAAGCCCAGTTTTTTCCGTGCAGCAGCTTTGTCCGGATGGGAAATACCGCCACGCACCGGAAGTCCCGTCACCGTATAAGCGCAGTCGGGATGGAGATATTCCAGCGCCTTTTCCACTGTCAGCATGACATGGTCAACTTCCTTTGCCAGCATTTTGTTGGTCACGCCGGGAAAGGCATTCTGCTCATGAATGGCACAGGGTACGCCCAGATGGGCTGCCGCATGGAGAATCGGCCCTGCCACATAGCCGCCAGTACCAATGGCAACATCCGGCTGGAACTGCTTCACGATCTTCCGGGCACGGGGCTGGGATGTGGCGAGGTAATACACCGCTTTTACATTGCGCCCCATATTTTTCAGGCTCAGCTTCCGCTGAAATCCTGCCACATGCATGGTCTCCATGCGATAGCCCGCCTGAGGCACAAGACGTGCCTCCATGCCGTTGGGCGTTCCCACAAAGAGGAATTCTGCCGAAGGGTCGTGCTGTTTGATAATAGAGGCAATGGCCAGTGCCGGATTGATATGACCGCCTGTGCCGCCTCCTGCCAGTAATACTTTCATAGGTTACCTCCCTGCCGGGGCTGTGTCCGTTCCATGACCGCACTATCCGCCGGCTTCTGTTTCTCCACACGATAGCGCACACGGGAAATGTTCAGGACGATCCCCATTTCCGCCAGCTGAAAGATCAGCGCCGTACCGCCGTAGCTGAAAAAGGGCAGGCTGATACCTGTATTGGGAATCAGATTGCTGACTACGGCAATGTTGAAAAACGCCTGCAAGCCGATGTGGGAAGTCAGACCGATCGCCACCAGCATTCCGAATTTATCTCTGGCGTGCATGGCAATGTGGAATCCACGGATCACCAGCATCGCAAACAGCAGCAGTACTGTCACTGCACCCACAAAGCCCAGCTCTTCACAGACAATGGAAAAGACAAAGTCGTTTTTGGTTTCCGGCAGGTACAGATATTTCTGCCGGGATTCGCCCAGACCCAGCCCGAACAGTCCGCCGGAACCAATGGCGATCAGGGACTGACAGGTCTGCCAGGTATCACCCAGGCTGTCAGAAAAGGGATCCAGCCAGGAATTGATACGCTTGCCAATATACTCATAGCTGTCGGACATGAGAAAGCCTATGACAAGTGCAGCAGCTGCTACAATAATGCCCACCAGCAGAAATTGTTTCAGATCTGCACCGCCTACGAAGATCAGGATAATACATATGAGCACGATGAGCACTGTGGCGGAAAGGTGGGGCTCCTTGATCAGCAGTACCGCCGGCAGCAGCATGATCAACAGCAGGGGCAGCATTCCCTTACGGAACAACCGCATATTGTCATAATTTTTGTCAATGACATAGGACATGAAGATGACAATACCGATCTTCATCAGCTCTGACGGCTGAAAGTTGAAGCTACCGATGGCAATCCATCGTGTCGCACCGCCCTCTGTAACACCGATACCCGGAACAAATACCAGAACCAAACACAACAAGGGGACAAAATAGGCGATGATTGCACAGATGGGTTTCTGGAAAAAATGATAATCCACAATACAGAGGGCGCACATGATCGCCAGGCCAAGTATGGCGAATTTAATCTGATTTATCGCATAATACGTGCCGTCCTCACCCTCGGCAATTGCCCAGGCATAGCTGGCTGAGAACATCATGATAATACCAATGACCAGCAGTGCGATGACGATCAGAAAGAAAACAAGATCTACCTCGCCGTACTGTACATTGCGTTTCCACAAAGGAATATTCCAGTGTCTTTTTTTTCGTTTTCTGGCAGCAATTTGCTCCGCCATATGCAACCTCCTCGGGATTTCGGACATCGCTGTTCGTTCAGAATATCACAAGCAGCAGTCCGCACAGTCCGGCAATGAGACCGAACAGGGAAAATGTAATGACAATCTTATATTCGCTGAAGCCGCTCATCTCAAAATGATGGTGGATGGGCGTCATTTTAAAGATACGGCGTCCCTCGCCGTACTTCTTTTTCGTGTACTTGAAATAAGTCACCTGAATCATAACAGAAAGGGCTTCCAGGATGTATACCAATGCGACCAGCACCAGCACCAGATGCTGATGGGTGGCGAGTCCCACTGCAGCAACTGCCGCACCCAGGAACATGGAACCGGTATCGCCCATAAAGCACTTTGCCGGGTGGAGATTCCATACCAGAAAGCCCAGGCATCCGCCGGCAAGCGCCATGGTAAACAGGGTGTATGTGCTCATCTGCAGCTTGCTGCAAATCAGTGTGAAGATCAGCATTGCCACCAGCGTCACAGTACCGCAGAGTCCATCCACGCCGTCTGTCAGATTCACCGCATTGGTCAGGTACAGAATCACCAGTACCATAAGGGGATAATAGAACCACTTGATATCAAACTGCACAAACGCCAGGTCAATGACAGTATTCCGGTCACCCAGAAAGTACATTGCACCCAGCCACAGCACTGCTGCCACTACCTGCAAAATGATTTTCTGCATGGGCGTCAGACCTTCGTTCTGTTTCTTCGCCACCTTTGCGAAGTCGTCAATAAAGCCGATGACGCCGAACAGTATGCAGAACAGCACACAGCTCAGTACCCGGAGTGCTTCCCGGTCGCCGCCGATGGAAACGGCATCCGTCGTACCGAAGAACCGATACAGGGCATAGCCCACTGCCGTACCCACAACGCTGCCCACAATGAACAGAATACCGCCCATGGTAGGTGTTCCCTGTTTTCCGGCGTGCCACTTCGGCCCGAAATCGACTTTGATGGGCTGCCCGAATTTCAGCTTGTGCAGCCACGGAATCAGGGCTTTTCCGCCCAATGCTGCCACGGCAAATGCCAGCAGTCCCACTGCAATATTAATCCAGAACGGCATCTTCTGCATCCTCCTCCTGCTCAAATATCACGTCAATGCAATCCTCCAGGTGCATACCCCGGCTTGCCTTAAACAAAATCACATCATCCGGCCGCAGATACTGGCGGATCACACGGCAAAGCTCCCGGCGATCCTCAGTGTGATACACTGAAACCTCCTGCATGGCAGCTCGCTGTGCCAGGTAGAAGGATTCCTTTCCGAAGCAGAACAGCGCATCCACTTCGCTTGCCGCTGCCATTTCGCCCACCAGGGTGTGCAGCTGACGGGACATTTCCCCCAGCTCCAGCATATCCCCCAGCACAGCCACTCGTCTGCCCTTACATGGCAGATCATGGAGCACAGTCAGTGCCGCCTTCATGGAATCCGGGCTGGCATTATAGCAGTCCGCAATAATGGTATATGCGCCCCGGCGGTAAATATTCTGCCGCAGTCCCACGGTCTGGTACTGTCCCAGGGCACGGCAGATCTGCTCCGGTGCAATGCCGGCAAGTCTGCCTACGCAGAACGCAGCCAGGGCATTCATGACATTATGGTCTCCTGCACAGGGCAGTGCCACCGGATACTTCTCACCATCCTGATCAAGTATGCAGAACTCTGTAGACTGTGCCTTGCGTACAATATCCGCCGCACGGACATCCGCCTTGGGAGACTGCATGCCATAGGTCACCACCGGACGGGACAGATCCCGTTTGAGCGGTGCCAGCAGCGGATCGTCTCCGTTCACCACAAGAGGTGCATCCGGTGCCATGCCGTCCTGAATCTCCAGCTTTGCCTGTAAAATACCTTCCTGTGTCTTGAGATTTTCGATATGGGAATAGCCGATGTTGGTGATCACGCCTATGGATGGCTGTGCCGTCCGGGAAAGACGGCTGATCTCGCCGAAGTGGGACATACCCATTTCAATGACAGCAGCCTCGTGGGAATCCTCCAGCTGGAGCAAGGTCTTGGGGAGACCGATCTCGTTATTCAGATTCCCCTGGGTTTTCAGGGTACAGAACTGGGATTCCAGTACACAGGCGATCATTTCCTTGGTGGTTGTCTTTCCCACGCTGCCGGTGATACCCACCAGTACCGGGGAGAATTTATGTCGGTAAAAGCCGGCAATACGCAGCAGTGCCCTGCCCGTATCCTTTACCACCAGACAGGGGCAGTCCGCAATGGGATACTCCGTCACAGCGGCAACTGCACCAGCTTCTATTGCCTGCTTCACAAAGTTATGCCCGTCAAAGCGTGCACCACGCAGTGCCACAAAGAGACATCCCTCCGGCAGGTCACGGGTATCGGTGCTCACGCAGGTGATCTCCGCTTCACACGGAATCGGGCACTGCAATATTTCTTTCAATTCTGACAACATCCAAGGCTTCATCTGTCAATCCCCCAGCATTTTTATTTCAGAATAATTTCTCTGAACAATTCTCAGCGTTTCGGTACGAGCGGTAGGCATTCACGCACAATTTCCCGTTCGTCCATATGAATGTGCACGCCGCCCGGCAGCACCTGATAATCCTCATGCCCTTTTCCGGCAAGCACGATCACATCGCCGGGCTGTGCCAGCTGCATACTCCGCAGAATGGCTTCCTTCCGGTCAACCACGACTTCATAGGGCACCTCGCTGCCCTCCAGTCCTGCCAGGATATCTGCAATGATCGCCTCGGGATCCTCATCTCTGGGATTATCCGATGTGACCATGAGAAAGTCCGCATATTTCGCCGCAGCCTGAGCCATTTTCGGGCGCTTTGTGGCATCCCGGTTGCCGCCGCAGCCGAAGAGACAGATCAGTCTGCCCTTGGTGTATTCCTTCACGCTCCGCAGGATATTTTCCACAGCGTCCGGCGTGTGGGCATAGTCACAGATCACTGTGAAATCCCGGTCAGTGGGGATTACCTCGCATCTGCCACGGACGCCGGTGCATGTCTCCAGCGCCGACAGGATCCGTCCCAGAGGCATTCCCAGAGCATGACATGCCGCAACTGCTGCAAGGGCATTGGACACGTTGAACATACCCGTCAGGTGCAGATTTACGGGATAGGACTTTCCGCCGCAGCACAGCCAGAAGCTGGTGCCATCGGCACGGAGCTTAATGGCATCGGCATAGAAATCCGCCTGATTGCTGCTGCCGTAGGAAATGCCGGGACATGCGATCTCGCCGAAGAGCCGTTCACCGTAGCTGTCATCCGTATCAATAACTGCCTGGTCGCAGCGGGAGAACAGAAGCTTTTTCGCCTGATAATACTGTTCCATGGTGCCGTGATAATCCAGGTGATCCTGTGTCAGATTCGTAAATACTGCCGCATCAAAGTGGGTATCGCCGATACGCTGCTGCACCAGTCCGAAGGAGGAGACCTCCATGACCACATAATCGCAGCCCGCATCTGCCATTTTCCGGTAGAGTGCCATAAGATCGTAGACAAAGGGCGTGGTATTGTCCGTATGCACCACCTGACTGCCGATCTCATTCTGGATAGTCCCGATGAGTCCCACAGTATGGCCGTTTTTCGTCAGAATATGCTTGATGAGATTGGTGATGGTCGTCTTTCCGTTGGTACCGGTGACGCCGACAAAGTGCATCTCCCGTTCCGGATGCCCGAACCATGCGGCGCAGAGCTTTCCGTACAGGGCACGGGTATCCTCCGTCAGAATCTGGCGGTCGCCCAGTCCCAGATCATGATCTACCAGTACCGCAGCTGCACCACGCTCCAGCATTTCTGCCGCAGCGCTGTGTCCATCGAAGTGCTCTCCCCGAATGCAGGCAAATACCATCCCCGGCTGTACCTTCCGGGAATCGTCTGTCAGACCAGTGATTTCCTGATCGGGCAGCGTGGTCACTGCATTGTTCTCCAGCAGCTCATATAATTGCATGTTCCTCATCCTTTCTGACGGCATATACGCCGTTAATCGTTCACCTCGCCGGCAACCAGCGTCAGCGTGATGGATGTACCTCGCTGTACCTGAGTTCCCTCATCTTCCGACTGGAACTGTACCAGCGCACCCTCGCTGCTTGCCGAAGCACCCACAACGGCATAATTCAAGCCGTAATACGACAATGTTTCATTTGCCTGTGAGATCGTCATGCCTACCAGATTGGGCACCGTGACAAGATCTCTTGTGATATCGCTTTCTGTATACAGCAGCACCTTTCCGCCCTTGGCAATGCTCGTGCCAGTGGTGGGCGACTGGGATACAACCGTACTGCCCTCGCCGATGACCTCATAGGTCAGTCCCAGCTGTTCCAGAGATGCCTTTGCGCTTTCCAGAGAAGCATCCTGAAGCAGCGGCACATTGACGTTCATTTCCTGGGCTTCCTCATCCGTGTATTCCGGATAATATCCCATATAGGGCAGGATCTCCTGCATCACTTCCCGTGCAAAGGGCGTTACAACTGTGGAACCGTAATAGCCGATCTCCGGATTCGGATAGTCCGCCTGAATCAGCAGAATGACCTCCGGATCGTCTGCCGGTGCAAAGCAGCAGTACGACGCCACATAGTCGTCCTCAATATCCGTTGTACTACGGATTTCCGCCGTACCGGACTTACCGCCGATGCGATAGCCCTGAATATACGCATTATGAGACGGATTGTTGTCCACAACTGCCTGGAGCTGTTCCCGCACCGTCTGAGAAGTTTCTTCTGAAATGATCTGCCGTTTCACAGTGGTACTGTTTTGCAGCACTGTATTGCCGTTGCTGTCCACAATGTGATCTACCACATAGGGCGTCACCACATAGCCGCCGTTGATTGCCGCAGAATATGCGGTAGCCAGCTCCAGCGCTGTCAGCTCGTTTGTCTGACCAAATGCACTGGAAGCCAGGTCTACCTGGGACATGTCATCCTTTTCCTTATAGGCACCGGATACTTCGCCGGGCAGGTCGATGCCCGTCTTTTCCGACAGTCCGAAGCCATGGAAATAGTAGCTGAATTTATCCACGCCCAGACGCAGACCGATCTCCATAAACGCCGGGTTACAGGAATTGGTCAGTGCCTGTGTGAAGGTCTGGGCACCGTGGCCGGAACGCTTCGAGCAGCCGATCTTTGCATCCTGCACCTGCAAATAGCCCTGACAGAAGAAGCTGTCATTTTCCAGGTCGATGAGATCTTCCTCCAGTGCCGATGCAGTGGTCACAATTTTAAAGGTAGAACCAGGGGGATTGATCTCACTGATTGCCTTGTTCCGCCACTGTGTCTCCCGGGCTTCCAGATAGGCGTCCTGATATTCCGCCTCCGGCAACTCTGCCAGCGCATTTGCCGTCTTTTTATCATAAATCTCCGATGGATTGTTCAAGTCAAAGGACGGATAGGTCGCCATGGCATAGATCTCGCCGGTTTTCGGGTTCATGATAATACCCGTGGCACGATCCTGTACCTCATATTTCTGCACCATTTCGGAAAGTGCCTTTTCCAGATAGTACTGCATGGTCGTATCCAGTGTCAGGTAAAGGGATGCGCCGTCCTCCGCCTCATAGGTCGTGGAATAACGATAGGGCATTTCCTCACCGTTGGCAGCCTGTGCCGAAATCACACGTCCGTCTACGCCTGCCAGATATTCATCATACTGATATTCCAGACCATACTGTCCATCGCCGTCACCGTTGGTGAAGCCGATCACTGCCGCAGCAAGTTCATTCTGGGGATAATAACGGCGAGTGGTTGCTTCCGTGCCGATAAAGGCGAGATTCAGCGTATCGAAATAGTCTATGATCTCGTCTGCAATATCCTTTTCCACCTGAGTCTGCAATACATAGTATCTGCCGGATTTTGCAAAGGATTCCTCCACCTTCTGGGGCGTGATCTCCAGCTTTTCCGACAGGAACGTCACGATGGAATCCTGAAGCTGGTCAAGATCCACCAGATTTGCCGCTTCTTCCCCATCCTCCTTGGCAGCCGACTGCTTTTTCGCATTGGACTTCTCGATGGACTCCATTTCCTCCTGGTAGAGCTTCGGGTCTATGTACACATTATATACCGTTGCACTCCAGGCAAGGGCAGTTCCGTTTGCATCATAGATAGCACCACGGCTGGCATCCAGCGTCATGGTACCGAAATGATAGTTGTTGGCAAGTGTCTCATATTTGGCATTGTCCATCACAGAAACCTTGAACAGCTTTCCCGCAACGGCAAGGCACATTACCATGAGCACTGCCATACTCACCTTAGAGCGCCGCCGCATCCGCACAGATGCCGGGCGTGACGGTTTCTTCTGCGTATTTTCAGCTTGCTTTTCCTTGTCTTTTTCACCAATGCGCATCATCAGCCACACCTCCGGTTTCCATGGGAACCATACTTTCCATAGTTTTCTCAACAAAAGTTGCTTTAAAAGTTGCCTCTATAATAGAATCAGGCAGGGAATCGTAGTCATTACCCCGCCTGTTTCAACCGTCATTATCCTGAGATCTGCCCGCCGCCCTACACGAAGTGTGGCAGAGCATTGACACCTCAAAAGACGGGAATTTCCAATTTTGCGGCAAACGATTACCTTGCCGCAAAACGTATGCCGGAATCCGGACCAGCCGTGCAATGCCATCTGTCCGATGGCCTCATTTGTGCGCCCGGCGGATCCGATTCCAGATCCGACACCCGAATATTATCTCTTTCCTCTGTATGTCTATACTAACGGCATGTTTTCTGTATGAATTCCGCTTTGCAGCGGTGCCGATAGATAGCAAAATAAAATCCGGAGAACACCATGCGCTATCTTATTCTATGCAGACTAGCCACGCAGGTATGCTACGATATCCTCAAACTTATGCTTGATCTGGACAAAGATATTCTGTTCTCCCTCTTCGAGCACGACCTCATCCTCGGTCTGGATCTCGATATATTGAATCTGAGATTTGTCCAGCTTCTGGAGTCCCAGATGCTGCTCTGCGTACTCCTTAATATTGCTGATGGACGCCTTTCCTTCCAGTTCGGTTTGCATCCGCACATTTTCACTGCGCAGAATGTTCAGTTCCGCATTGGCAGAAGAGATCTCAGAATAAACTTCATTTAATTGTACATAGCTGTTGATCACCACGCTGAACAGCAGCAGCGCAAGCACACCGGCAATGAATACTTTCAAGGCTGCGCCCCGTTTGCTGGGGTCGAACCGAAAGACAAAAATACCGCTGGATGGTGCTTTGGTTTCCTCTGGTTCCGCCGGCTGCGGCACAGATGATTTCTGCTTCGACATAAGCGTTCAGCGGCTCCTTTCCAAAACACGCAGCTTTGCACTCCGGCTCCGGCTGTTCCGGGACAATTCCTCTTCACCAGGGGCAATGGGCTTTCTTGTGACCAGCTTAGCCTCCGGTGTCCTGCCGCAGACGCACTGCGGAAAGTCCGGCGGACAGACACAACCCTGACACCAGGCGGCAAACTGCCGTTTCACCATGCGATCCTCCAGGGAGTGGAATGTGATCACCGCAAGGCGGCCGCCGGGTTTCAGCACCGAAAATGCTGCCTGGAGACCTGCCTCCAGATGTTCAAACTCTCCATTGACAGCGATACGAATCGCCTGGAACGACTTCTTGCACGGATTTTTCAGACGGCGCACCTTGGGCGGCACACTGCTTTTGATCAGCTCCGCCAGTTCCGAGGTGGTATGAATCGGCTTTTCTCCTCTGGCACGCACAATATTTTTTGCAATACTGCGGGCAAAGGATTCCTCCCCATAGGTGTAGAGGATACGAGACAGCTCCGCTTCAGAGGCAGTATTCACCAGCTCCTCCGCCGTCATTCCGGTCTGACTCATGCGCATATCCAGAGGCGCATCGCCATGGTAAGAAAATCCACGGGATTCCTCATCCAGCTGATGGGACGAAACACCCAGATCCAGCAATACGCCATCCACCGGTGCTGCACCCATTTCCGTCAGAACGGTCTGCATTTCATCATAATTGTGATGCACTACCTCTGCCGGATACGGCGCAAGACGTTCCGTTGCAACTGCAACTGCGTCCGGATCACGATCGAATCCGATGAGACGACCGCCTGCTGTCAGGCGCTTTGCAATTTCCATGGCATGACCGGCGCCGCCCACTGTGCCGTCCACATAAGTGCCGTCGGGGCGGATCGCCAGACCATCCAGCACCTCCTGTAACAAAACAGGAATATGAACAAATTCCATGGGCGCCTCCTTTTAGAATCCCAGTTCCTCCAGTGTTTCCAGCATCTGCTTTGCATCAAAGGCGGCATTGAGGGCATCCCATCTGGCTCTGTCCCAGATCTCCGCCTTGTTGTTGGCGCCGATGACCACCACATCCTTTTCCAGTCCGGCAAACATCCGCAGATCCTGCGGAATCAGCACACGTCCCTGTTTATCGGGCGTAAGAATTCCGGCACCGGAAAAGAGCCAGCGTTTGATCTGGCCGCCCTTTGCCTCGGGAATGGCTGCCACCTTTGCAGAAAGGCGTTCCCATTCCTCCTCGGAATACACTGTCAGACACGGCTGATCCAATCCCTTTGTGACATAGAACGACGCACCTAAAATTTCACGAAGCTTTGTCGGAAAATTCAGGCGTCCCTTTGCATCAATATTGTGGTAATAGGTACCCATAAGGGAAGCCACATCCGCCGCCGCCTTTCCGCAAAAGAATCAGACAAGTTGTGGGAAAGGTACCCCACTTTCAGGGAATCCAACCCACTTTTCACCGCCATGTTATTATTATACCGTATCTCCCACAAAATTGCAAGAATGGAACGGCAGAATGGCGCAAAAAATATGTCTGAAAAATCGTTCTTTTTTTATACAGTTTGCACAAACAAAAAAATACCATGACAACACAAAAGGGACGAGCCGAAGCTCGTCCCTCATGGGATTTACATAAGATGCAAATTAAATTATTCGTTGATTGCAGTTACAACGCCGGAGCCTACAGTTCTGCCGCCCTCACGGATAGCGAAACGCAGACCTTCTTCGATAGCGATCGGGGAGATCAGCTCAACGTCCATCTC
>JBJFHO010000135.1:0-2487 GCA_051893675.1 Ruminococcus sp. | reverse complement strand
AAACGTCCCGGTGGGACGTTTTCAACGGAATAAATTTTTAGATGTGACAAGATACAACATTTGCACAATTGTCGGGAATACGGCGGGAGCAAGCCCCCGCCCTACGCTTCCAGTTTTCAAACCATAAGCAAAGTTTTAGTCGTGACTACGTGATACAGTGAGACCAGGCGATACATTAGCACTCTGATTAGCATACAGTTAGCACTCAATCAAATAGAGTGCTAATTTTCATCCAGTTTTCACAATAACATCGTAATTTTATCATAAAGCAGGGGTATGATAATACTTGTAAACGGAACGGGGCACGGAAACGGAAGAGATAAACGCCGTGAACCGGATCCGCAAACAAAAAAATCTGTAACCAAATCCTTAGGAGGAATGCTTTATGATGACCTATTTGACACCCTTTGAACGTACCGGATATGACCTGTTCCGCTCCATGCGTGACTGGGAGAACGAATTCTTCGGCGGCAAGTCCACACAGGTCAGCACCTGCAAAACCGATATCCGGGATACCGGTGACAGCTACGTGCTGGAGGCAGAGCTGCCGGGATTCCAGAAAGAGGAGATCAAGATTGACGTTCAGGGCGATGTCCTGACGCTGTCCGCAATCCACAAGGAAAAGACCAAGGAGGAAAAGAACAAGGAAGGCACTTATCTCCGCCGGGAACGCAGCTATTGCTCTTATCAGCAGAAGCTGGATATCAGCAACGTGGACGCATCTCAGCTGCACGCATCCTATGAAAACGGCGTGCTGACCCTGACTATGCCCAAGAAGCAGCCGGCTGCTCCGGTTTCCCGTCAGCTGGAAATTCACTAAGCCAAAAAGGGATTCCGATTGACGGAATTCCCACATAATACAAATATAAAAACAGTCAGTACGAATGAATGGAGGAATGACGTATGATGACTATTTTTCAACCGTTTGTCAACACACTGGATAACATGCGTGATTCATGGGAGCACGCAGCAGAGGCTGTGATGCCGAGAACCGATCTTCGTGACACTGGCGACAGCTATGTATTGGAAGCCGATCTGCCGGGATTTCGCAAGGAAGAGATTCAACTGAACATTGAGGGTGATGTCCTGACCCTCACCGCAGAACATGTGGAAAAGTGTGATGCAAACCAAGCAGACAAGGGTACCTTTTTACAGCGCCAGCGCAGCGCTTGTTCCTATCAGCAGAAAATGGATATCAGCAATGTGGATGTGGAACATATGCAGGCAGCTTATGAAAACGGCGTGCTGACACTGACTATGCCGAAAAAACAGCCTGTGGTACCGGCTGCACGGCAGATACCGATCCAATAACAATATTATCTCTCCTGTGGATTGACGGAACCCACAATGATAATGCCATAATATCCCCCTGAAATAGAAGCCATAGAAAAGAACCGATACAGCCCATTTTTTAAGGTTGTATCGGTTCTTTTTGTATTTTTATGTTTCCAGCATAACGCTTTTTACGGAAAGCTTATGGAGTTTCCGGGCATAACAGTACATGATCAGCTCGTAGGCGGCGAGAAATATCACAAGGGAAATGATGCACGCTTTCCCATCAAAATGATAGTCAGGCATTTCCTCTAAGTCGGCAAACACAAAAGTTACCATGATCTTCAGCAGGAAATTGCTGAACCAAAAAACTGCATTGCCGCCTGGGGCATATTTATGGTGAGACGAACATGCCGAATGATGGGGGATAGAATGTGAATACGCCGAAGCATATGGCAATCAGGGTAAACAAAAGTCCGCCCAGACGGCTGTCTCCGTGATCTTTCGGGGCACGATGCCAGGTAAACCATGCAGTCACGGCGGCTCCGGCAACAAAGGTCAGAATATCTGCAATGAGCCAATTCCTGCCGAAAATGCCGGTGTAGGTATAGAACAAAGCCACAATAGTCAGCATTCCCAGAAGCACTGCCTCGATCCGTGCCAGCACGTAGCCCTTCCAGCGGTGACCGATCCAGAAATATTCCCACACCGTATAGGCAAGCACCGGGAAAAACAGCAGCTTTAAATGTTCCCAGGTGCTTTCGCTGACGGCGGAATACAGCCCGACCACACGGTTTTCTCCTGACCAGGCATATAAAAAATGGAGCAGCGTCCCGGTGACGATACTCCAAAAAAATCCGATCCAGACACTCCGGCGGAATTCGTTCATACGATATCACCTCTGCATTATTTTATGCAGGATGGTGTAAAAAATTGCAGGAATTGCAGGATTTATTCTGTTTCCGCTGCTGGCAGATGGAATTTTTGTCTGACAGCTTCGACAATCAGTGCGGCAGAGCCTTCTACGCCCAGCAGGTTGCTGTTGAGGAACAGATCCCGGTATCGGGTGTTGTTCACCTCGCATCCGGTGTGGGAACGGTAATATTCCGCCCGTGCCTTGTCCACCTCTTCGATGATACGTTGGGGCTCTGCGGTGGTACAGCCCAGGGTCTGGATACTATTGCGGATACGTGCCTGATACGGCGCAAAAATATA
>JBJFHO010000134.1:0-2489 GCA_051893675.1 Ruminococcus sp. | reverse complement strand
CGTTCTTCAGACTGAAAACCGTCATCAGCTCGTAGGATTCCTGTTTCTTTGCCATACTCAATACACCTCCTTCTGGATTTCGCCCGCGCACATGGCACGAGCAAGGATAACACACCTATTATACCAGATACCCACCAAAAAGTCAAGGGCTTTTTTCGGGATTTTTCCGCTTTTTCTCTGACAATTGTTTTTCTCAATTTTCAAAGAAACTATTGACATTGCACAATCTTTGTGGCATAATTGGAATATCAGCAGTATGAGAACTATTTATAGTGAGGAATTAGGAATGATGGTATCGCCTGCTGCGATGGATTAAAGGCAAAACCGCCATTCCACATGCCTGACGCCTCATTCCTCATTGAAAACAAAGAAACGGAGGATGTATGAAACATCAGCAAAACATCTGCCGGAGCGCAGCCATTCTGACGGCGGCGGCTCTGACTGTCACATCGCTCCCTGTCCTTGCGGTATCCTCAGTGGAATACAACACATGGACAGGCTATGTTCTGCGGAATACAGAGGGAAAATATCTGAGTGTTCCCGGCGGTACAGAAGCCGAAGGCATCTATGTAGGCTTTTTCGAAGCGGACGGCGCTGCGGCTTATAATACCTGGTACTTTACCGAAACGGACTTCGGCATTACCATCAAGTCCGCCCTTTCTGAGGGGCAGTATTATCTGGCAGAGGACGGAAGCGGCAATCTGTATCTTTCCACAACGCCCGGTACATTTGAGCTATCTGCAGACGGCATACTCAGCGGATTCCGCAGCGGTGTGGAAAATCCGGTCTATGCACAGATCACCCCGGAGGCTGTCACCAATCTCCGTGCCGGCGATATGAACCAGGACGGCGTACTGGACGGCATGGATCTGGCGATCCTGCGTCAGCTTGTAACCGGAAACGCTGATTTTGTCCAGATCGGAATCGGCGATCTGAACGGAGACGGTATGCTTACCGGCTCGGACGTTTCCCTGCTGCAGCGCTACATGCTGGGCGAACCGCTCACATTCCCGGCGCCGCAGATTCCCCAGTGCAGCCAGATACCCACATCGCCGGAACCGATTGTTACTGAAACTACACCGGCAGAAACGACTGCAACAACAGAAAGTACAATACTGACAACGGAATCCACTACAGAAACCACCGCAGAAACTACCAGTGTTACCACGACAACAACAGTGCCGGAGCTGACTATGGCAGACTTCCCGGCAGAATATCAGTATGCGGCGGACTGGATCTGGGACAACCGCATTTCAGCGGAAAATTCCACTGTACGCAGAAATACGATTTTCGACCAGATCGTTGCCGGAAAGGGCACTATCAATTACGTGGTACGCTGGCAGTCCTACAAGGAAGTTACTCTGGAACAGCGGCAGCAGTTTGAAACGTTGGTAAGCGACTGCATTAACGGCTGGGCAAGCTGGCTCTCCGGCTGGGACGGCTGGGAGTATGACCACATTGAGGTCAATATTGTGGGCTGGGCAGTACTGGACAAGTCGGTGCTGCTGGATTTGCAGCCGGACGAGGTGGTATATGACTATCTCATCGAGCCGTATGACAGCACCTATGATACTTCAAACGGCGTGGAGACCATTCCGGACAAGCTTCCCAGTGCACCAAGTGAATTATCCCGCTTCGATCATTTTGCGGACAGTTCCTATGAATATCCCGGCGGTCTGGACGCACGCTTTGACATGTATCTATGGGCAACCCAGGGATTCCCGTCCATTGGCGGCTGCGGCGGTGACTGGGGGCAGCGGCTCTCTGACGATGCTTATCTGAATATGCTGGACGGCACAGGCATTCACGTTCTGGAGCACGAGATCGGGCATGGTTTTGGTATGACGGACTTCTATGGAGAAGAAGGTGCATCTGACGGATTCCCGCCGGGAGGATTCCCGGGTGGTGAGAATTCCCTGATGATGGCAGGCTCTGCTATGAAGATCACCGATTTCGACGGCTGGATGCTGCGATATATCTGGAGCAAGATCAAGGACGACGAAGGTCGGTTCTGAATGATTGAAAAGAACATTCTCCGAAAGTAAAGTTTCGGGGAATGTTTTTGTTTATAGCAACATCGCATAAAAAAGCGCCCAACGATTTTGTACATCTTCGTCACTTCGCCGCAGGCGGCAGTGAAGTTTTTTGATCCAGCAATTTTTCAAAAATGCTGGCGAGGTCCAGGGCGAGGAGCCCTGGTCGCCGCCCGCAGGCGGCGAAACACCCTGGCGCATCCTTTTGCGCCGCGGGGAAAAGGGGTGAGAAAAGCGACAGCTTTTCGAGGGGAAAGCGGACAAGACCGCTTTCCCCTTGTAAACCCTTTTCAGGAAGTGAGATTTTGAAAACGTCCCGGTGGGACGTTTTCAACGAGTAAATCTTTAAAAGCGATTGGGTAGTAAGGACTGCCATTGGTCGCCCACAATACCACTTTTCGTAAAGGTTTCAGTTACAGTAGGAGCAAAGGGACAACCTAAGGGGAGCGGGGGCAA
>JBJFHO010000133.1:0-11594 GCA_051893675.1 Ruminococcus sp. | reverse complement strand
GTTTGAGATCATGTCGGAGGAATCCTATAAAGTGTATGGTATGGCAGACGGCTGGCACCATAGTGTGATGGTATTTCAGGTAAAATCTTCCGGAACGCTGGACTTCACCTGGACAGAAGATACTTCACAAATGCAGAACGAACCTGTTGGCACCTATGCCCAAGAGGTTTACCACTTTACCTTTTCTGTAGATGACCAGCTTCAGATCACGGAGACGGACTTATTTGCTTTCGTTCCTGACAGCATTGAAGAAGCGGTATTGTTTGAATCGAAAACCGGCGGCATTTCCGTGGAGAACGGCTATGTCATCTACTGCAAAAGCTGTTGTATGGACGGCGGATATCAGGTATTTCTGGATACGGAGCTTTGTTCTGTAGACTATGAAATGGTGTACGAGAATACGATTTCCCAGAGATATGATGAGTCGATGATGTATGATATTGATGAAGGGTATATTCCACCTGCCGGAGAAACGGTCTATGTTGTCCAGGTGCTGAAACCGACAGCCACCGGCTATCTGAAAGTTGCCTGGCGGCAGCAGCGTGAGTGGGAAGAAGAACCCATCCAGAATATCGAAAAGACATTTTTGGTGTACCCGACAGTTTCGGACATTACGGATATCACAGAAACCGGAGTATCCACACGTGTTAGAGCGGTGGACTATTTCACAGGAGAAAATATGCCGGATGTGACACTTGGTCTATTCAGCGGTTCTGCGGATGGTTTGACTGCTGCTATTTATCTCCCACCGCTTCTGACCTGGAATAGCAGCGATGAACCGGAACATACGATTGACTATTTCAATTCGGAGCTTATTCCCGAGAAGTATTACATCGAAATCGTCTCTATGCCAGATAACTATAATATTATGGTGAATCAGACGAGATGGACCTTAAACGGACAGGAACAGATTCTGATTGCGCTTGCCACAGATGAGGAAATCGAGGCAGGAATCACTTTGGGTGATGTAAATAACGACGGTGAACTTACCATTGCCGATGCGGTAACGCTGCAAAAATGGCTGCTTGGGACTGGCGGACTGCCAAAGTGGAGAGCGGCTGATATGAACGGAGATAAAACGGTCAACGGCTTTGACCTTGCTCTGCTGAAAGCGGCATTGCTGGAAAAGGTCGTGCCAGCTGAAATTAACGTAAACAGTCTGACAGAAGCGGATATCCTCTGTCTTACAGATAGTGAAGTAACGGCGCTTTACAATATGCTGGAAGCAGGAAAGCTGGCAACTATAACCTACAGCTACCCATTCCCGGAGGGATTTGACCCCAATGGCTCGACCTTCGTAGCATATCGCTATCGTGCCGATGACGGGAATTTCCTGTATGCTTCTGCAGAGACAGACGAGGAAGCAGAGGCTTTTGCCCAGGAATTCTTCGTTCCGGAAAATGACAGCTATACATTTCAGGGATGCGAAAAGGTTTATTCCGATGCGAATTTCTGGATCTACCGTTCCTATTACAGCAATCAGAATGTGACAGATGCTCCCTATTATGTCATTATCTACAACAAGAACTATTATGATATGGCTACCGGACAGCTGCATTTTACGCTCAATGAAGAAAATCTTCTGGAATTCCTGTCCATACGGGGTATCACCTATAACCTGAAATCCTTCTATACAGAAACAGAGGAGCAGGTCACACTGAGCTTTTACAGCGTTGGCTATGCAGTTGCTGGTGACTGGGGCATCAATGATGCTATCGAGATCCGGAAAACCAGTATTACCGTGGACAAAGCCACAGGCACTTTTTACAAATCCACAAATGAAACCGTAAAAGCAGTGGAAGTTCCCGAAACTGCCCGGGATTACGACTCGGTTTCCTGAGTATCACATGTATTGTTGATAAGGCGTCAGTACTGTTCCGACTGAATGCTTTAGATATGTGACAAGTTATCCCGTTTTGTAAGCATGTCGAAATCTCGTTCCAATGATGATAATACGTCACAAAAAACCACCTGTAGGATGCAAACATTCCTACAGGTGGTTTTTCCTTGTTTGGTACGCCTGATGCGATTCGAACGCACGACCTTCAGAGTCGGAGTCTGACACTCTATCCAGCTGAGCTACAGGCGCATATCTGCAATCGGATGAAATCTGCACAAAAAGAAATCAGTAGATTCATGCAAATTGCTGAATCTTTGAGAGAATCACCTGATGACTATATTATTATAGCACATCCTCTTGAAAAATGCAAGGGGTTATGCTATAATAAATCAGGAAATTCGAAAAAAATTTTCAGAGGTGAAAAAAATGCAAGAATATTTGTTCGTAATTCTAAGTCAGACCGGTACAAATGTCGCTCGTTTTATCAAAATGTTCACAAAAAAGCCATATAACCATGCTTCTGTTGCCGTTGATCTGACCTTAGAAGAGGTCTACAGCTTCTGCCGCACCTACAGTCGGTTCCCTCTGCCGGCGACATTCAACCGGGAGATCATCGGAAAGGGGACATTCGGCAGGTTCCTGATGATTCCCTGCGAGATCTATGCCATTCCCGTCTCCTCTGATTCCAAGCAGGAGTTCCTGCGATATCTGGATCATTTCAAGCACTATCGTTCCCGGTACTCCTATAATCTGTTGGGACTGTGCACCACATTTCTGCACATTCGCTGGACAAGGCAAAATAAGATGCACTGCGCTGAATTTGTAGCCAGACTGCTCCAGCACACTGGCGTAGAACTGGAGAAGCAGCCTTCGCTCTATACACCGGATGATCTGCGGTATATTCCCAATGCCATGCTGATATATCGTGGTGAGCTGAATCGTTTTTATGCCATGCATGAACAAAATCTGCCGCTGCCCGTGCATCAGCTGAATGAGGTAGTTTAGAGCGCTTTTGCCCTAGCTTGTAAATAATATCTGCCACAGGCTGACAGCGCAGTCTCCGGCAATGCCCGGCAGTGTGCTGACCCAAAGGCACCAGTCGCCGTCCCATTCGGGAAGTTTCCATTCTATGGATGTCTCTGCCAGAGAGAGGGAAGCTGTTTTGTCCGGCTGGATCGTCAGCTGTGCCATAACTACCTTGTCATGGGAAAGACGGTTGAAGGAGCGTGTGCGTACCAGCAGAAAGCTCCAGAGAAATCCGCACAGCAAAAAATACAGCAAAACTGCAGTGCAGAGATACTTCCATTTTTTCTTCGTCCGGGATTTCATGAAACATATCCTTTCCTTCGGTAGGAGTTGCTGCCTTTGCAGCAGCTCCTTTTTGCGCTATTTTTGCAGCTTTAGTAGCGTCTGAGCCAGAGCTTTTCCCACAAGCTCTCCGGCATATTGCGCCTGTTCCAGTGTGTTTCCGTGGGTACCGATCTCCAGCAGGAGACTTCCCGTGGTCAGATCCTGGTTGTACTTGCGGTAGTCAAAGAGAATGGGACGTGTCAGTCCCGGGTACATGTTTTCCATATTGCCCTGAAGCTGACAGGCAAAGTGGAAATTTTCCATATAATCAGGCATATCCATTGTTCCGTCATCACAGCCGGAGATGATCATGACCTGCGCAGATTCCTTTCCATCAATTTCCACCACAGGCTGAACCAGCGTATTGCCATCCTGAATGGCGTCCCGGTGGATGTCGAGTACCACACAGATGGAGGGGTATTCTTCCAGTATCTTTTTGACTGTTTCGGCACTTCGCTCGTAGGAACCATTATAAGAAGGGTAGTCGTGGATCGTGGTGTCATGAATGGTGGAGATGCCGGCTGCCTCCAGCTGTTCTGTAATAGCATTCCCAACAGAAACCATATTATACGCCGGGTCAGTAGTGCGGTAGTTGAAAGTGGGGTCGTAATTAGAGCGAACATATGGCTCAAAGGATTCCGTGGTATGGGTGTGCATGATCAGAACCTGGGGTTCACCATTGGTTTCAATGGTAAAAGACGGGGCTTTGGTACTCTCGGAGATCAGTTCGTTGTTGGAGATGCTGGTCTTATTCTGCACCTGTCCGGCAGTGAATAAGCTGAAAAATCGTGTGCCGGAATAGGTACCGTAAGAGGTACGTTTGATGCTGGTATCTGTACTGATAGTCCAGCTTGTGGGATAGGGCTTGTCGCCGGGATTGGCAGAGGGAGATGGTGTTAATTGCGTATCCGCTGAGACAGGTGCAGTTTCTTCCTCCCAGCCAAATCCGTCAGATGCCACATTCCATGTGACCGTATCCTCCTGGTTGTACCAGGGATCTGTGTCAGCGTGGATGGCTTCTGACTGAAAGGCAGCGGAAGAATGTACTTCACTGCTGCTGCGCTGTAACGCAGCTGTCACCGGAAGGATTGCCATGACTGCGAGAAAGCAGATCAGTGTCCATTTTCGACGTCTGTGACGTCTGCGCATATGCATCATCTCCTGTTAATGAATTAGGAATGAAGGTATCGCCTGCGGCGATAAATCTCAAATAACAGACTTGGTTTCATAATTTGTGAGCGAAGCGAACACCATCAATCCTCATTTCTAACGCCTAATTTCTAATCCGTGTTGCTTTCTGATAAAACACGTGACATGTATTGTTCTGTACTGCAATTACCCGGACGGTTGTATCGGCTGAGTCCGTACAGACAGGAGGGATCCCGTGTAATAAAATTCGGTTTTTCCAGGCAGGTCAGAGTTATGCGGAATCCGCACTCTTTCAGTACCGGCTTGCTTTCTTCGCTGATAAAGCCATAGGGATAGGCGAAAATAATGGACTGCATTTGCAGTTCCTCCTGAAACCGGGACTGTAACAGGGCAATATCCTCGTATAAAATGGAATGGTATGTTTCCTCGGATTCCCACTCCATCTTGGCGCAGCCTCTCCTCTGATCGTTGGAGTGCATATCATATGTATGGCTGCCCAGTTCAATGTGCTCACATTCTTGCAGCTGACGCAGATCATCCCAGGTCAGGTAGGAGTAAACATCATTGTGAGGTGCATCCGGTGCATATACATCGGTAAACGCTCCCACAACGGAAATTACAGCGCACATATCATATTCTTCCAGAATGGGCAGGGCAATACTCATATTATTGTAAAAGCCATCGTCAAAGGTCAGCATAATGGGCTTTGACGGCAGGGAACCGCTGCCCTCTGTGTAGGCGATAAGCTCTGCTGCGGAGACTGTCTCATAGCCATGGTCGTGGAGATACTGGATATCCTGACGGAAGGTCTCCGGCGAAATGCAGTAATCTGTCTCAGGCATATCCGTAACGCTGTGATACATCAATATGGGAAGCGTCACGCCGCCGGTGCTGTCCACGGCTGCAAAATGCTGCTTTCCGGCATGGGTCAGCAGGATTGCCGCCAGGATCAGTGCCAGATCGAATGCGGCATAACGGAGAAATCGGCGGATGTTCCAGCTGTGATACATGGCTCTGCCTCCTTAGTCTTATGGCAACACCGCACAAAAAACGCCTGGCGGTTTTGCCTTATTGCAGGCTTCCACCTGCTTTCTCTCCCATCCTATGCAGCTTTGCACAGAAACAGAACGTCGCCATGGAAATATACTTGCATCCATTTCCATGGCTGCAAAGATTTGCACCGTCAAATTGCACAGAATATTTTGAAAAACAGCGGTAAGTTTTAAGATATATTCAACATTTGTATGCTATACTGAATGTATATATAAATAGTGTTAAAAACCAGGACTCTGCAACATCTGTCTGAAATGCGGATATAATTGATTTTCCTGCGGGAAAATAAAAGCATTGACTTTTCCGTTGTTTTCCATTATAATATTAGCTGGAGTAATGCGACTCAATCTATGAAGCTTGGAAAGGTGTATGTGTATGGAAAAGAAACAGGGAAGAACACCAATGCGGGTGTCCGTCTCGCCCTGGAAGCTGACACTTCCCGGGAAAATTCTGGTACTCTGTGTCTGTCTGCTGCCGTTTCTGACGAGGCGTATTGAGGTTTCCGTCTCGGATGCGGCACGCAGTGCGTATTATCTCAGCGCAGGGACAACCAGTGACTTTGAACAACTTTGCCGGGAAATCGGTCTGCTGGTCATTGCAGCAGCGGCAGTTATCTGGTTCTGCTACGAACGGCTGACCATGCGTCCGAAAAGGGAGCTGCCTGTGAAAAGGCTCACGGCGGTGATGTTTCTCTTTCTGGGGATCTATCTGCTGCTGGGTCTGCTGTCATCGCTTTTGTCGGAGCATCGCTCTGAAACGTGGCTTGGCATCTATATGCTATATGAGGGCTATCTGGCATTGGTAGGCTATGCAGTGATATTTGCGGCTGCATGGTACTGGATTGACCGGGAAGAAGTGTTGCAGTTCGTAAAAAACTGTCTGACCGGTCTTGCTATCGTTATCGGTATTCTGGCATTGCTGGAACAGAGCGGTATCTGCTATTATAACAATTATCTGGTGCAGCTCCTGGGTAATCTGGGCGGCACTGTGGGTCTGGCGGAAACTGTGGTACTGACCTTTGGCAATGCAGACTATCTGGGCATGTACTGCGCTATGCTGCTGCCGCTGACAGTTTCTCTGATCTCTGGTGAGGCATCCATGAAGCGGATGATGGTACAGATCACAGCGGCAGTTCTCCTTGGAGCAGCACTGCTGCTGACAAAGGTCATGAATGCCATTCTGCTGGGATTTGGCATGACGGTGGTACTGCTTCTTATCTGGGCATTTCATAGCAATTGGAAACGCACGGCGAAGATCAGCCTATGCGGTGTGACCATTGCCGCAGTGATCGCCGGCGGATGCGGATTTATCGGCACAAGAAGCGGCGATACACTGTCAGAAAAACTGCGGCATACCATGATCGGTATGGAACAGGAAGATACCTTCCGGCTGCTTTCCATCGATCTGGATGGAGATACGATTATATTGGAAAATGCGGATACCGTATTTACTGCGGCAGCTTCCGGGGAGACACTTTCAGCGGAAAGCCTGACATTTACCTGCAATGGAACAACAGTGGAACCCCAGGTGAGTGAGGATGGCTTGTGCAGCTTTTCGGAGCCGGCACTAGAACACTGTCAGGTACAGATCCTGACAGATCGGCTGCAATTTCAGCTGGGTTATGCAAGGCAGGTGGAGACGGTGCGTGAGCCGGAGGGCTGGCATGTAATCAGCATTGGCGGCGGCATTCTGACAGAAGTGCCCCAGGTCAGTGAGTCCAGAACGCTCCAGAAATGCTATCCCTATCTCAACGGACGTATCTTTGTGTGGGCGAATACCATCTCTGCTCTGAAGGATTGCTGGCTGGTGGGACATGGTGCGGCGACTACGATCTTCTACCTGGAACAGGAAGATCTCCCGGCGCTGCTGAATATTTTCGGCACCTACGTTTTGTATAACAAGCCCCACAGCTGGTATCTGCAAATTGCCCAGGATACAGGAATCCTGTCCCTGGTCATGATACTGGGAATGCTCGTTCTGTTCGCAGTATGCGGATTCCGTAAACTATTTTCGAAGGGGTCAGAATGGAATGCATTTCGTACCGGTCTGTTCCTTTCCGTTCTGACATATTGTCTGACAGCGGTATTGAGTGACAGCCTGATCTACCATGCCCCCATGTTCTGGTTCCTTTTTGGTATGAGCTGGCGTGACATAACAGCAGGTATGGCACAGACAGAGAAAGAAGAAACTCTCTGAAATGGGAAAAGAGGTTCATTTTTTATGAAAACAAAACTGACAAAATTCACGGGTGTTGTTTTGGCTGCCGTACTGACAGCAGTATCTCTTCCGATGGATGCAGCATATGCAGATAATCCAGCGGCGGACAACTATGAAATGTCAATTCTGACTGCGGACACCAAAAAGGAAGTAGTGTCGATCTCTTCGCTGGATACAGCGGAACGGGATGTGACCATTACCGTGGGTGTATATATTTCATCGGAACAGTGGAGCACAGACGATTATATCGAGATCGCCTCGGCAAACTGGGCGGCGAGTGATCCGTCATATATTTCATTCAACAATATTCTGGATCTTACAGCAACCCAGGAACAGCGCACCATTTCCTACAGCGGCGGCACATTTCTTTCCCGTTATGAGCCATACTGCCTGCTCAATGTGGTAGAAAGCAAAAAGTATGGTCTCCGGGAACTGAGCCGCCCCATCAGTGTTACCACAACAGAATATGCCTATGATCCGGTCTTTGGCGCTGAGATTTATCAGGCAGGTAGAAACCAGGTGAAATTTTCCTTTTTCTATTACGAATCCGGTGCGGATATGGAAGCCGATGTAGCAGAAAACTCGAAAGACCGTATGAAACAGCAGGAATGTCTCTGCGATGTCAAGTATAATGTGGATGGCTCTGCGTATTATGAATACAGCTATGTGCGGCAGGACAACTATGAAACCGATACTGCCATCGGCTATCTGCCGGCATATGATCCGTCTCTTGACGTGGGAGAAATCGTTCCCGGTAAGTCGGATTATTTCCTCTGGATGTACAGTGGTTCTTCCGCAACCAGCTTTTTCGGTGAAACATCCGATGAGTTTCCTCTGGTGACCTTTGATGTGATCATAAAGCAGGGAACACCGGATGGTATGTATACAGTGGATTTTCCTACGGATACATATAAGACATTCCTCTCGGGCAAGGAATCCAAGACGCATTTCCCGGCTTCTGCCAATGGTCTTACCATTATAGTCGATGAAAATGCGCCTCGTATGACGGAGCCGCCGGTTACAACGACACAGCCTGCGGAAACTACTACAGAAGTGACCGGAATTACTTCCGACACCGAAGATCCTGATATTTCGTCTGACGCTCAGACTACAATGAGTACTGCGCAGACACAGACTACCACTAAGGCAAAGTTACAGCCGACGTTCCTCAATTCCAGCGAGACCATCTATGTGGAAGAACTGTACGAACTGGATCTGTTCAATACGTCCTCGGACGATCAGATCGCATGGATCTCTGCGGATCAGTCTGTTGTCGTTGTGGAGGACACACTGGGTGCCATTTCATGGCTTCTGGGAAAGAAACCCGGCGTCACAACGGTATATGCAGTTGTCGGGGGTAAAGCGATTCCATGTGAAATCACTGTGCTGGAACGGGATGTGCCCTTGCTGTACGGCGATGTGAATCAGGATAGCAACATTGCGGTGGATGATCTGGTATTCTTGTTCAAATACATGACAGGAAGCGTCAAGCTGGATTATTACGGCAGGCGAAATGCGGACTGCAATGCAGATAGTGAGGTCACCGCAGCCGATGCCATTGTCCTACAGGAGTTTTTGGTTCGAATGATCTCCGATTTACCATCAAATCCAGATACATAACAAATCCGGATGCATAAAAAAGACCACCTGTTTTGTCTGAAATGCGGCAAAACAGGTGGTTTTTATTTTTACAGGAAATGCTCAAACACTCAACTTTTTCTCGATCATCCATGTGGTGAGCAGATAACCGCCCACGCCGCAGATAAGACTGATGAGCATTGTGGGGAGATACATTGCCGGATGGAACAGAGTGTGCAGGAATTCTTCGATCATCTGTGCAGAGGAGAAGGAAACCTCACTCTCCATCATGCCGTCCGGAGCGACCCACATACTGATAAAGCCGGCAAGGGTACTGATGGCATTGGTAATGACGAACCAGAGGATAATGCCCAGAATGGTGCGGCCTTTCTGCTGTCCCATAATAGTTTTGAGCATGACAATGACCACATAGGCAATGATCACATTGAACAGGAAGGAAATGACAGAGCTGAGGATGTACATGCAGAGTCCGAAGATGTTATAGCCATTGAAAACGGCATCCTTCAGACCGGCTTCTGTCACGCTGGAATCAATCAGGGAAATCAGCGAAACAATGGTCATGCCAGACTCTTTCAGGAACAGGATCAAATCCAGACCGATCAGCAGGAAGAACAGGATGGAGATGCCAAGCAGGGCAAATAATGTCATGAGCAGCTTTGCACCTACGATCTGCGCCGCACTGCGTGGTGTAGAGAAGAGCAGATAGCCCGGTTTTTTGGAAATATCATCGTTGAACATAATGACACCATAGAGCAGTGCCACTGCTGTTCCCAGGCAAAGGCAAAGGATACCGCCTATCAGCCCGATGGCAAACAGCGGTTCAATATCAAAGCCCCAACCGATCAGATAAAGAATTTCAACAAAGACGGTGATTGCCGCAATTCCCAGAAAAATCATTCTGGAACGGCGGAATTCATATTTTAATAATGTACCCATAATCATAGTCTCCTTTTGTGATATTATACAAATCCCTTATGCCAATTAGAATGTTGGCGCAGTCGGCGGATACTGGGTAGCAAAGCGTTCCCGGTAGAGATCCGAAATGGATTTGCCATACTGTGTGCGGATATCCTCCAATTCACCTTCCATAACCAAGCTGCCGTTATCCATCATGACAATGTGATCCACAATGGGCTCCAGCTCGTCAAACAAATGACTGGAGATGAGGATCGTGGCATCCGGATTGGCGGCACGGAGAATGCTCTGGATGATCTGATCACGTCCGATGAGATCAATGCCGTTCAGCGGTTCGTCCAGCATACATACCTCAGCATTTCTTGCCAAAGTAGCTGCAATTTTCAGTTTTGCCGCCATACCGGAGGAAAGGGCACGCACCTTCATATCCGGTGTCAGCTCCATAAATTGCAGGAGCGTTGCAAATTTCGACGTGTCGAAATCCTCAAAAAAGTCTGCGTAGAACTGTCCCACGTCCTGAATCTTCATATAGTCGTAATAAAACGGTTCCGTGCACATATAGGAAATGTGCTTCTTGGTCTCCACGCCGATGGGCAAGTCACGGTAAGTGACAGCGCCTGTTGTAGGCTTTACCAGTCCGGCTGCCGCCTTCATCATGGTGCTTTTCCCGCTGCCGTTTGGCCCCACGAGAGCGTATACGTGCCCCGGCAGAAAGGAAAGGCTCAGGTCGTTCAGCGCCTTTTTTCCGCCGTAAATTTTTGTGACATGTTCAAATTTCAGCATATGTCTCCCTCTTTCTGTGCATTTGTCTGCGCTTCCAGCAGCGCAATGATCTCTTCCTTGGTGAAATGATAGGTTTTCATCTGTGCAATATAGTTTGCACTCAGATGCTCGCCGATCTCCTGGCGAAGCCGTTCCGGCAGTCCGGGATCTTCCACAATAAAGGTGCCGATACCTCGCTTTGCATAGGAAATCCTGTCGGCTTCCAGCTGGCGGTAGATCCGCTGAACTGTGTTTGGATTGACCTGGTAGGACATGGCCAGCTCCGCATTGGACGGCAGCTTATCTCCCGGCTTCAGCTCGCCGATGACGATCCGGCGCTTCAGATCCTCTGCAATTTGCAGATAAATGGGATAGTTTGCCTGAAAATCCATTGGGTTTCCTCCTTTCTGCGAATGCTATAGAACGTGTTCACATAAAACCAAGCAAGCGTCTTTTCGGCAAAATTTCACGCATACTGCATATTCGTTGTATGTGAACACACTCTAGTGCCCTGTCACATTTAAAAATGTTTACTTTCCGCTTTCAAAAAGGTTGCTCAGGCTGCTGGTCCAGCTGAGCACAGCTGGCGCAGGTCCAGGGCTGCGCAAGCCCTGGCAGAGTCCAGGGACAGCGTCCCTGGTCGCCGCCCGCAGGCGGCGAAACACCCTGGCGCATCCTTTTGCGCCGCGGAGAGGGTGGTGAGAAAAAG
>JBJFHO010000132.1:0-11703 GCA_051893675.1 Ruminococcus sp. | reverse complement strand
ATTTGAAACATCACATAAACATTAAAAAGGAGAAAGAATATGAACAAAAAAGAACTAGCCGAAATCCGCAAGAATTTTTCCGAGACAAGCGATCTGTTTGTGCTGAATCACGTGGCAACGGCGTTTGTGGATTCGGATAAGAATATCCGCTGCCAGAACAGCCGTGCCTATCACAATATCCCGTCCGAGGAAAGCGAATGCCTTATGGCGACCCTCAAGCGTGTCCTCGCCGGTACACTGGGAAAGGGACTGCTGGAATACGAATTTCCCAATGAAGCCTATGAAGAAGGCGGCAGCCAGGCAATTCTCTATGAGGCGCTGAATACCAAGCTGGAGGACGAAAATGCTGTTACCCAGCTTATGGAGCAGGTCGTTCGCAATATGGATTATATCTCCACCTATGCTGTTCTGGTAGGGCATTGTACATACACTGTATTTCAGAAGTCCAAAAGCGATGAGATCGACCCATATCAGAGCCATGAATACCACTTCCTGATTACGGCAATTTGTCCGGTGGAAGTGCGTGTGGACGGGCTGATCTATAACGAGGACGAGAATGCCATCGAAAAGAAAAATGTCTATGACCGCATCGTGGCAGAGGTTCCCACAGACGGCTTTTTGTATCCTACCTTTACTGGCAGAGGTCCTGATGTGAACCATGTGCTGTATTCCGCCCATAAGCCCAAGGATGTGAATATCAGCATTGTGGAACGTGTGCTGGGCTGCAATTTCACCCAGACTGCCCAGGAACAGAAGGAAACCTTCCAGAGCATGATGCAGGAAATCGTGGCAGACGAGCTGAGTTATTCTGTGATTACCGGCGTGAACGAAAAACTCCGGGATATTGCGGCGGAATATGCCAACGAACCTGACCTGCCCATTGTGGATGATATTCATGTGCGGGATATTCTGCTGGATTCCGGCGTCAGCCAGGAAAAGGCAGAGGAAATGCAGATGGCATACCGGGAGGCAACCCACGACAAACCCATTACCGTCAACAATCTGGTGGAGAACAAAACTACCATCAGCATGGACGGCATTACCATTTCCATTGGCAAGGACGCTACGGACAAAGTGCGTACCCAGTGTGTCAACGGCAGACGGTATCTCCTCATTGACCTGGATGACCCGGCTGTGGAAATCAACGGGCTGACGGCACGTGTGGCAGAGCAGATCACGCCCTCTGCAAAGCCGGTCGAACCTGCTGCGGAATCTGTAGAGGATGAATCGGTTCCGGAGACGGAGACGGAGATTGAGACAGAAGAACCGGAAGTGCAGCTGGATGATTCCACGCTAGAGGGTACGGTGGATGTTATCGGATAAGCTTTTGAAATCAAATATAAGATAAACAGCCGGGACGAACGATGGATGTTCGTCCCGGCTGCTTTTGTCCGGAGATGAAAGGACACGGCACGCCGTATCCTACGTCACGGTAATATATCCGTCTTTCCTAACACAGGATTCCACTGAAAATTCCCGCGCCAGTTCCAACAAACGGTCATACTGCACATACATTTTCTGTACCTCGTTTTCCAGCAGGTAATAGTGAAGAATGTACGGTATCAGCAGGACTGCCAGCACTGCTGTCAGCAGAAGCAGGGTCAGGATCTGGGTCACAAGGGCAATTCCCATGGACAGCAGTGTCAACAGGGCAACTGTCATGGTGACGATCAGATGCACCAGCCGTTCGTGCTGGAAAAAAGCGATCTGCTGTAAATGTTCCCTGAGAACATCTGCCCAGTCAGTACCTTCCGGCAGTGCCTTCAGTAAGGTGTCGATTCGTCTGCGATATTGTAAAATTCTCTTTCGCATGGATATCATCCTTTCTCGTGATGATGCTGTTCAATGGCAGCGTAGATCTCCTCCGGAGATTGCCCACGCCGCTGGGCTGCCACAAGATCACGCACTGTCAGAAGCAGTTCTAAAAGCATTTTCTGCATAAATCGTTTTGTCTCCGGTGGCATATCACCCCATGCCCGGAGTACAGCGGTAATGGTGTTTTTTCCACCGTCTACCAGATCCTGCAGCGTATGGGCATTGGTCTCGCTCTGGAGAACATGGAAAATGCTGTCCGTCATCTTCTCCCGTTCCTCCGGCTTCATGCCCAGAATCCACTTTTTCAGCGAAGTATCCATGAGCTTGCTCGCTGCCGTGATTTCCTGTAAATAATACCAGTCGTTGCGCACTACGCACCAGGAATAGGGGTCATGCTGCAAAAAGCCTTTCTGTGTACTGTAAACTACCCGATAGTCCTCATCGTGCTCCAGAAGCATTCCCACAACGGATGCCTGGGGCACGAATGTATGTACACGTGTTTGCAGCAGTGCATACTGTGGCTGCTGGAGGACATCGCCGACAAAACCGGGGCCATCGTTGTTGTAGACTGCCCGGATGTGCGGCAGAAATGCCGGCTGAGCGTGAACAGCTGCATAAACTGCCAGATTGCCGCCCTTGGAATGTCCGCCGACATACACATTTGGAAAATCCATTTCCAGTACGCTGCGCAGATATGCAGCCGCCGTCTCCTGCGAGGGGATCGCCGGCAGAAAGGACATGTTAAAATCCTCACGCCAGCCCGTCAGTGTGGCATCTGTACCACGGAATGCCACATAGACAGTTTCATCGTCCAGCAAAAATGTTACAGCAGAAAATTGTTCCTGCTGTTCCTCACTGAACCGTTCGGTATAGCGGAACAGACGTATTTCACCAAAGCGTCTGCTTTCCGCAGCAGCAGTCAGAAGCTCCCGGTCTGTAGGTACACGTACCACCTGCTGTTCCGGCGGCAGATGATTCCACGCAGCAGCGGCATCTGCCAAAGAAATTGCTTCCCGGGCAGTGCGTCCTTCGGCAATGCCGTCCCAGTTCAGATAGGAAAGGCAGCAGAAAATCAGGCTGTCAATATGGCAGAAAGGGGACTGCGCCATGGACAGATCGCCACGCCATTGGAGATAGGTCAGTATATTGGCATCATATTGAGGTTTCATAGGAACTCCTTTCGTTTTTTCGATGAAGGCATCGTGTAATTACCCAGAATCGCCTTAAAAGCCATTGCGTTTCAGCTGTTGTACCAGCTGGCTGTACCATTCCCGCACATCAAAGCCGGGAATATTTTCCCGCATGAGGTCGATCATGTCGCCGTGGGAAATACCTCGCTTTTTGGTATCCGGTACCATAGCAAAGGGAACACCCTCCAACCGTGCGGATTCCACCGGCACGAGCCCGTCATTGTCACCGCACCGGCGTTTATTCAGCAAATACCCCAACCAGAGAGGAAACGGTGCAGAACGGGCACTCTTCATCCGGGACATCACGGCAAGATAGGCAACACCTGGCTGGCAGGGATGGCTTTTATGGAATGTCAGACAGTTTTCCTCTGTCAGTTCCTGCACACCGCACAGAAAATCCGGATTGGTGTCGCCAAGCTTTTTGAATATGGCATTATACCGCCGGGCAATCCACTGGGCAGCACCAGATGGAACTTTTTTCAGCAGATCATCCACAAAGCCACAGCCGTGGTGGGGTGTGTTGATGGTAGTCAGGGATGCAACATACTTTGCTGCACCGTATTCCTGCATGGCACAGCGGCAGTCCAGTCCGCCTTTGGAATGGGCAATGATATTCAGCTTTTCCGCACCAGTTGTCTCACAGATCGTTTGTATCTGAACAGCAAGTTCCCGGGCACTTCCGGAAATGGACTGGGCAGACTGCTGATTGCCGTAGAAAACCGTGGCGCCATTCCGGATCAGCTCCGCCGGAATACGTCCCCAGTAATTGAAAAACTGCCAATCCCGGAAAAAGATGCCGTGAACCATGAGGATCGGGTAGCGTGTCTTGCATATCTCAGATTCCTTCCGTACCTGGTTCAGTTCCGCCTTTGCACATTCGAAATGCAGTTCCCGCTGGGCAGTGCGGTAAATATGTACTACCAGAAACAGATTGAGCACCGGCACCCACCAGCAGAAAAACAATGCCACGTGCCAGGGAAGCTTTACCTGTGCGGAACGCAGTGCCACGTGGAGCAGACCGATAAACAGCCAGAACCAGCACAGCACCAGGAATACCCCCGCATTGCAGAGCTGGATGACCAGACCGCACGGCGACCATAGTGCAAGAGCGATGACCACAAGAATCTCCAGGCAGAACCAGGCGGCACCTGTCCGGAGGAGACTGCATCCATGCGCCAAAGACGCCAGTTTTTTCTCTCCTGCCAGTGTATGCGGATGAGCAAAACAGAAGAACAGGAAGAGGATGCCGCCTATGACCCCGAGGGCGATCTTCCAGCCAAGTCCGTCATGCCAGAGTGCGAACAGCGCAGTACAGTTTCCGGCAGCCAGTAAAAATATCAGCCGCACCGCCCGGAACCAGACAGATTGTGTATTCATGTAACATAACCCCATTTCTGATATCACTTGCAAAAAAGCCGGACCTGCCGACGCAGATCCGGTCAATTTGACTTTTCTTAATCGTAGGAAACTGTGTCATCCGGAACGGGGAGCGTTTCTTCCGGTACCTGTGCCGGCGGATCTGTTACTACTGGCGGATCCGTTTCTGCCGGTGTCTGCGCCTCTGTAACAGGCTGGGTAGCAGTCGATGCCGTGGTGCTCCGGTATGCCCGTGTGGTGGTGACAGGAACGTATGCGGGAGTGTCTGCTTCATAGGAAGGTGTATTGTACGCATCGTTATCGTAGCCGGCTGCCTCTGTTTTCACCGTCCGTGACGAAGTGGTCGCAGTAGTTTTCCGCTTGGCATCAGTGGTTTTCCGGGTGAACTGTGTGGTTTCCGTTGTTTCCTCTGTGGCAAGGGTATCTTCTGTTACAGCTGTAGTGACAACAAGAGACTCATTGACATAATTGGCAGAGCTGCTTTCCTGAATAGGGCAGAGCATCAGAAAGATCAGGATCAGCATGGTCAGCATGACAAAACAGCCGCAGGTGATCAATGTGATCCTTGCGCTGTGGGATAAACTTGCAAAAAACTTTTTCATTATCAAAACCCTTTCTCCGCAGAACAGGAAACATCTGTCACATTCTGTCGGGATAGAAAAATACACCTTATTATAATCCTTTTCGACAAATAAGTCAAGCAATCGACCTGGAATTCGCAAAAAACAACAAAGAAAACAAATCCAAGGTAAAAATATTTCCTAATTTTGTGCAGGATGACGATTTCAAAAAAAGACTTGCAATTTGAAATCGAATGTGTTATAATAATTGATGTGCTTTTGTGGTTTCCCAATGGTGTGGAAATATGCAAACGACAGCAGGAGAGTTATCGAAGTGGTCATAACGAGCTGCACTCGAAATGCAGTTGCCTGAAAGGGCACGTGGGTTCGAATCCCACACTCTCCGCCAGTTGATTTTTTGAGTAAACCTCGCAGTTTCGGGATTGTACCGATTCTGCGAGGTTTTCTTTTTTATCAAAGCTGTTGAATATTTCAAAAAGCTTGATTTTGATTCGATCATATGATAGAATATTACTATTCAGATTATAATCAATGGAGAATTAAAAAAATGAAAATCGCCACATGGAATGTTGAACGACTGAAACACAAAAAGGCACTCGATAGAATAATACAAATGTGCGAAAATGTACAAGCCGATATACTTGTATTAACAGAAACAGATGAGCAAATATCACTAAACTATAAATATTGCATACAGACTCCGTTACCACTTGATATTACATCGCCAAAATTTACGCAACCACTTAGTTACAAGTCAACAGAACATCGGATTTCTATTTTCACAAATTACAAAATCGTTCAGCAACATGAGACATTTGATAAGTATTCTGCTCTTTGTGTTGAATTGGAAACAAATAAGGGAAAATTGTTCGTATACGGTACGATTATTGGTATACTTGGAAATCGACACGTTTCTTTTGAATGCGATTTAAGAAAACAAATAGAAGATTATAACAATTTTTCGTCTGGTGAAAATAATGTTTGTATTTGTGGTGATTTTAATTGCAGTTTTGCTGACAATTATTATTATACGAAATCTGGCAGGGACTTGCTTCTTCAAACTTTTGCGGCAAATAACATAAAACTATTAACTTCTGACGTACCGTCCTGTATAGACCATATTGCAATCTCAAAGAAGTTCATAGATGAAGACAAGATTCATATAGAGGAATGGAATCTGGATAAAGCACTATCTGATCATAAAGGTATTGCTGCTATACTTCAATAGTATATCTTTGTAAATATAATTAGCAAAGGATTGGTCCAGACAAAACACGAAAAGTTATTCCTCACTCATCTCCACTCTTTACAACGATGCCCCGGTATGCTATAATATACAAAAGCATGCAGAAACGAGGGAAACTATGGACTACTTTGAAAATACAACTCGCATTACAGAAGAGGGATATACTGCCATTCTGCGGATGAAACGCCGCCAGCAGCGGATCGTCTGCCGGGCGGTCAGCGTTGTTCTGGCAGTGCCCTTTGTCCAGCGGCTGGTGTACTACCTGCTGCTCATCCGCATCAAGGGCGGCTCACTGATCACTATCGGCTTTCTGGATATCCTGTTCCTGTTACTGCTGGCGGCAGCTGTCTGGCTCTGGTGTTATCCCCAGAAGCAGATCAAGGAACACATCCGCCGCACAAGAGACCGCATAGATCTCCAGGCAGTGAATCAATATACCTTTCTGCCGGACGGCGTGCACATGATGTCCACTTCGTCTATGGAGAAATTCCGCCTGGATTATGCGGATCTCACCTGGATCCGCAACGACAGGCACTGGATCGTCCTCTACTTTTCCCGGCAGGATCTCACCATGCTGGTGGATCGCCAGGGCTTTACGCACGGCAGCGCAGGGGAATGCCTGACTTTTCTGAAAGACAAGCTGGACGGGAAATAAATTGGTTGACATTGTACCCGAAAAATGGTATAATATTTGTAATCACTTATTGAAACTGCAGCGGAGCGGATATGCGTTCTGCATACAAATCATATGATCGGAGGACTGTGTAATGAAACGGAGAATCGGAATTTTAACCAGCGGCGGTGACTGCCCGGGACTGAATGCTACTATCCGCGGCGTGGCAAAGGCATGCTATGAAATGCTGGGCACAGAAAACGTGGAAATCGTGGGCATTTCTGACGGTTATTATGGTCTCATCCACAATATCTGCAAGGAAATGACACCGGATGATTTTTCCGGCATCCTGACACGGGGCGGCACCATCCTTGGTACAAAGCGCCAGCCATTTAAAATGATGAAGGTCATTGGTGATGACAATGTGGACAAAGTCAAAAATATGAAAAAGACCTATCAGGATCAGAAGCTGGACTGCCTGCTGACTCTGGGCGGAAATGGTACCCATAAGACCTCAAAGCTCCTGGCTGACGAGGGACTGCATGTGATCGGTCTGCCGAAAACCATTGACAATGACATCTTCGGTACAGATGTTACTTTTGGATTCCATACCGCTGTAGACATTGCCACAGACGCCCTGGATCGTCTGCATACTACGGCAAACAGCCATTCCCGTATCCTGCTTTGCGAGATCATGGGCAACAAGGCTGGCTGGCTGACTCTGAATGCCGGTATTGCCGGAGGTGCAGATATTATCCTGATTCCCGAGATTCCCTATGATATTGACAAGGTCTGCAAGTCTATCCTGAAGCGCAGCGAAAGCGGCAAGAATTTCTCCATTGTCGCTGTCGCAGAGGGCTGCTTCGACAAGGACGAGGCAAAGCTGAAAAAGAAAGAGCGTGCAAGACTGCGTGCAGAGGCTGGCATGACTACAGCTACCAACCGCATTGCGGCACAGATTCAGCAGAATACTGGTCTGGAAGCACGTGTCTGCGTACCAGGTCACATGCTCCGTGGCGGCAGCCCCAGTGCTTATGACCGTATTCTGGCAACCCAGTTCGGCGTATATGCTGCCGGCCTCATTAAGGAAGAACACTATGGTATGTCGGTGGCTAAGGTGGACGGCAAGATCACGGCAAATAAGCTGGATGACATCGCCGGAAAAACAAAGTTTGTCACACCGGATGACCAGCTGGTTCAGACAGCAAGAGATCTGGGGATTTCTTTCGGAGATTAAAAAAACTATTTTGCATTTTCCATTCATTTTTCAAAACAGAAAAGGAGGATTTGCTGATGAGTACGAAGGAAAAAGCAATGATACTTCTGGATCGTATGACAGAAGAACAATTGCAAGGTCTGCTCATGATGTTTCAAGATCTTCTGGATCCGCCGAATTTTCCGGAGGAAGAGCCAGATGAGCTGGATAGAGCATTGATTGCTGACAGTAAAGTGGACAATGATGAATCCATGCCGCTGGATGAATTTATAAAAGAACTGGGGTTTGATCCGAATGATCTACGAGCATAAGATCAAGAAAAAGGCAATGAAGTTCATTCAGCAACAAGAACCCAAGCAGCAGAAACGAATCTTCAAGGCGATTTTTGCTGTGCCTTTTTCTGGTGATATCAAAAAAATGAAAGGCGAAGAGAATCTTTATCGGCTGCGTGTTGGAGACTATCGCTTTTTATTTGAGATGAACGAAAAAACACAGGAAGTTACTTTGATCAGTATAACAGATGCCGATAACAGAGGACAAATCTACAAATAAATCAAAAAGATACCCCACCGGTTTGAATTTAAGCCAGTGGGGTTTTTGTTTCCGAAAACGCTGATATTCCGGAAATGCACCGATCCTGCCCGTCTCGCATAGGATGGAATGCACATACCCTGAAACATGTGCAGAAAGGAGCGAGAACTTTTGCAGAATCAATACGAACGTATGCAGCAGATGACCGGAATGCAACGGAATCTGCTGCGGGATTACCAACCGACAGAGCCGGCAATGGCGCCCACGCCCAGAGATTCCCAGATGACATACACTGCGCTTTCGCCGTTCCCCGAACAGACACCGCCGGGCATGGCGTATGTGCCCTTTCAGCAGTGGGAGGAACCCTATGATGCTGACATGGCGTTTCCTGTGGGAACGATTTTCCCAGCGTTAGATTTCCCATATCGTGGAGGTGGTTCTTGTGCATGAGAAGCAGAAGCTGCTTTCCATGATCCGGAAGTATGACTTTGTTTTGTACGAACTTCAATTATATCTGGATACACATCCGCACTCCCCGGAAGCCCTGCGTATGTGGAAGAATTATCAGTCCATGCGGCAAAAGGCGGTCTCTTCCTATGTGCGGCAGTTCGGCCCCATCCAGCCCATGCAGGCAGAGGGAAATGGCTCGTGGGACTGGGTGGATGGTCCCTGGCCCTGGGAAAAGGAGGCGAACTGAATGTGGGTCTATGAGAAACGACTGCAATATCCTGTAAAGATCAAAACCCCTAACGCCAGAACGGCGAAATATATTATTTCACAGCTTGGCGGCCCCGATGGCGAACTCGCTGCTTCTCTCCGTTATATGAGCCAGCGGTATGTCATGCGGCAGGATAAGGTGAAAGGGCTTTTGACGGATATTGCTACAGAAGAACTTGCACATGTAGAAATGATCTCCGCCATCCTGTACCAACTGATCCAGGACCTCACACCGGAGCAGATCAAGGAGGCTGGATTTGACACGTACTTCGTGGATCACACTTTGGGAATCTATCCCCAGGGAGCCTCGGGCGCACCTTTCAATGCGGCATATTTCCAGTCCAAGGGTGACCCCATCACTGACCTGACCGAGGATCTGGCAGCAGAGCAAAAGGCACGCAGCACCTATGACAATATCCTGCGGCTGTGCGATGATCCGGATGTGCGGGATCCCATCAAATTCCTGCGCCAACGTGAGATCGTACACTTCCAGCGGTTCGGCGAAGCACTTCGGCATGTTCAGGACGATTTGGACGCAAAGAATTTCTATTGCTGTAACCCATCTTTTGATGCAAACTGTGGAAAAAAGGCGAACCGCATGAGAAAAATGCGATAAATCGAATAATATAACAAAAACGGCTCGTGTCGATCTGATACGAACCGTTTTTATAATTATTCAACTGAGATCAATGGAAAAATTGCCGTCAGCATCCACTTTTAATTTCAAAGTTTTAATATATTTCTCATAGAAATTCATGATTTCCTTTTCATCTGCTTCGATCCTCGCTTGCTCAAATAAAGTATGCGCCAGTTCCTTTCCGTTGTACTCCAGAATGTGGGGCAGACAATTCCGCAGCTCATTGATCAGCACCGCTCGTTTAAGTTCATCAATATAACCAGAGCAAAAATCATCCAAAGAACAGTAAAAAATTCCATGTTCCTCCAATGCATCCTTAATGGCATTACCACATTTGGCGTATTCGATCATAACCAGGAATTCCGCCTCAGGCAGTGAAGAGATCAATCCCCAATAGTCCGAATCACTGGAAAGCAAAATGAAAGAAGAAACATCATCCCGGTAAAATTCCCGGCATATTCCAGCAGTTACACGGATATCCACCAGAGATTTTCGATCGGTAACACGTTCTACTTCAATGTGTTCCACTGGAATACTGACAAACTTGTCCAGGTAATCCCAGCCATTTGTGGTATGTGTATCGTCATACAGAATAATTTTATGTATTTTTTGAATTTCCGTTTGATTTAAACTTTTCAGTGCACCGTATAATTTATAGACATCAGAATTTTCGCAGTCCACAACCAGTACAGTTTTGTAACTTTTTTCAATAAAGTCATAGATATTATCCTTGACATCGTTGACAACGCCCTTATACTTGCTGGAATCCCCGAAGTAATCGCCGTTCATTTCATACAGCATTTCCAGGAATTTTCCATCCGTGTAGAGGATATTGCCCAGATCCTTCGGTTTCCAATGGAGGTACATCTGATAGGGATACCAGTCGATATGCTCCATATATTTTTCAAATTCATATTTTTGATTTTCTTCTTTTGTGAACTTGGGTATCAGAAACAAATCCTTAATATATTCCCAGGCGATCCAATCGGGAAAAAGTGACCGGCATTTTTCTACATTGGCACTGATAAGCTGATTGAAGTGCAGGGAATAATCTGATGCCCGTTTGTTCGCCAGAATGATCTGAAAACCCCAGCGTTCCAGCTGGCGGATATTTTCCGTGTCGAACCACTCAATGCGGTCGATGTTGATCAGATCATAGCGCAGAAAATTATCTGTTTTTGTGAAATGGCGCATGAGCATAGTGCGCAGCTTACAGAGGTAGCGCAGTGTTTTTGCATCCTGACTTTGTTCCAGTTCTTTCAGCAGATCCGGGCAGTCGTCCATATACGACAGGATCCATTGATTTTTTCGTACACCGATGAGGTAAGCAATCGTTGCGACAATTGTTTTTGTATCTGTTCTCATTATGCAGCTCCTTTTATGGGCACCTCTAAATACTTCGAATCTGTCAGATGTGGTAAAGATGATGGGTGAGCGATTTTTCAGAGGTGACCTTATGTCAGAATCAGGGCGTATGCAGGATTTTTCTGCATACAAAGCAGGATACTTTCCAAAAAAATCATTTGCTACGCCATATTTCTAGTATACACAAAACCACCTGGTTCGTCAACCGCTTTTTTTCGTAAAAAAACGCATATTTTGTTTGAAATGCGCAGATTTTCGAATTTTTGCCCATTGTATGGGACTCCCGATTGGAATGATACGACAAATGTATATTTTTCCCATGAGGAATCAGGGGATTATGCAGCTTCATTTTAATGCAACACCGCACAAAGAGTGCCTGGCGGCTTTGCACGTCATATGCTTGCATATTTTCCGT
>JBJFHO010000131.1:0-11727 GCA_051893675.1 Ruminococcus sp. | reverse complement strand
CAAGGGACGTAACCTCATGAGCGGTCTGCCGGAGAACATCAATATCACTTCCAAGGAAGTCCGGGAAGCACTGTCTGAACCCCTTTCCCGCATTGTGGATGCAGTACGCTATACCCTGGAGCAGACACCGCCGGAGCTGGCGGCAGACATCATTGACCATGGCATTACACTGACCGGCGGCGGCGCACTTCTGCGTGGGCTGGATCAGTTGATTCATAAAGAAACCGGTATGCCCGTCTATATTGCGGAGTATCCCCTGGACTGCGTGGCAGAGGGCACCGGAAAGATTCTGGAAAATCTGGACAAATACCGGGACGCACTCTCGGATGAATCCCGGTTTGCCTGATCGGCGGAAAAATCAAGTACAGCATGTTTTCTTAACATTCAAAGAAAGCACTGCTGTCCGACGAACACATAGGAGGCTTCACTCATGGGCGGTTTTTTCCGCAGCAAAAAATTTCGTATCATTCTCTGCATCATTGCCCTGCTGATCGGCATGATGCTCTATGCCGTCACGCAAGACGGCTATACCCTGCCCACCACTGGTTTCATCGGGAAGATCTGCAATCCCATTCGCTCTGTTTCGAACCGGATCTCAGACAGTGTGGAAAATACGCTGGAGACTTTTACCCGTTCCAAGGAATACCAGCAGGAAAACGAAGAACTGCGCCAGCGTGTGGCTGAACTGGAATATCAGCTTGTGGATTATCACAAGACCCAGCAGGAATTGACAGATCTGGAGGGCTTCATGGGCGTCAAGGAAGATCACGAGGATTTTGTCCTCTCCGATCCCTGCACCATTATCGGATATGTGGAAAACGACCCGTTTCACGCCTTTTATATTGACAAAGGCAGTGAGGACGGGCTGTCGGTGTATGATCCGGTGGTAACGGCGGAAGGGCTTGTGGGCATTATTTCCGAGATTTCCGAGACATATGCCACTGTGGAGACTATCTGCTCGCCGAATCTTTCCATCGGCGCAGAGGTTTCCGGGAAGTCGGAATCCGGTATTGTGGAAGGCGATGTTACTCTGTCCTCTTCTTATCGCTGCCGGATGATCTATCTGGAAAAGGATACCACTTTGAAAAAGGGCGACCTGGTCATTACTTCTAATTCCGTAGGTATCTTCCCCCAGGGCTATCTTATCGGCTCCGTGGAATCCATTGAGCCGATGGAAAGTGGTTTGAGCTATTGTGCCATAATCCGTCCCTCTGTGGATTTGGAAAACCTGTCCAATGTGATTGTCGTCACCGATTTTGCCGGAAAGGAGCAGCAAAATGCGGCGGACTAAACCCTTTCTTCCCGTTTCCAAAAGACCGAAACACCCGAAAACACGCAATGCCATCCGCTGGGTGCTCTATTTTCTCTGCATTTTTCTTGCATTTGTGACAGCAAACGGCGGCGATACCATAAAGCCATTGCTGCTGATTCCTGTCGCACTGTGTATTTCGTCGGTGTCGGGCATGTTTATTTCCGGCGGCATCGGCATTCTGTGCGGTCTGCTCATGGATATTTCCACAGGCTCGTTGCTTGGATATCACGGCATTGTGCTCTTTCTCCTCTGCATGGGGACTTCACTGCTCTACGACCGACTCATGCAGCAGCGTTTCCTGAACATGGTATTTTTTACGTTCGTGGCAGCATTTCTTGTGACTGGTCTCGATTTCGTGTTCCGGTATGCCATCTGGGGCTATGAAAACGTGTCCTATATTTATGTGCACCATTCTTTGCCGTGCCTGTTGTATACCACCATCAGCGGCGCTGTGTGCTATCCCATTTTTGCACTGATCCATCGGTTCCTGCTGCCGAAACGGCGGCGTACTATCGAAAAGAAAGTGAAGCCGCTGGAGGAGACCATCTGATCTGTATTACCCCATCCCCTATTTCAATCGAAAGGAGAACCACATTATGAAACGTACTGCATCCAGTTATGTCAAGCTTTCCCTTGCCAGTCTGCTGGTATTGGTTTCCTGCTGCCTGTGTGCCTGGCGGCTGATGAAAATCCAGATTGTGGAAAGTGAGACCTACACTGCCAAAAACGTTTCTACACAGAAATATACCCAGACCATCAGTGCCACACGGGGTGAAATTGTGGACTCTGCGGGAAATGCGATCATTGAAAACAAGGTCGGCTATAACGTTATTATTGAACCGGATACCTTTCCTGAGGATAATGCCGAGGGGAATCGTGTCCTGCTGTCGCTGACGAAAATCCTGGATGAAAACGGCGAAGAATGGGATACTTCCCTGCCCGTTTCAGAGACGCAGCCCTATACCTTTACTGGCGATGAGGACGCTGTGGAAAAGCTCAAGGAAAATCTGAACATGAATGTCTACGCCACCGCAGAGGACTGCATGTATCAGCTTATGAAGGAATACGATATTGACGATTCCTATACGCCGGAGCAGCAGCGTACTCTTGCCGGAATCCGCTATGAAATGCAGCTGCGGGGATTTTCCCTGAGCAACCGGTTTACACTGGCAGAGGATGTCTCCATTGAAACTGTAACGGAACTGAAAGAACGTGGCGTTACACTTCCGGGAATGGATATTGTGGAAGAAGCAATCCGTTCTGTGGCACAGGGCGATATTGTTACCCACGAAATCGGCACAGTGGGACCAATTTATGCAGAAGAATATGAGACCCTGAAGGAAGAAGGCTACGCCCTTGACGATACAGTGGGAAAAAGCGGCATTGAACGTGCCATGGAAAGCACGCTCCGGGGCAGCGACGGCATCAAGGAGATCACCGTACAGAACGGTCAGATCGTCTCCTCTGAGATCACCACGCCTGTAACTGCCGGAAACACCGTACAGCTCACTGTCAACAGCGATTTTCAGCGGGAATTACAGAAAATTCTTGACGATTTCATCGCCAATTTCGATAACCTCCGGGACGAAAAGACAAAGGATCTCGGCGAGGTGGAATGCGGTGCAATTGTGGTGCTGGATGCCAAGGACGGCGGTGTGCTTGGCATGGTAACAGCGCCAACCTATAATCTGGAAGACTACATGACCGATTATGAATCCATCCTCAACGCCGAGAACACACCTCTGGTAAATCGTGCGACGGACGGTCTGTACCGTCCGGGTTCGACTTTTAAAACGATCACTGCAACTGCCGGTCTCAACGAGGGCATTATCAGCGGCACTTCTACTTATAATTGTACCCATGTATACCACTTCAAAGATCATGACTACAACTGTACCGGATATCACGGAGACATTTCTATCACACGTGCACTTCAGGTATCCTGCAACATCTTCTTTTATAAGCTTTCGGAAGAACTGACCATCGACCGCATCTCAAGCTATGCCACAAGGTTCGGTCTGGGACAGTCTACCGGTCTGGAAACCGGTGATGCAACTGGTCATCTCTCTGACCCGGAATCCTTTGCGGAACTGGGTGCAGACTGGACTGTCGGACAGGTTCTACAAAGTGCTATCGGTCAGGGCGAATGGGCTGTGACCCCTTTGCAGATGGCAAATGTTGCATGTACTATTGCCAATAACGGTACACGCTATCAGCCTCATCTGGTGGACAGCATCTGGGATTATAACCACACCACCTGTCTGGAAGAGATCGAGCCGGTGATTGCGGAACAAATTGAACCGCTGAATGACAGCGTGTTCCAGTATGTGGAAAATGGTATGATCGCTGCATCCACAAACAATTTCCCGTCCCGGTATTCCCTGTCGAATCTGGGCTTTGATGTCGCCATCAAGACTGGTACGCCTCAGGTCAGCGGACGGACGCAGGATTCCTTCTTTATCGGCTATGCTCCGGCAGATGATCCGGAGATTGCCTTTGCAGGTGTCATCGAGGGCGGTGAATATTCCAAGTACATGATCCGCTCCATTATCCAGGCATACCAGAAAACTGTCAAGGGCGAAAATGTCTCTGTGGATACAGTGGGTGCAGTCACAACCGATACGACAGATACCACGCAAACCACTGGTTCTACGACAGAAACCCAAACAACCACATCTGATCAGTGACGCTTTTCGTCAAATTGTATAAAGAACATCGTGGGAAGCACCATATATTTCACAATTTTATAATTTTCCGGCGCAAAAACTTTGACAAATCCCGATTTTGTGGTATAATAAACATAGAAGATTTTTGCCGGAAGATATGACAGAAGAACTCCGGGATCTTATTGTATTCCGTTTGATAATTTTGTATACGATTTGGAAAGGACTGATTATTTCACATGACAATTGCTTTGATTGCCCATGACGCAAAAAAAGAACTCATGATTCAATTTTGTATTGCTTACTGCGGCATCCTGTCCCGGCATACCCTTTGCGCAACCGGTACCACCGGAAAGCAAGTTGCAGAAGCAACAGGACTGCGGATCCAGCGTTATCTCAGCGGCTCCCAAGGCGGCGATCAGCAGATCGCAGCCCGTATTTCCTGTAATGAGATCGACGTTCTGCTCTTTTTCCGGGATCCCATTAACCGGAAGGCTTCTGAGCCGAATGAGATGAATCTGCTGCGCCTGTGCGATGTGCACAATGTTCCCGTTGCAACGAATATTGCAACAGCAGAAGCACTGATCATGGCACTGGAACGTGGTGACCTGGATTGGCGTGAGATCGGCAATCCGACTATCTGACCAGAAACCCATCATGCGTCTATACGGTACATCCCGTTTGATTCACTCCCCTTTTTCGGAAGGGGAAATTTTTTGCAGTCCGGTAATCTGCCACATGGCAATGCAGCGGAACTTGCTCCTAGGAGGTTATTCACAATATGGCAAATAAAATCACACGACCGCTGGGCACAGAGGATGTGACGCCAAAACAGATCTATAAATGGCACACTGTGGAACGTTTGGCACGGGAAACAGCGGAAACATTCGGATTCCACGAGGTGCGGATCCCGACCTTTGAGAATACCAACCTGTTCCTGCGCTCTGTAGGTGAAACCACCGATGTGGTACAGAAGGAAATGTATACTGTCAAGGCGAAGGAAACGGAATTCACCCTGCGCCCTGAGGGCACAGCTGGTACCATTCGTTCCATGCTCCAAAATGGCATGCTGAACGATGCACTGCCCCAGAAAGTCTACTACATTCTCTCCTGCTTCCGCCACGAACGGCCTCAGGCAGGCAGACTCCGTGAATTCCACCAGTTCGGCATTGAAATGGCTGGCAGCCAGGGACCGACTTCCGATGCAGAGATCATTGCGCTGGCAAAAACGATTCTGGACAACGCCGGGCTGAAAAATATTGCCCTGCACATCAATTCCATCGGCTGTCCTACCTGCCGTGCGGAATATCACAAGGCACTGCGTGCGTATTTCACACCCCGAAAGGATGAACTGTGTGACACCTGCCTGACACGTCTGGAGAAGAACCCCATGCGGCTTCTGGACTGCAAAAGCCCCATTTGTGCGGAAATCGGCAAGGATGCACCGCTGATTCTGGATTATCTCTGCGATGATTGCAAGGCGCATTTTGAAAAGCTTCAGGAATATCTGAAAGCCATGGACATTGACTTTATCATAAACCCGAAAATCGTCCGTGGTCTGGATTATTATACCAAGACCGTATTTGAATTTATTACCACAGACATCGGTGCACAGGGCACGGTCTGCGGCGGCGGCAGATATGACGGACTCATCGAACAGATGGGCGGAAAGCCTACGCCGGCAATGGGCTTTGCCATGGGTTTGGAACGGCTGATTCTGACCATGGAAAGTCAGGGCTGCCAATTTGAACAGCCGAAAACCTGCGATCTGTACATTGCACCTATGGATGAGACGGCTGTCCCCAAGGCAATGCAGCTGGGACAGACGCTGCGTGTGTCCGGCTATCAGGTGGAATATGACCTGATGCAGCGTGGATTGAAGGCACAGATGAAGTATGCCAACAAGATCGGTGCAGCCTTTGTCATGGTACTGGGCGAGGATGAACTGAATACCGGAAAGGCAAAGCTGAAAAATATGCAGACCGGTGAACAGACAGAAATTGCACTGGATGAAACATTTGAGGAAAAATTCGACGATATCGCCTTACAGTTCATGTTTCATGATATTGTAGAGGATTTCGAAAAGGAGTGTCAACTGTAATGGATTTCATGCAAGAATTGCGCCGCACCTGTTACTGCGGCGAGGTGACAAAGGCAGGAGAAACTGTAGTTGTAGGCGGTTTCGTCCAGAAAGTCCGGAATCTCGGAAACCTGATCTTTATTGATCTCCGTGACCGCACAGGTATTGTCCAGCTGGCATTCAGTGACCAGACAGATCGTGCAGTATTCGAAAAGGCAGCTTCCTGCCACAGTGAATATGTGCTCATGGCAAAAGGCGTTGTAGCTGAACGTTCCAGCGTCAATCCGGATATGAAAACCGGTGCAGTTGAAATTCTCGTAGAGGATCTGCGTGTACTTTCCAAGGCACAGACACCGCCCTTTGCTATTACAGATGAGACAAAGGTCAACGAGGAACTCCGTCTGAAATACCGCTATCTGGATCTGCGCCGTGCACCGCTTCAGCATAATCTCATCATGCGGCACAAAATTGCGCTGGCTGCACGGGAATATTTCTATGCAAACGATTTCATTGAGATCGAAACGCCTATGATGATGAAGTCTACCCCGGAGGGTGCCCGTGACTATCTGATTCCGTCCCGTGTGCACAACGGCAAATTCTATGCCCTGCCTCAGTCGCCGCAGATTTACAAGCAGTTGCTTATGGTATCGGGCATGGATCGTTACATCCAGATTGCACGCTGCTTCCGTGATGAGGACCTGCGTGCTGACCGTCAGCCGGAATTCACCCAGATCGACCTGGAAATGTCCTTTGTGGACGTTGAAGATATTCTCCAGATGACAGAGGGCTTTGTACAGTATCTGTTCAAAAAGGTGCTGAATATGGATATTCCCACGCCCCTGCCACGGATGACCTATCAGGAGGCAATGGAGCGTTACGGTTCGGACAAGCCGGATACTCGTTTCGGCATGGAATTGCAGGATCTGTCCGCGGTTGTCAAGGATGTGGACTTCATGGTATTCCGTTCGGCACTGGAAGCCGGCGGCAGCGTCCAGGCGATCGTGGCAAAAAATGCGGCTTCTGTCCTGACACGAAAGGAAATCGACAAGCTGACAGAAAAGGCAAAGGGCATCGGCGCAAAGGGTCTGGCATACATCCGCTGGAACGATGAAAAACCCACCTGTTCCTTCGCAAAGTTCCTGCCGGAGGGCAAACTGGAAGAGATTTTGTCTCACCTGAACTGCGAACAGGGTGACGTGGTACTGGTTGTCGCCGACAAGAACAAGGTAACGCTGCCGGTACTGGGTGCACTTCGTCTGGAACTGGCAAAGAAGCTGGATCTGATTCCCGAGGGAAAGTTCAACTTCCTGTGGATCACCCAGTTCCCGTTCTTTGAATGGGACGAGGACAGCCAGACATGGGTGGCAATGCATCACCCGTTCACCATGCCCATGGATGAATGCCTGCCCTATCTGGACAGCGATCCGGGCAAGGTAACTGCTAAGGCGTTCGATCTGGTGCTCAATGGCACGGAGCTTTCTTCCGGTTCCATTCGTATCACCGATTACGAATTACAGGAAAAGATGTTCCAGGCACTGGGATTGACGGACGAGGAGATTGAAGCGAAGTTCGGTTTCCTGGTAGAAGCGTATCACTATGGTGCACCGCCTCACGGTGGTCTGGGCATCGGTCTGGATCGTCTGGCTATGGTTATGCTCCAGGCAGAAAGTCTGCGTGACGTGGTGGCATTCCCCAAGGTACAGAATGCAAGCGAACTCATGAGCGCCTGCCCATCGGCGGTAGATCAGGAAAGTCTGGATGTACTAGGCATTCAGGTGACGAAAACTGAGGATACAGAAGCATAAATTTTTCTTTTGATTATATAAAAGCAGCCCTGTCAGGTGAATTTTTCCTGACAGGGCTGCTTTGTTATTTTATCTTACGAAAGTACTTTCCTCTTCCCTTTACCATGCAATTGCCGCAACACCTCATCCAAAGCCGCAAAAGCGGTTCCGTCCGGCGGAATTTCCCCATAGCGCACATTGTCATAACCCTCTGTTGCCAGTTCCCAGCTGTCATCTGCCAATCCCGACTGACGCAGTTTTTCCAGAATTTCCACTGCACTGTCCGACGGCAACGCTGTCTCCTCCGGCAGCCGTGCCAAAACCAGCGCATAGCCAAGCCGATATCGTGCAGCATCCAAGGGCATATGCTGATAACGGCGATATGCACGATTCCAGCGGCGGCGTGTCTGAGGCAATTCCGTTTTTGCCGGGACTTTTTCTTGCGTCATGAGATCCTCCACATAATTGCAGTAAGCACCATCTTCTTCCTGGGGCATCTGCCGGGATTTTCCCAGCTGTGCGGCAATCCATCGGCGCAGACCGCACCAGCATTGCACTAGTCCTTGCCAGATCTCCCGGCGTTTCCATAGACCCAGTGCCAGCAGTCCCACAAGAATAATTGCTTCGAAAATCAACCGGATCCAGTCGGATGCTCCGTTCTGCTCCAAGAGTATCAGCTGTTCCGGAGTATCCTCCGGCAGTTCGGATACGGCATCGGAACTGCCCAGTGACAGCAGCCAGCGCAGCAAATACCACACCCCCGTATAAATTCGCCGCCAGAGCCAGCCCATGAGCTTCGCCAGAGGACGATAGCAGCAAAGCAGTACAACACCCAAAGAACAGAGCAACGCCATAAGTCTGGTATTGCTCCGCTGAATCTCTTTTGGCATTTCCCATGCATCCTCGCCTCTGCCGCGAAGCATTCGTTCCAGAGAATCCATATTGTGCACCAGGGCAAAGAGCATGGCATTCACCACAAGAATGATTGCCGTCACCAAAAATGATGCATTTTCATCCCGCAGATGAATCAGCAGACCTGTAAACAAATCCCAGAGGCATAGTCCAGTAAAGACATAGGGATGGGCAATGTTCTCCATCGGCTGAAACAGCAGCCGGGATGCCCCGAAATAACAGCCGCCTGCCGCAATGCCGTACAAAGCACGCAAAAATGCAGTTGGATAGGGCGCAAAGATCACACTGCCCACAAAGAGCAGTGCCGCAACTGCCCATAAGCTGACATTGACCATCCGTGGTTTTTTCCGGTATTGCCGTCGGAGCAGAAGCATATGCAGCATTCCCAGCCAGGAAAGTACTGCGAGAATCGCTGTCATTCCTCCGGCAAGCAGATATGACCTGCCGCCCCAACAGCTGAGCAGCACTGTTAACGGATATACTGCCGCCGCAAGTGCTGTCACCAATCCAAAGTGCAGCCAGATTTTTTTTGACATCCTGACACCTTCTTTTTTATGAATTTGAAATGAGGAGTTAGGAATGAGGAATGGTGGTATCGCCTACGGCGATGGAAGAAATATTGTTATATCATTCCTTTCAGCCTCCCCTGAAAGGGGAGGGGAACCATTGCGCAGCAATGGTGGAGGGGTTATCATGCCAATATACAATAATTCATTCCATCTTCCTATTGGGCACGACCGCATCTGCGCACTGCGCTTCATCATGAGCATGTCCTGTTACCATCACCATACCACCGGTTTCCTGTTTCCACCTCGCCACCTGTGCATCTGTATAAGGCGTGATCAGCAGGGACAACTCTTCCCGATTGGATGATCCACGCCTTAGAAGCTGAGACATGGGTTGGATATGCTCCAACTGCAGCGCCGCCAGAAGCTCCAGCATCTGGTGATACATTACCCTGCCGCCGCCATATCGTGTTTCATATGGCACTTTCTCTGCATCCATTTCTCCCACACAAAGGCGTACCATCCAGCCATTCTGACACAATTCCCACAGGCACTGGGTGCAGACACGGATGGTATGCTCCATCAGTTCAGTATCCAGCGTCATTTTGCCGGAATCCGCAGGATTTGTTTCCAATGCCAGCATAACTGTCACTGTCTGCTGTGCCGTCCGTTCCTCCTGGCGCACCAGAAATGTTCCGGCATGGGCGGAGGCTTTCCAGTGCATCCGGTTCACGGGATCACCGGGAACATATTCCCGCACGCCGGCAGGCAGACAGGGGTCTGTGCATATACTGTGACGCACGGGATGTTCCCCAAAACTCTGGCGCAGCAACCGGGGCAATAGCAATCCAGCTTCCGTAAAACGACTGGGCAGCACTGTCACCGTGCCGCCTGTCTCACCGGCAGGCAGAGAGAGCCGCACGGCGCCGAGCAAATCTGATGTCACCAGTATTACATGCTCCACCTGATAGATGCCACGTTTTTCGCAGCGTATCTTCCAGACACGGCGCACTTTCGCATGTCCACGCACGGAGAAAAATCCGGTGACAAAACGGGACTGGTCTGTCACAACGCAGTGGGACTCCGGAAAATCCAGCCAGCGTGGTACAGTCAGCTCCGCTTTCAGCCATGGCACAGGCAATGTCTTGTCATTTTCCACAATCTCGGTAAATTCCAGAGTTTCACCCTCCGTCACTTCACTGGAAGAAAATTGACAGCGGTATAACAAGCCCTCCAGACCATACCGACGATAGAGGGCGATCTCCCCGAACAGTATTGCCAGCACCAGCAGAATTACCGCAATCAGTTCCATGATGATTCCTTTGGTACGGGCACAGTTTCCAGCAGTTCCCGGACAATTTCCCGGCTGGCGGTACCCCTTTCATCCCATGCACCGCCTCGCACGGTCATACGATGCGCCATGCAGTCTGCTGCGATTTCTTTCACATCATCCGGCGTGACAAAGCTTCTGCCATGGATGGCTGCCATAGCACGTGACACTTCCAGCAGCGCCAGCATACCACGTGTACTCAGTCCCAGCTGCACCCGTTCATGCTCCCGGGATGCCTGCGCCAGATCTGCCACATATTCCCGAACAGGTGCAGATGCAGTCACCTGCCGCAGTTCCGCACGTGCATCCAGCAGTTGTTTTGCTGTTACTACCGGCGTAGTTTCCGGCTGTGCCGTTCTTGCCAGCAATGCCAGCTCCTGTTCCCGATCGGGATAGCCCAGGGACAAACAGAGCAGAAAGCGATCCAGCTGGGCTTCCGGCAGCGGAAATGTTCCCTGCATTTCCACGGGATTCTGGGTTGCAATGACAAAAAACGGTTCTTCCAGAGGATAGGTCACGCCGTCCGCTGTCACCTGCCGTTCCTCCATACACTCCAGCAGTGCAGACTGGGTGCGTGGCGTGGCACGATTGATCTCATCTGCCAGCAGTATCTGCGTAAAAACGGCACCTTTCTGGAATTGAAATGTTCCTGTTTTCGGGTCGGGAATGCTGACGCCGATGAGGTCGGAGGGCAGCAGATCCGGCGTAAACTGAATGCGGTGAAATGTTGCATCCATGGACTTGGCAAGGGTGCGTGCCAGGGTGGTTTTTCCCGTGCCGGGAATATCGTTCAGGAGCACATGACCACCGCAGAGCAGTGCAGCAAGAACTTTGTCGATCACATTCTCCTTGCCGAGTATCTGCTGCGATATGGAATTGCGCAGATCGGCGGTAAATGATTGTATCTGTGACATGTATGGATTCCTTTCTTTGGTGAAATTGGTTCCCTTTATTATAGCATATTTCTGGGGATATGTCCAGCAAAAAGAAAAGCATCCCTCCGTTTTGAAGGATGCTTTTCCATAATAACACAAAGAAATAATCGCCCTGTCTCCAAACACAAGCGGTTATTTTTAAATTAATCATTGTGGGAGCGACCGTCTGCCGGTGTGCTCTCTTCTCTTATAGTATACCTGATTT
>JBJFHO010000130.1:0-2544 GCA_051893675.1 Ruminococcus sp. | reverse complement strand
TGTTTTGCGATCCTCATGCTGTCGGCGGATTTCTTTCTTCCTATGCGTCAGCTGGGAAGCTTCTTTCATGTTGCCATGAATGGCATGGCAGCAAGCGATAAGATTTTCCGGCTGCTGGATCTGCCAGAACCGGAACAGAAAAGCGGCTGTATTCACTCTGAAAACTGTGATATTAAAGTAGAAAACCTGCATTTTTCCTATGAGAAAGAGCGTGAGGTACTGCACGGCATCAGCATGGCATTTCCCAAAGGCAGCTTTACAGCGATTGCAGGGGAAAGCGGCTGCGGCAAGTCCACCATTGCAGCGATTCTCATGGGCAGAAACAAAGCCTATTCCGGAAGTATCCGAATCGGCGGAACGGAGCTGTCTGAGATATCAGAAGAAAGCCTTATGCAAAATATCACCTATATTTCCCACAACAGCTATCTGTTCAAAGGCACGGTTAGGGATAATTTGCAAATGGGAAAACCTGATGCGGACGATGCAGCGCTCTGGGCTGTTCTGGAGCAGACAAAGCTGGCAGATTTCCTGCGGTCAGAACAGGGGCTGGATACCCAGCTTACAGAAGCCGGCGGAAATTTCTCAGGCGGTCAGAAACAGCGCCTTGCACTGGCAAGGGCAATTCTGCATGATTCGCCCATTTACATTTTTGATGAAGCCACAAGCAATATTGATGTAGAGAGCGAGAATGACATCATGGAGCAGATACGTGACCTTTCCCGCACGAAAACGGTTCTGCTGATCTCACACCGTCTTGCCAATGCAGTGGACGCAGACAGAATTTATGTATTGGAACAGGGCAGCGTTGCAGAGTCCGGAACACATGAAGAACTGCTTTATAATAGTGGAACATATGCAAAGCTCTGGCATGCACAGCAGGAACTGGAAACGGTAGGAAGGAGGGCGAAGTGATATGAAAAAACGAAGCAATTTCGGTGTCATGCTGCGGTTAGTGGGACTGGTGAAGCCGCTTATCGGCTTTATGATTCTGGCAGTTCTCATGGGCTGCGTGGGCTTTCTGTGCGCAGAATTTATTACCATTTTCGGTGGTTATGCCATTTTGAATGTACTAGGACTGGACACGACATTTTCCCTGACTGCCATTTTTGTATCTGTAGTTATCTTTGCCGTTGCAAGAGGACTTCTCCGCTATGGAGAGCAGTCCTGCAACCATTACATTGCATTCAAGCTGCTTGCTCTAATTCGTGACAAGGTATTTCAGGCACTTCGCAGACTGTGTCCGGCTAAACTGGAAGGACGTGACAAGGGCGATCTCATCTCTGTAATAACTTCGGATATCGAACTGCTGGAGGTATTCTATGCCCACACCATTTCTCCCATCTGTATTGCTGTGATTTTGTCCGTCCTGATGAGCCTCTTCATCGGAAGCTTCAGTCCGGTGCTTGGGGTGATTGCAGCTTTTGCCTACATAGCAGTAGGTGCAATTGTACCTGTGGTGATTTCAAAGATCAGCGGAACATCTGGTGCAGAATTCCGCAAACAGTCTGGAGAACTCAGCAGCTTTGTGCTGGACAGCCTGCGTGGACTGAATGAAAGCATTCAGTATGGTTCAGGGGAGAACAGACTGCATGAACTTAACGAACGTACAGATGCACTGTCAGAAAAGCAGAAAACCATGAGCCGTAACACCGGCTGGAATGCGGCAATCACCAATACCGTTATTCTCGTATTTGATCTGCTGATGCTTGCTGTTTCCGTCATTCTCTATAAGAACGGCACAGTAGGCTTTGACGGAATTCTAATTCCGCTTATCGCCATGATGTCCTCCTTCGGACCAGTGGCTGCCCTTGCAAATCTGGGTTCGACCTTGCAGAATACCTTTGCCGCAGGAAACCGTGTGCTGGATATTTTGGACGAAATGCCTGTGACGGAGGAAATCACCAACGGAAAGGATATCTCATTCCAAGGAGCAACAGTAGAAAATCTTTCCTTTTCCTATGGCGGTGAGAAAATACTGGACGATCTTTCTCTGACCATAGAACCGGGAAAGGTGACAGGCATTTCCGGTAAATCCGGTTCCGGCAAGTCTACGCTGCTGAAGCTGCTGATGCGGTTCTGGGACACTGACAGCGGAACTGTACGGATCTCCGGTGTTCCCGTTGGTGAAATCAACACCAGAAGCCTGCGGAATATGGAAAGCTTCGTCACCCAGGAAACGCAGCTGTTTCATGACACCATTGCCAATAATATTCGCATTGCAAAGCTGGACGCTGCGCAGGAAGAAATTGAAGTAGCGTGCAGAAAAGCTTCTGTCCATGATTTTATTATGAGCCTTCCCCATGGATATGACACGCAGGTGGGAGAACTGGGAGAAACCCTTTCCGGCGGCGAGCGTCAGCGCATCGGACTTGCCAGAGCATTTCTGCACAATGCACCGTTCCTGCTGCTGGACGAACCTACCAGTAATCTGGACAGTCTCAACGAAGCCGTGATCCTGAAATCCTTGGCAGAGCAGTCGGAGGATAAAACCATTGTGCTTGTATCTCACAGGGAATCCACCATGCGTATCTGCGACAAGGTCTA
>JBJFHO010000129.1:0-11728 GCA_051893675.1 Ruminococcus sp. | reverse complement strand
AAGCTGTCGCTTTTTCTCACCACCCTCTCCGCGGCGCAAAAGGATGCGCCGGGGTATTTCGCCGTCTGCGGACGGCGACAAGGGGCGTTGCCCCTTGACCCCACCAGGGCTACTCGCCCTGGACCTCGCCAGCTGTGCTCAGCTGGACCAGCAGCCTGTGCAACCTTTTTGAAAGTGGGTAGCATACATTTTTAGATGTGACAGAATACTAGTCATGCATGATTTAGTCTCTGTATTCTTCCATAATAAATGCTTCGAAAATGTCGCCTTCCTTGAAGTCACGGAACTTTTCGAGGGTAATACCGCACTCATAGCTCTCGCCGACTTCCTTCACGTCATCCTTGAACCGTTTCAGGCTGGACATCTTATCCTCTGCAATGACAATACCGTCACGAACCACACGGATCTCGCACTGTCTGGTAACCTTACCGTTCAGGACATAGGCACCGGCAACTGCGCCAACATTGGAGATCTTGTATACCTGACGTACCTCAATACGTCCCATGACAACTTCACGGAACTTCGGTGCCAGCATACCCTTCATAGCGGTTTCGATCTCTTCGATGGCATCATAAATGACACGATAGGTGCGGATATCCACCTTGTCACGTGCAGCGATTTCCTCCGCAGTCTGATCCGGGCGTACATTAAAGCCGATGATAATGGCATTGGATGCGCTTGCCAGCATGACATCGCTTTCCTTGATACCGCCGACACCGCCATGGATGACACGAACACGTACTTCCTCGTTGGACAGCTTTTCCAACGACTGGGTAACTGCTTCTACAGAACCCTGTACGTCTGCCTTGACAATGAGAGACAGTTCCTTCATTTCGCCCTGTTCGATCTGGCTGAACAGGTTATCAAGGGTTACCTTCTGATATTCATTGAACTTTGCCTGCTTTGCTTCATGCTTCCGCTGTTCCACCAGTTCTCTTGCCAGACGTTCATCCTCTACAGCGTTGAATACATCGCCTGCTTCCGGCACTTCTGCCAGACCGGTGATCTCTACGGGAACAGACGGACCAGCTGTCTCTACCGGAACACCCTTGTCATTGGACATAACACGGACACGTCCTACAGCCGTACCTGCGATAATGACATCGCCAGTGTGCAGTGTACCATTCTGTACCAGCAGCGTTGCAATCGGACCACGTCCCTTATCCAGACGTGCTTCCACGACAGTACCCTTTGCACGACGGTCGGGATTGGCTTTCAGCTCGCTTGTCTCTGCCACCAGAAGAATATTTTCCAGCAGCTCGTCAATGCCCTCGCCGGTCTTTGCCGATACGGGAACGCAGATAACATCGCCGCCCCATTCTTCGCAGACCATGCCATATTTGGTCAGTTCTTCCTTGACACGATCCGGATTTGCGCCTTCCTTATCCATCTTGTTGATTGCCACAATGACAGATACGCCTGCTGCCTTGGCATGGTTGATGGATTCAACCGTCTGGGGCATAATGCCGTCGTCTGCAGCAACAACCAGAATGGCAATATCCGTGATATTGGCACCACGGGCACGCATTGCGGTGAACGCCTCATGTCCCGGTGTATCTAGGAAAGTGATATCCTTGCCCTCATACTGCACCTGATATGCACCGATATGCTGGGTAATACCGCCGGCTTCTCCTGCGGTAACATGTGCATTGCGGATGCGGTCGAGGATAGAAGTCTTACCGTGGTCAACGTGACCCATGACAACGACAACCGGGCAGCGCTCCTCAGTATCTTCTGCATCATCGTCCTCGTCGATCAGACGCTCCTCAATGGTCACAATGACCTCATGCTCAACCTTTGCGCCCAGTTCTTCTGCCACCAGAGATGCGGTATCGAAGTCGATCTCCTCATTGATGGTCGCCATAACGCCCAGCATCATCAGCTTCTTGATGACCTCTGTCGCAGTAACCTTCAGCCGGCTTGCCAGTTCGCCTACAGCGATCACATCCGGAATGCGTACACGCAGCTGCTGCTTCCGGGCACGTTCCAGTTCCAGACGGCGGAGCTTATCCTGCTCTGTCTCACGCTTGCTGGAATACTTCTGCTTGTTGCGCTGTGCAGACTTCTGGTTGATCTTCTGCTTCTTGGTGGAATATTTGTCATTGCTGTACTTTCCGGCAGGAGCGATCTGTTCATACCGCTGGTTGTACTTATCCAGATCCACATAAGAGCCTCTGGTATCTACTGTGCGGCGCTTTTCTGTGGTAATGCTGTCTGCAGATGCCATCTCCACTTCCACATGGAGACGCTCACCGTGTTTCTGTGCCTTTGCAGCCTGCTTAGGCTGTTTCCGGGACTGCTCCTTCTTGGATGCAGCTGCCGACTGAGGCTTCTTTTCCGCAGGCTTTTCCTGCTTTTTCTCCGGCTGGGACTTCTGCGGCTGTACTTTCTTTTCTGTCTTTTCCACAGCTGCTTCTGCCTGAGGCTTCTTTGCACCCTGAGATGCAGCCTGTTTCTTTTCTGCCGGCTTTTTCTCTGCCGGTTTCTTTTCAGACGGCTTCTTCTCTGCTGTCTTTTTCTCTGCCGGCTTCTTTTCTGCGGGCTTCTTCTCTGCCGGCTTCGGTCTCGGCGTATCCTTCGATGCAAAATAAGCGTCAAAGTTCTCTACCTGTGACTTCTGGGAATAATATTCCAGCGCAAGATTGATCTCCTCCGGTGTCAGACCGGTCACACCCTTTTTCTTGACGCCGTCCGCATCCCGTTCCTGATAAAATGCGATCAGTTCCTGGGGCGGGATCTGCAGGTCCCGTGCAACATCACTCAGCTTTACTTTCTTCGTCATAGGCGAAATCCTCCTCTTCCTACTGCGGATGCCTTGATGAAGCCACTCTCCACAACAGCACCCTTTTCACTGTGTACAAAACTAATACCAGACAACTGGTTCAGCCATCCTACCGCCGCATATGCTGCGGTAATTGAAATAAATCATTCTGTTTCCGTCTCAGCCTGTGCCGCAATTTCCTGCATTCTGCGGAAAAATCCGTCATCGCACACGGCGAGCACCCCGGCGGCACGCCCGATGATCTGTCCCATCTCCGCTTTGGAAAAGGGTAACTCGATCAGCGGCACTTCCGCCTGACTGCTGAAAAAAGCAGCCTCTTTCCGGGACTTTTCCGATGCATCCGATGCTGTGAGCACCCCGGCGGCAATGCCGTGATACAGCGCATCCTTTGTCGGTTCCAGTCCCATTGCAAGTTTTCCTGCCTTACGGCAGATGGTCAGAAGACCCTGCCAGTTCTGCCTGTAACGCATGTTTCATCTCCTCATATATTTCCTCGGACAAGCGGCAGCCGAAAGAACGCTCAAAACGATGTCCTTTCTGAGCAGCCTGAAAGCAGTCCATATTCTTACATAAATATGCACCCCGTCCGGACTTTTTTCCTGTAAAGTCCAGACCAATGGCACCTTCCGTGTCTTTCAGCACCCGGATCAGTTCTTTCTTCGGCTTCATTTCACCGCAGCCCACACAAAGGCGCATGGGGACTTTCTTACTCTTCAACACTGTTCGCCTCCGGTGCGTGGATTTCCTCAGCCGGTTCCGGCGCCGGAGCCGCTTCTGCTGCCGCATGCAGCACGTCAAATTCCGGCTTGATGTCGATCTTATATCCCGTCAGCTTTGCTGCCAGCTTCGCATTCTGTCCCTTATTGCCGATTGCAAGAGAAAGCTGGTTATTGGGTACCTTTACAGTGCAGGTACGCTCTTCCTCGTCCAGAATGGTCACATCCAGAACCGTTGCCGGGGCCAGTGCCTTTGCAATGAATTCCTCAGGCTTTTCGCTGTAGGGAATGATGTCGATCTTTTCGCCGTTCAGTTCTTCCACAATGGCAGAAATACGGGAACGCTTGGGACCGATGCAAGCACCGATGGCATCTACATTGGGATCCTTCGACCAGACAGCCACCTTTGTTCTGGAGCCAGCCTCACGGGAAATGGACTTGATTTCCACTGTGCCATCATAGATTTCCGGAATCTCCAGTTCAAACAGCCGCTTTACCAGTTCCTTGCGGACACGGGAGATCTTGATGATGGGTTTTTTCTGCTTATTGGCAATGGTGGTGATGTATACTTTTACCATCTGTCCTTCTTTGAGGACTTCCCCGGGAATCTGTTCGTTTCGGAACAGATACAGCTCGGTCTTATGATAGAGCATGGTAGCTGTGCCCCCCGGTTCGACCTGGGATACCTGACAGGTAATGCAGTCGTTCTCCAGATCCTGGAATTCACCCAGAATGCGTTCCCGGTTGATCTCACGGAGATCACCCTTGATGGACTGCTTTGCGGACTGTGCTGCTGCACGGCCAAACTTTGCAATATCCAGACGCTTTTCCACGGTACCGCCCACATAGGCATTGGGATCCATGGTGCGTGCCACATCAATGTTGACCTCATTTTCGTCAATGGGTTCATCGTCCACAACGGTCTGTATCAGGTACATTTCAAAGGTCTTGGTTGCCGGGTCAATTTCCACACGAATATTTTCTTCGCTGTCGGGATATGCCTTACGTGCCGCCTTGAGCATGGCAGACTTTACTTTTTCCACCAACAGCTCCGTATCTACATTTGTTTCGCTTCCCAGAGAGGAAAGCGCTTCAAAAAAACTATTGTCCATGTTCTCTCTATGCCTCCATTGATTAAAATTCTACAGCCACATACCGCCGTACATAGGACAGATCTGCCAGTGCCAGAGTCACCGGTTCTTCTGTATCCTCGGGCTGGATGGTGATCTGCGCCGTATCATATGCCGTCAGCACGCCGATCCATTCCCGCACGCCGTCCACCGGACGAATGGCACGGGCACGTACTTCCATACCCAGAGTTGCTTCAAAATGCCAGGGCTGATTCAGTTCCCGTTCCAGACCGGCAGAGCCGACCTCCAGAACATACGCCTGTGCAATGGGATCTGCCGCATCCACAGCAGCATTCACCGGACGTGTCATTTTTTCGCAGTCCTCAATGGTGATCCCATCGGGATGGTCAATAAAGACACGCAGGTACCAGTAGGCACCCTCTTTTTCAAAGCTCACATCCCAGATGGAATACCCGAACTGATCTGCGATCGGCTTCACAAGGTCGTAGACCGTCCGTTCTGTGCCGCCGAATTTTTTCATTTTCATGGCATCTGCTCCTTTTTTTCAGCGTATTCTGCTGCGCTGAGAATGATTCCGAACCAGTGCAGCAGGTACTTATATAAACGAAAGACCGGTGGGGTCCCGGTCTTTGGCTGCATGATTATCTTTATTATAACACCACAAAAAGAAAAAATCAAGGGTTTTGAAGAAAAAAGTACGTTTTTTTCCCAAAAAATTTACGGAATCCCACGGAAGTGAGGCATTCCGGGGCGTTTTTATGCGCTCATTGTATCCGTCAGTTCACGCCAGGAGATGTCATTTCCCAGGGAGTGATTCGCATAGTACAATAAAACATAGTACGCATCTGCTGCGTCGATCACGCCGTCACTGTTCACATCTGCAATGATCTTCTGCCCGTCAGAAAGGCTGCACACTGCACCAACGGACATCTGGCTGTAGCCCAGAAGCACCTCGTAGGCATCGGCAGCAGTAATCTCCTGGTCACTGTTCAGATCGCCGGTGTTGCCGATGATCTTTACAGCGCCGTCTGTGGGGACGATATTCATGATGTAATCATAGCCATAGCAAGCTTCTTTCTGCGTTTCGTCCTGACTTTGTGCCTCATAATGGATGGGATAGACATCGCCGATTCTGGCATCCGATGAGACTTCAAATGTCAGCGTCAGAAGTTCCCCCTTTTCTTCAAAATACCTTTCTGCCGTATCACTGTAATCCACCCATGTAAACTGTCCGTCGCTGCCCAGCGTCAGCTGTTCAGATTCTGTAGACATACCGAAGCATAATCTGCTGAACCCAGTTTCTGACATCGACGTCACATAAATCGGCACTGTCACTTCGTGATAATTCCGCCGCAGCAGATATTCGGGAATTTCCACAGTACCGATCTCCAGAAAAATATCTTCATCCGGAATAACCGGTTCCGTGGATTCCTGGGAAAATTCATCTAACACCTCTTGAATCGCCCTCTCCCACAGTTCTTCCTCTGATTCGACGAGTTCCATACTGGCAACTTTATAATATTGCAAAATGAATAACCAGTCCCTTATGGTAACTTCCCCGTCCAAATCCACATCTGCCGCCATAAGCTGGACCTTCGTCAGCGCAACAGATTCGCCATCGTCATTCTGCACAAGATAGTCCCTCAGGCAATATACATCATCCATATTGATTTCGCCGTCCCCGTTCACATCGCCCCGTCTATAGGCAACTCCCTCAGCAGACACCGCAGGACAGGCGGACAGACTGCCGGCAGCAAGCACAGCAGCAATTCCGGCAGCAAAGTATCGCATAAATGGTTTCATCAGTAAAACATCCTTTCTGTGAATTTTCATAAAGCATCCCATATTCGATATTGTAATCAAAAATTGTGTTTCTCCTGCGAGAAATACGTAAATGTTCTATGAACACGTGGAATTGTATGAAAATCAGCCCTTTTTCTTTGACAAAAACCGTAACATGTGCTATACTCAAAGTATCTGAAAAGGGGATCAGATAAAAATTTTATATTTTAAGAAAGGACGATCTCAATGCAATTTCATTTCAAAAGCGCCTGTTTCAGCACATTTCTGTCTGCGGCAGCCTGCCTGCTCCTGCCGGCATTGTCTACGGATGCAATCAGCTATACCGGTTCCGGCACTTATGACAATCTGCAATGGAGTGTCAAAGATGCCATTCTGTGCATTTCCGGCACGGGAGACATGACGGACTCGGAAGCCGGCGCTTATCCATGGAGCGATTATTATTACGAAGAGGTCTGGCTGGAAGAAGGGGTCACCAGCATTGGTGCATATGCCTTTTCCAAAAATGACCTGGTATTTGCAGATCTGCCCACAACCCTGACGGTAATCGGCGAGAACGCCTTTGCGGATACCAGCCTGTCCCAGATCCGGCTTCCCGATGCTGTGACAACGGTAGGTGCCGGTGCTTTTTCCGGCTGTGAATCTCTGTCCAAGGCGGTACTTTCCCAGGAGATGACGGAGCTCCCCGACCGCATGTTTGCAGAAAGCGGCATCTCTCAGATCGAAATCCCCCAGAATGTCACCGCCATCGGCAGCGAAGCCTTTTATGCCTGCACCAGTCTGAAGTCCCTCTCTCTGGGAAATCAGATCACGCAGATCGGCAACCAGGCGTTTTCCTATTCCGGTCTGACGTCATTGACGCTGCCGGACAGCTATGTGCCCGCAGATCAGAACGATCGGTTGGTGAATGGGTGTGAGAATCTGAGAGAATTTACAATGTCAGGCGAAATTACATATCTGCCGGCGTATTATCTGGATGGATGCACTTTAACCGAACTCACGCTGCCGGAAAGCCTCAAGGAGATTGCACCCTACGCTTTCTCTAATTTCTGCTTCTATCCACTCGGCTCACGCCTCATCATTCCGGAAAGCGTTGAAACAATTGGCGAATCTGCATTCCAAGAATGCCTTATCCCATATGTACTGCCGATTGTCTTTGAAAATCCTTATTTTACCTATTATGCTGGTGACACCATTGAGAAGATTTTTTCAAATACCGGGGAAAACGCCGGATGGGAGCCATGTTATAATATTACAGTACCGGAAGGCGTAACAGAAATTCCCGAAGAACGCTTCAGCGGCTACACCCATTTGTTCGATGTGACCTTACCGGAAAGCCTCCAATCCATCGGAGACCGTGCTTTTGCTGATTCCAGTCTCCGAGATGTCAATATTCCAAAAAATGTGACGCACATCGGCGAAGATATCTTTGACAATTGCCAGTATCTTTCAAGCGCAACATTTTATAATAATATGTCCCCACAAGAGATCCAGCCCTATTTTACAACATGCGGCAAATACGCAACCTACAACATCACACTTCCGGATTCCATAGAGTCCATCCCGGGCGATTATTTTAAAGACTGTGCAAATCTGGGAGATATCACAATACCGGAAACCGTAAAAACAATTGAAGCAGGTGCCTTTCAGAATACCGGCATACGAAGAATCACCATACCAGAAACGGTGGAGTACATCAGCCCGGATGCATTCCAGAACTGTAAACTGCTTCTTGAAGTAACATTCTGCAATTCCATAGAAGAAATCACATCTGAGATGTTTGCCGGCTGTGAAGAACTAAAGAGTGTCACCTTGCCGGATACAGTCACTTCCATCGGAGACAATGCCTTCGCCGGGACAAAAGTCGATGCGAATGATTTTACATTTCCAGAAAATCTGCAAACCATCGGAAAGAACGCATTTCCTCAGATCATTAAAAAATATGGCAACACTATAGATTACGTTACAAGCATTGTCGAGCTCCCGGATTCTGTGGTAACTATCTATGACAACTCTTTTCCAAATTTATCGTATCTGGGAATGGGTTCAAATTTCCAGGAAATTCTCCATTCTTCTGATATATCCAGTCTACAGGATCATCCAGGCTTAATGGATTTACAAATCAGCGAGGACAACCCTTATCTCACGCTGAAAAACGGCGTACTGTACAGCAAGGACATGACCATTCTCTATGAAGTGGCACCAGATGCGGAAATTCCCGACGGCATTGTGTCCATTCCCAAAACGGTCACCGAGATCCGTCCCATCATCTATTCCGACAATGTAAAGGCATTTGAAGTGGAAACAGGCAATCCGGTGTACAGTTCCATTGACGGAATACTCACAGACAAATCCGGAACAAAGCTGCTCCAGTTTCCCAACGGCAGTACACCCACTGCCTGCACCATTCCCTCTGGCATTACAACCGTAGGCGCATATGCCTTTTATCGGACGCCCCTGCAAAAGATCAAATTCTCCGCTTCTGTTACAACCATCGAAGATCACGCCTTTGCAAACAGTTCTGTGAAGCTGGTTATGTTCGCCGACGGTCTGCAAACCATTGGCGAACAGGCGTTCTATGAGACGAATATGAAAACGGCACTGATTCCGGCGTCTGTCACTACCATCGGTTCCAAGGCGTTCCAGGGCAGTTCCTATGAATATCTCACATTCCTCCATCCGCAGAATGCAAAGATCGACAGCTTTGCCGGGGATATTTCCGATTGCGATGTATTTTACGGCTATGCAGGAAGCCCTGTAAGTTCCCTGTTCCCTGCCAAATTCGAGCTGTTGACTACTACAAAAAGCGGTACCTGCGGCACAAATCTGGTCTGGACACTTGCCGGGGATACCCTGACCATTTCCGGCAGCGGTACCATGAAAACATATGCAGAAAACAACTATCCCTGGAGTAATCTGGAATTTGCCGCCGTGCAGTGCAAAGGCTCCGGTATTACCATTGCGCCCTACGCCTTTTCCGGCAGCACAGAACTATACACCGCAGACCTTACCGGTGTTACCACTGTAAGCGAAGGTGCGTTTCAGAATTGCACCAACCTCATGTCCGTCATTGGCAGCAGTGCTGTCAGCTGGGTGGAACCAAACGCCTTTGCAGAAACCTCCTGGCTGCAAAATGCAGACCAACACACGGAAATCGGAAAGGGCGTGGCGGCACTGGGAAGTGTTATTCTCCGCATAGATCAAGGTGCCAGTGAAGTCATCATTCCCGATGGCACCACCTATGTCACAGAATATGCCTGCCGGAGCATTACCATAGGCATACTCTATGTGCCTAAGACCGGTATCTATTACCACTCCACTGCCTTTGAAAATGCCAAGATCCAGCATGTACGCTGGAACGGGAAAACCACAGATATTTCCGTGGGCGATTTCAGAAATGCAGGCAACCAGTGCAAGGAAATTGAAGTATACGACACATCCGGCAAGCTGATAAAAGCATGGGGTTACACCAAGGATAACTCCACCATGTCCCTTGCAAATGCCCTGTGCGGTACTTCCTATATGACTCAGCTCATCGACAACTACTGCCTCAGCGTACTTATGGGGAACCACTGCAACGCCGGCATGACAGATGCCGGTATCATCAACGTCATTTATCAGAATGTCCGGCAGAACACCGTCTACGGCTACTGCTACATTGAAGATCCCAGCGGCGATGTCAAGGGAACGACCGGCACATGGTCTTTCTGCAACAGCTTTTCCAATAACGCCGCCGGCCCGGTTGTTGCCGGCAGAGGCGTCTGCTCGGCGTATACGGAACTGGTGGAGAAAATGATCGGACAGGTACAGCAGCACAGCATGTCCGCCACACTGCAAACGCTCCGCCAGACAGGTACCAACCACGTCTGGAACGTCATCGGGCTGAACGCAGGCACCGCTTCGGAAAAATGGTATTACCTGGACGCCACTAACGGACTATTCCTGGTAGGCTATGAAAATACCCGTTTGTCCAAAGATACGACACTGTATGCCTATACCAGTATCCCGAAAAACGCAGGCGGTACTTATACCATCACCGTCTCCGGCGGCAAAACTGTGAAGTTACAGGGCAGCGACTATATACTGCAAAGCAGTGATTATGCATACAGCAGCGGCGGTACGCCATCCCGGGGCGATATCAACGGTGACAGCAGCATTGACGCAAACGATGCCTATCTGACGCTTACCGCCTATGCAAAGCAATCTGTCGGCACATCCACAGGCTTTACGGACGCACAGCTTTCTGCCATGGACGCCGACCAGAACGGTAGTATCAACGCCAACGATGCCTATTACATCCTGTGCTATTACGCCCGGAGTTCCGTCGGCGCAGATTGCAGCTGGGATGTAATTATCTCATAAGGGAATTCCCACTATAATGCAACAAAAACCCGGTCTGCGGCATTACACCGCAAACCGGGTTTTCTCACAGATCTGCCGGAACATTCCCGGCGGATTCTTATACTAATCCCATATCGTTCTGTTGAAGAAGTTGCCAGATAGCATTTTATGGGTCATGGCGCCCAACCGCAGGCAGGCTGTCGCCTGCCAAGGGCGGGCAACGCAGAGTGACGAAATGATAGCGGCAAATTTTTCAACAGGTTGATATGGGATTAGTATTACGCTTCTTCCTCTTCAGAATGTGTCAGACCGACCAAAGCTTTAATTGCCAAGCAAATCCCCAGCACATTCAGCATGATTTCAAGTACGGATACGATTACTCTCAATGTTTTCATAGCACACATTCCTTTCTATAATTCAGAGCGTTTTTAGGTAGACTTATGCCTTGCCGACAGAGCCGAACAGGTTCATCTTTTCCTCAACCTTTGCCATGATTGCTTCATAGCCCGGCAGGAGGAGCTTTCTCGGGTCAAAGCCCTTGCCCTTCAGATCCTTGCCTTCTTCGATATACTTTCTGGTTGCCTCAGCAAATACCAGCTGACACTCAGTGTTTACGTTGATCTTTGCAACGCCCAGAGAGATTGCCTTTGTGATCTGATCGTCCGGGATACCAGTACCGCCGTGGAGTACCAGCGGCATATCGCCGACAGCCTTCTTGACAGCTTCCAGTGTCTCAAAGCTCAGACCTTCCCAGTTCTCCGGATATACGCCGTGGATGTTGCCGATACCAGCAGCCAGAATGTCTACGCCCAGGTCAGCGATAGTCTTGCACTCCTGCGGATCTGCACATTCGCCCTTACCGATCACGCCGTCTTCTTCGCCGCCGATTGCGCCGACCTCTGCCTCAATGGACAGACCCAGCTTGTGAGAAACTGCAACCAGTTCCTTGGTCTTTGCAATGTTCTCTTCGATAGGGAAGTGAGAACCGTCGAACATGA
>JBJFHO010000128.1:0-2559 GCA_051893675.1 Ruminococcus sp. | reverse complement strand
AGCGCCTGCGGTCCGTGTATCGGTATGGGACAGGCTCCTAATTCCGGCGGTATTTCTCTGCGTACCTTCAACCGGAACTTCCTGGGACGCTCCGGAACAAAGGATGGTCAGATCTATCTGGTTTCTCCGGAACTGGCTGCTTATTCCGCACTGACCGGTTATCTCAGCGATCCGAGAGAACTGGGCGAAATGCCGGAATTCGTTCTGCCGGAGAAGTTTACGGTAAATGATAATATGATCGTACTGCCGGCACCGGAAGAGGAAATGGACAGCGTAGAAATTCTCCGTGGCCCGAACATCAAGCCGTTCCCGGAAACTGCACCGCTGGAAGCAACCATTTCCGCAGGTGTTTCCCTGAAGGTTGGCGACAATATCACCACCGACCACATTATGCCGGCTGGTGCAAAGATTCTGCCCCTGCGTTCCAATATCCCGGCAATTTCTCAGCACTGCTTCACTGTATGTGATGAAGCATTCCCGACTCGTGCCAAGGAAATGGGCAAGAGCATTATCGTGGGCGGCTCCAACTATGGTCAGGGTTCGTCCCGTGAACATGCGGCACTGGCTCCTCTGTATCTGGGCGTCAAGGCTGTTCTGGTAAAGAGCTTTGCCAGAATTCACCGGGCAAACCTCATCAACGCAGGTATCCTGCCTCTGACTTTTGTGAACGAAGCAGATTATGATAAGATCTCCCAGGGCGATGTGCTGGAACTGGCAGATATTCGTGCCAAGGTAGAAGCAGGCGAGACGGAACTGACCGTTGTCAACAAGACAACAGGCGCAGAAATTCCGGTGCTGTGCGAACTGACCGGACGTACCAAGGATATTATCCTGGCTGGCGGTCTGCTGGATTATACACGGGATTCTCTGAGCAAGTAAATGCCGGAAAAGCATAGAAGAAAGCGACATGCATCCCGAAATCAGAAACGGCGCAGGAAAGTGAAACACCGTACGGAATGGATTGGCGAAATAGCGGAAGCCGTGATAGAAGTGATTCTGGAGCTGCTGAGATGAGGTGTTATATTGACGAAACTTTCTTTGAACCGCAACCAATTGAAATATCTGGTCATTGCAGCAATGCTCATTGATCATATTGCCTGGGCATTTGTGCCAACAACTTCTCTTTTGGGACAGGTGATGCACTTTATCGGACGGCTGACAGGACCCACCATGGCGTATTTTGTGGCAGAGGGGTATCATTACACCCGGAATGTGAAAAAATATGCTTTGCGGCTGGGGATTTTCGCCTTGCTGTCCTGGATTCCCTATGTGTATTTTGACTATGGCTGTCTGCCCATTCATATGGTGGATGGTACTGTAAAAAGTGCTGATTTCGAAATCGTATACAACCTGTTTCTTGCAGAGCGGAATCAGACCTTGCAGATCATTCCGCAGTTCGGCGTGCTGTACACACTGTTTCTGGGATTGCTTTCCATCTGGCTCTGGGATAAGGGCAAATATTCGCAGACGGTGAATTTGCTGGGCATTCTGGGATTGTGTACGCTCTCAATCTTGGGAGATTGGGCGATCTTCGATGTGCTGTGGTGTTTGTTTCTGTACATCTTTCGTGAAGATACCAAAGGAAAATGGATTGCATTCTGTTGTGTTGGTGCATTTTCCTGCATTTCCATAGCAGTGTCCGGCTGGGAACAGCTGTACCGGATCGGTATTTTTCTGGTGCCGCTGCTTATTCAGTTCTGCTATAACGGCGAAAGCGGCAGCAAAAAGCCAGTGCACAAGTGGTTTTTCTATGTATTCTATCCGGCACACCTGTTGGTGCTGGGACTGCTGAAATGGATGGTGTTTGCGTAAATGTTTGGATTCTGGAAAAAGAAAAAAGCGCCGGAACCGGATTTGGAAAAACTCATTGAAATTGCTGATATTCTCAGCAAAAACAATCCCAAATTACACGCTTCCATGGTATATTGTCTTGACGAAACATTGGCGTACAGCAGACAGTACGCAGAACGTTATGCACAGCGTGGAATTGACACAGAATATTGTGACCGGGACACGCTTTGCTGGATTACACTTGCCGACGAGCTGGAGAACTCCGGCGATCTGGTCAGTGTAGATACCGCATGTGAACCAGAGGATCTGCGCTGGTCACTCAGTCAATTGAATCTGGTGAAAAAGATGAATTTGACTGTGCCAGAGCCAAAAGCAGAAGGATTCTATGACTGGCTGGAGGAGTATAGGCAGTTCTTCTGGTTTGAACATGGACTGGTGCTTTGTGAATTCTGTATGGACAGCGATGATTATGAACTGACCATATTGCCGAAAGAACAGCACTTGTCGGTTCACGATCTGGCACTGTTGGCTGGCCATATTATTGATGAAGTGGAAATCCCTTGACTTCTTTGGAATTGACAAAATGACGCATTTTTTAAGAAAATAATCAGCCCCAGATGGGCAGGAGGAAAAAGCAATGGCAAAGATTCAAATGACAACGCCGCTGGTTGAGATGGACGGCGACGAGATGACCCGTATTCTGTGGCAGTGGATCAAGGATATCCTGCTGACACCCTATGTAGACCTCAAGACCGAATACTACGATCT
>JBJFHO010000127.1:0-11978 GCA_051893675.1 Ruminococcus sp. | reverse complement strand
ATATGCAAGCATATGACGTGCAAAGCCGTCAGGCGCTCTTTGTGCGGTGTTGCCCTAGGCTTTTAGAGGTGCCCAAAATGCTATCTGGCAACTTCTTCAACGGAACGATAAGGGATTAGTATCAAGAGTTCTTTATGGTTTGACAATCAACATTCCATATGATATACTATAATTGACAAAGATATGGATATTTCATACGATTCCATGTGAAAGGCGGTGGCGGCTTGTCCAGTATTCAAAAGCTGATCTCTCTGATCTTATCCGATGAAAAGCTGCAAAACAGCAGATCTTTTGCCACCAAGGTGTACCAGGACGAGCCGATCCTGCACACGGCGGCGCAGATGAAAAACTACTTGCCGCCGGAGATCCGTGCCATGAAAAAGCTTGCGCAAAGCTATGATGCCTATCATCATTCCGATGAATGGCTCTTCTATGAGCAAGGGAAGATGATGGAAACGTACGAGGACGATTTTCCGAATACTGTAGGGTTCAGCCGCTATTATCCCACCTACCGCAGCATGAACAACGACCAGCTCCGCACCTACTTCACCTGGCGTACCAAGGTGCGGCATGGTACTGTGGAAAAAACCGACATTGCATATGTATTCGTGTATCTCTACGAACTGCTCAATCAGATCGGCGTGCCGTCTCCGGAAGAGGGCTTCACCATGCTCCGGGAATTCTGGGAGACCTATCGGCAACTGGATGCCCAGATCGATTCGTATATGCCCGTCTGGCTGAGGGATTATGTCGTCTATTATGGTCTGGATTGTTCATTGCTGGAGGATTCCGATGATCTGAAATTTGACAGTATATTGCTGACGCTGCTCCAGCCGGACAGCCATAGTACCCATGAGATCTTTTCGGCACTGGTATCATTTTCCACCTATCATATGGAAAAATCCCGGTTTTATCAGCAGTATCCAGAGGATATCAAACAAGTGGTGTGCAATGTTTTCTCTGCATTGTCAGCGTATTATCAGAAATACCGCAAAAAAAGCTTTTGCGAATCCCTGTTCGGGCAGAAAGTGACCTGTACCTATTATATGTTCCATTCCGCTGTGTTCTATCTACAGGACAAGCAGGATCGGGAATATGTGATAAGTCCCATTCACCGCTACCGATGCAGAAACGGCATCTGGACATGTGAAAAATACTATGGCAGCTGCGGCAAACACAGGGAACTGGGTGCGATACTGAAAACAGTGGACAGCATGATGCGTCAGGCGTATGATTTCCGCTATCCCATGAAGCCGGCAACGGAGAAAAAATATCTTCTGAACTTGATTCAGAAGGAGATAGAGCAATTCCTGGCGGAGAAAAAAGCCCAAGCCGCACCGAAATTCGAGATGGATATTTCCAAGCTCCAGGACATCCGCCGGGAGGCTGCGATTACACGGGATAAACTCATCGTGGAAACAGAACCGGAAGAGGCGGAATATTTCCCGGAACCTACTCCGGAACCGGCTGTGCCTCCGGAAATACCGCCGGAGCAGACCGAACCTATTGCCGGACTGGATGCCATAGAAGTGGAATTTCTGCAATGTCTGCTCCAGGGAAAGCCCTATGATGCACTGCTCCGGGAACATGGCGTCATGTTGTCGGTGCTGGTAGACAGCATCAATGAAAAGCTGTTCGACCAGTTTGCAGATACGGTGATCTTGTTTGAGGGCGATGCGCCGGAGCTGATCGAGGATTATGCAGACGAACTGAAAGGAATGATTACTCCATGAAGATACCAAAGCGGATCGCTTCGGCGATCATCAATTCCCTGAAAGGCGGCGTTGTGCCCCGTATCGGTCTGCCGTATATTACCGTAGGCAGAAAAAACGAAATCGACGCATTACTCCACGATGTGGATATTATGGCAGACGGCGGTGCTTCATTCCGCTTCATTGTGGGAAAATACGGCAGCGGCAAGAGCTTTCTGCTCCAGACCATCCGTAGCCACGTTATGGATCGGAACTTTGTGGTCGTCGACGCGGATTTGTCTCCAGAGCGGCGGCTTCAGGGCACAAAAGGACAGGGACTTGCCACCTATAAAGAACTGATCCGGAATATGTCCACTAAGACACGACCTGACGGCGGTGCGCTGACCCTGATTTTGGATCGTTGGATCAGTAATATTCAGAGTGAGACCGCAGCAGAAAGCGGACTGGACAGCAATGACCCGGCGTTCCGCAAGGCAGTGGAATCGAAAATTTATGAGGTCATCGGCGCACTCAATGAAATGGTGCACGGTTTTGATTTTGCAAAGCTGCTGACCATTTACTATAACGCCTACTGGAACGGCGATGATGAGAGCAAGGCAAAGGTTGTGAAGTGGTTCCGGGGCGAGTATAACACCAAGACGGAAGCCAAGTCCGAACTGGGCGTGAATATCATCATCACAGACGAGGACTGGTACGAGTATATCAAGCTGTTTGCCGTGTTCCTGAAAAAGGCAGGCTACAGCGGTTTGCTGGTGCTCATAGATGAACTGGTGAATATCTATAAGATTCCCAATAGCATCACCCGGCAGTACAACTATGAGAAAATCCTCACCATGTACAACGATACCCTGCAGGGCAAGGCGAAATATCTGGGTATCATCATGGGCGGTACGCCCCAGTGCATTGAGGACACCCGGCGTGGCGTGTATAGCTACGAAGCCCTGCGTTCCCGTCTGGCAGAGGGACGATTCGGCAGAGAGGGCGTCAAGGATATGCTGGCGCCGGTGATACACCTGTCACCCCTGACCAACGAGGAGATGCTGGTACTCATTGAAAAGCTGGCGGATATCCACGCCGGACTGTTCGGCTACACCCAGACGTTGACGCAGGAGGACATGATCACCTTTATCCAGATCGAGTTCGGCAGGATCGGAACGGATTCTCACATCACGCCCCGTGAAGTGATCCGGGATTTCATTGAACTGCTGGATATTGTGTACCAGAATCCCCAGATCAAGGTGACAGAGCTGCTGCATTCGGACAGTTTTTCCTATGCCAAGGCGCAGGTGAATGAGGAGGATACGGCAGTTGCACCGGAGTTTGCGGAGTTTGACATATGAGCTAGACTAATAAAAAGGAAGTATCCAAAATGCATGCTTTTAAGAAATTTTTCGGAGATGTATTTTCTCTGAAAGACGACACCGCTTCCCAGGACGAGATATACAACCGTCTGGTGAATGGTGCTGCCATCCGTGGCACGAATATGTGTGTGCTGATTCTGGCGATTCTGATTGCCTCCATCGGTCTGAATATGAACTCTACCGCTGTGATCATCGGTGCAATGCTGATCTCGCCGCTCATGGGCAGTATCATGGCAGTTGCCTATGGCATTGCATCCGGCGATCTGAAAATTGTCCGGCGTTATTTTCTGGGCTTTCTGCTGCAAATATTCATCTGCCTTGTGACTTCTACCATTTATTTCAGCATCACGCCCATCTCGGACTCCACCTCAGAGTTGCTGGCTCGTACAACGCCTACCATCTGGGATGTTCTGATCGCAGTCTGCGGCGGTCTTGCCGGAATCATCGGCATGACACGCAAAGAGAAATCCAATGTCATTCCCGGCGTGGCAATTGCCACAGCCCTGATGCCGCCTTTGTGTACTGCTGGATACGGCATTGCAACCAGACAGTGGCATTATTTCGGCGGCGCATTCTATCTTTTCACTCTGAATAGTTATTTTATCTGCCTGTCCTCCATTATCGTGCTCCTGCTTCTGAAAGTACCGAAGCATACGATTCTGGAGAAAAAGGCAAAGAAAAGAGTGGTACGCAATGTGGTGATCTCCACGGCGCTGCTGCTGATTCCCAGTATTCTGTTTGCGGCGAATATGGTAAAAGCTTCTCAGGTTTCCGATATTACGGGATTTGAAGAGGCAGACACGGAGCTTATCGCTCTGGGGGAGGAAGCAGAGATTCTGTTTCCCCAGGTGAGATCCCTTTCCATGGGGGATATCGAATCCTATTGTAACGGGGAAATCCAGCATACCCGAAAGGTAACGGCTGCCGTAACTGCGCCGCTGTCGCCGCCTGAGGAGACCTCTTTCAAGCAGTGGATTCTGGTGCGGTGTGACGATGTGGAAGAAGTGGAGATCGTGACGGTAGAATAAGAACGATAATTTTGCGGCTTGAGAACTCGTGACACCAATCTGCTTCCCAACGTTCCAGCCTAATGCCCAATGGAAATGACATCGGCAGACTCGCCCTAAGGCAACACCGCACAAAGAGTGCCTGACGGCTTTGCACGTCATATGCTTGCGTATTTTCCGTCATATTTCACAAAAATGCTCGTGAATACACAAAGTATTCACTGCGCTTTTTGTTTCATCTGACGAAAAATCTGACGGCGCATCTGACGTACAATCTTTGTGCGGTATTGCCCTAAAGATTGCTGCACCAAAAAACTCTATTGCCTGCACTTTGTGCAGAAAGGAACTGACATGAACATTTTCGACCGCTATGCTCCATTTGTCCAGGATTTCATCTATCAGAATCACTGGGAATCTCTCCGTGCCATTCAGGTTGCCGCCGGGGATGCCATTTTCAACACGGACGAAAATGTCCTGCTGTCCGCTTCTACTGCCTCCGGTAAGACCGAAGCGGCGTTTTTTCCCATTCTGACCCTGTTCTCCGAAGATCCGCCTGCCTCTGTAGGTGCCATTTACATCGGACCACTGAAAGCCCTCATTAACGATCAGTTTCTGCGCCTGAATGACCTCTGCGCCGAAGCCAATATACCCGTCTGGCACTGGCATGGAGATGTGGCACAATCTCACAAGGCGAAATTGCTGAAACATCCTTCCGGTATTTTGCAGATCACCCCGGAATCCCTGGAGGCACTTTTGCTCCACAAGCACGCTGCCATTTCCAAGCTGTTCCACGACCTGCGCTTTATCGTCATTGACGAGGTGCATTCTCTTATGCGTGGCGATCGTGGCGGTCAGACCCTTTGTCTTATGGAACGGCTCTCGAAGCTTGCCGGCGTCAACCCCAGACGTATCGGCTTGTCTGCCACCATCGGCGATCTGGAGGGCACTGGCGCATTTCTTGCTTCCGGTACAGGCAGAGGTACGGTCATTCCCCGTATCGAAACAAAAGGCACGAAGTGGCGTCTTTCCATGGAGCATTTCTATATCCAAGGGGAACAGTCTGCCCAGGGAAAGTCCGTGGAACAGGCACTGCCGGAACTGGCGCAGAAAACAGATATTGCCCCGGAACATGCGGATCCGGGCATTGGTTATATTTTTGAGCATACTCGTGGGAAAAAGTGTCTGGTCTTTGTGAATTCCCGGGAGGAATGCGAAGCTGTTACCACGACTTTGCGGCAATACTGCGAGGCAAAGCATGAGCCGGATCGGTTTCTCATTCACCATGGCAATCTTTCCGCCGCCTACCGGGAGACCGCTGAAGCTGTCATGAAGGACGAGGAGCAGTTTCAGACTACAGTTACCACTGCCACGCTGGAGCTGGGCATTGACATCGGGCGATTGGAACGTGCATTTCAGATTGACGCCCCCTTTACCGTCTCCTCCTTTTTGCAGCGCATGGGACGTACTGGCAGACGGGATCTGCCGCCGGAAATGTGGTTTGTCATCCGGGAAGACCCGCCGGAAGCCCGGGCAATGCTCCCCACTACAGTGCCCTGGAAACTGATACAAGCAATTGCACTGGTGCAGCTCTATGTCCAGGAGCGCTGGGTGGAGCCGCCAAGGCTGGATCGTCTGCCCTATAGCCTGTTGTATCATCAGACGATGAGTACCCTTGCTTCCTGCGGCGAGTTGTCTCCGGCAGCGCTGGCATCCCGTGTGCTGCCGCTCAGTTATTTCCACAGGGTTACACAGGAGGATTTCAAGATACTTCTGCGCCATCTGCTGTCCATTGACCATATTCAGCGCACGGAAAACGGTGGTCTGATCGTGGGGATTGCCGGGGAACGGATTACCAATTCTTTTAAATTCTATGCAGTATTCCAGGAAAACGAAGAATATACCGTCCGTTGGAATTCTCAGGAACTGGGAACGATTGTCCAGCCGCCGCCGGCAGGGGAGAAAATCGCCATTGCTGGACATGTCTGGGTGGTAGAGGAAGTGGATCACAAGCGGCATCTGGTCTACTGCGAACAGGTGAAGGGAAAGGTTCCGGCATATTTCGGGGAATGTCCCGGGGATATTCATACCAAGGTGCTGGAACGGATGCGCATAGTGCTTCGGGAAAATGCAGTTTATCCCTATCTCATGAAAAATGCCGTGGCAAGACTGGAGCTAGCACGGCATACGGCGGCAAATTCCGGCTTGACGGAAGAACCGCTGATCTGTCTGGGCGGTGATATGTGGTGCCTGTTCCCGTGGCTGGGAACATATGCCTTTCTGGCATTGGAGCGTTTTCTCAAGATCAAGTGCGCACCCCATCTGAAGCTGACGGGCATGGATTCCTCCCGGCCGTACTTCATCCAGTTCAAGATGCAGGCAAGCAAGGAACAGTTTTTCCAGGTACTGTCTGAGATGGAACGTCAGCCACTGGATCCCATGGAACTAGTCTATCCCAAGGAAGTACCTATGTTTGAAAAGTATGATGAGTTCCTGCCGGAAGAACTGGTGAAAAAGGGATTTGCCTATGGTGTCCTTGCCATTGACGAGATGCGGGCACGCATCCGGAATTGGAACGGAAAAATAGCGGAAGAGAACCACTGATTCCTTAAGGCAATACCGCCCCCCGCCTTGCGAAAGATTTTCAACAAGTAAAGCCTTGCAAACATCCCAGCGGGACGTTTGCAACGAGGCACTGCGAACAAACTGCTCACAATAAAAACAACAAAAACGCCCATATCCTGACACTCCCAGGATACGGGCGTTTCTTATTCCGACAAAAGGCAACAAAAATCCTCGCAAGCGTTTGCTGCGAGGAGACAATGCGTCATATTTCACTGTCAATCTTACCATGTCGTTTTGCTCCCAGACCCGAGAGCACGTCGCCCCAATGACGACGGCTGATAGAAAAGAAGATTAGTAGACAATTTTATACAATGTAGGATATACTGCGAAGTATTCGTCCAGTCGGCTCCGTGTGCTGGAACCCGGATCGTTGATCACAAAATTAGAAAGAGAGAATGTGGTTCCTGTAGAACCGGTATAGCCGGTGACCAGTACATAGTGCTGACCGCCGTTGGATTTCTTGGCACCGATAATAACCGGCGTGCCGTTTTGCAGGCAGTTGTAAATTTCCTGCATCTGCGCCTGGGTGAGAGAACCGCTTGCATCCTCAACTGTATAACCCAGATTGGTGCAGGAGGACCAGAGGAGACTGTCTCCGCTGAAGCTCAGCTTGGAGAGCATCTTATCCGGTGTGGTTTCAGTACCTGTTTCATAGGAATACTTCATGGAAATGGCAGTTACCAGACAGCCCACTTTTCCGATGGTGGAATAGGTGATTGTCTTGTTCGCCCACTGGCTGTCGAACTGCTTGTAGTCCGGCACATCCAGCTGAACTGCTTCATGTCCTACTTCCGTCATAATACCGGTGGTGGGGTCGAAATACCGGGAAATGCCGTCAATGGTGATCCAACCGGTCTGCATTGCACAGGTGGTGGGAAGAAAATAATATGTATCTCCGTCAATTTCTGTGAGACCAGTTGCAGCGCCGTTTTCCGTCAGATAAACCTTGTCGGTATCGTGGATGGACCAACCGGTGAGCATTGCACCTGTCTCCGTGCTGAAGCAATAGAGCTTTCCGTTAATGGTCTGCCATCCGGTCTGCATGGCACCTGTTTCCGGATCAAAATAATAAGTCACATCGTCTACGGCTGTCAAGCCAGTTGCCATGCCGTTTTCCGTGAGATAGACCTTGCCGCTGTCTGTTTCCATCCAGCCAGTATACATAACACCGGAAGTAAGATCAAAGTAATACTGTCTGTCGCTGACGGTCTGCCATCCGGTCTGCATGAGTCCGGTCTCCGGCAGGAAGTAATAGACCTGATTGCTGATGATCTGAAGTCCGGTGAACATTACGCCGTCTGTGCCGCAGTAGTAAGTGCCCTCTGCAGCAGAGATCACACCTGTCTGCATGATTCCGTCTGCATCAAAATAATATGCCTTTCCGTCGATCACCGTTCTGCCCACAGCAAGCACGCCGTCTGCATCTGCCCACATAGTGCCGTCATCGGTGAAAATCCATCCGGTCTGCATCAGCTTGTCCTGGGAGAAATAATAATTGCTGCCGTCAATGACAGTCAGACCAGCTGCTGCGCCGTCTGCGGTGAAATAATAGGTGCCGTTTTCATTGGTGACCCAACCGGTTGCAGGTACGGCATTTTCATCATAGCAGTAAAGGGAACCATCCTCATAGGTGATCCATCCGGTCTGTACACAGCCATAGTCATCGAAAGTGTACGGTATACCGTCGATCTCCTGAATGCCGGTGAGCTTTCCTACTGTTTCATCCACGTAGTACAGCTCCTCGTGATAGGAAAGCCAGCCGAATACCGGCGTGCCGATCTCTGCATTGTAGTAATACCGCTTTCCCTCAACGGTCTGCCAGCCGGTGCGCAGTGCGCCGTCTGCGGCAAACAAATAGGTGTAGCCGTCCTCCAGGGTAGTCACATCCTGTGCACAGCTGCCGTCACTGTAGTAATAATACAAATTGTCATCATTTGAAACGTACCAGCCAGTCTGTGTGACCTCGCTGGAAGAAACGCTGCCCGTCAGAACACGGTTGCCGCTGTCAGTAACAATGAAACGATTCAGTGTCTGGGTATCTGTTTCAGCATCAGCAGCTCCTGCGGAAACTGCACCAATGGTCAAAGCCGTCAGCAGACCGCTTGCCGCTGCCAGAAGTAATTTGCGCACTCGAAGCGCCATGGTTTCACGTCCTTTCGAATCAGGCAATTGCTTGTTTCCACTTTGCAATCGCTGTCCTGTGCTTTCGTATCAAATCAACAAAAAACCGATGTCGATTGTAATCAAATTGTCATGAATCCACTATTTATTATAACGAAGTTTCCCAGCAATGTCAATCGTTTTATGGGCTGCCCTGAAAAAAGTGTCGAATTTTCGGCGCACTGCACAAATCCTGTCGGCAGAATCCCCGGATTGTGCACAAAAACGTGCCGCAGTTTCGCCCATTTTCAGGATGCCAGCTTTGATTTTACCCAATTTATAACAAGTAACAAACGATTACAAAGCGGCTTCGAAATGGTTATTCCGGCAGAACCACAGGCGCCGGTGCACTGATGGCGCCATAATATTCCGGCCGGCGGTCACGGAACACACCCCAGCTCATGCGCATTTCCTCCAGCTCGTCCAGATCATATTCCGCCAGTGCAATGCCCGGCTTGTCCCTGCCCAGCTGCTGTATCACTGCCCCTGTGCCATCTGTAAGGAAGGATGTGCCATAGAAGCAGAGAGAGGAGGACTGGTTCTGGTTTTCCTCATCCGGCTGGATGGTTTCCGTGCCGATACGGTTTGCTGCAATGACCGGCATGAGATTTGCCGCAGAATGCCCCTGCATACAGCGCTGCCAGTGGGGTGCACTGTCTACTTCCAGAATCGGTTCCGAACCGATGGCGGTGGGGTAAAACAGCAGTTCTGCCCCCTGTAACGCCATGCAGCGTGCCGCTTCGGGGAACCACTGATCCCAGCAGATGCCCACACCGATTTTTGCATAGCGTGTTTGCCACACCCGGAAACCGGTGTCACCTGGAGTGAAGTAGAACTTTTCCTGATAAAAATGGTCATCGGGGATGTGCGTTTTGCGGTAAATGCCCAGTACCGTGCCGTCTGCGTCGATAATGGCAATGGAATTGTACAGCGCCGTTCCGGCACGCTCATAGAAGCTCACAGGCAGTACGACGCCCAGTTCCCGGGCAACCTTGCGCAGCCGCAGGATCGCCGGATTATCCGCTGGAGTCGTAGCGAGATCATAGGACGCATAGCGGCGTTCCTGACAGAAATAAGGGGTTTCGAATAGTTCTGGCAGCAGGATGATCTGCGCACCGGATGCTGCCGCATCCCGTACCATTTTTTCTGCAGTGCAGCGGTTTTCCTCTGCATCCGGCGTGCACGCCATCTGTACGGCGGCAACAGTTACTTTACGCATCAGAAGCAACTCCTTTCAGAATGTGGAATCTGCTGGGTGATACAGTGGATATTGCCGCCGCCCAGCAGGATCTCTCGTGCGGCAATGGGAACGACATTTCTCGTGGGAAACTGTGCCGCCAGAATTTCGCAGGCAGTCTTGTCCATAGGATCGCCGAACTGGGGCACAAGTACCGATGCATTTGCAATGTAAAAATTCACATAGGATGCCGCCAGCCGTTCGCCGGGAGTACGTGTCGGTTCGCCGTCCCAGAGATCCAACTCCCGGCATTCCTCCTCAGTAATGCACACCGGTGTCTGGGGGATGGGCAGGCGTGTCACCTGGATTTTTCTGCCGCAGGCATCTGTCTGCTGTAACAGATAGTCCTCGCACGCCTTGGAAAGTGCATATTGCGGATCGTTCTGGTCATCTGTCCAGGCGAGGACAACTTTTCCCGGCGCCGTAAAGGCACAGATATTGTCCACATGTTCATTCGTCTCATCGGCGTAAATACCCCGTGGCAGCCAGAGTACTTTCCGAGCGTTCAGCATATCGCAGAGCATGTCCTCAATTTCCGCCTGGGTCATGTGGGGATTGCGTCCGGCACTGAGGAGACAGCTTTCCGTGGTGAGGATAGTGCCATCACCGTCGCTGTGGATACTGCCGCCTTCCAGAATAAATTCCCGGCAGTCGTAGCAGTCTGTGCGGAACAGATCGCAGACTTTCCGGGCGACATGGTTGTCCTTATCCCAGGGAAAATACAATCCATCCACAAGACCGCCCCAGGCATTGAAGCCCCAGTCCACGCCGCGGACATTGCCCGCCCGGTCACGGACGAAGGTGGGACAGACATCTCTTGCCCAGGCATCGTCTGTGGAAAGTTCCACAAGCCGTACTTCCGGAGGCAGCATGGCACGGGCAGTCTCATACTGAGAGGCATCCACCAGCATAGTGACTTCTTCCGACTGTGCAATGGCAGAAGCCACAGCCACAAAGGCATCCCGTGCCGGCCAGCCGCCCCTGCGCCAGGAGTCTCCCCGGGCAGGCCAGATCATGAGACAGCCGTCGTGGCGGTCGAATTCTGCGGGCATAGCGAAGCCATCTCCACGGGGTGTTGTATGTAAAATTTGCATCCTATCATCCTTATCTATGTTTTGATTGTCTTTAGGCAACACCGCACAAAGAGCGTCTGACGACTTTGTACGGCATTGCCTTTATTATACCACATAATTTTCCGGAATGCAATCGAATTCTAAGGGCGTATTTCAGCGATACGGTAGCGATGGTGACGAAAAGGGGAGCAATGGGGACAAAATGAAATGCAGCGTATAATCAAAATATTCCTGCGCAAACTAAGAGCGGAGGTGAGAGCTATGACAAGCAAAGAACTGTTATACGTGGAGGATGCGCTGGGACATGAGCAGTATTTTCAGATGCAGTGCAAGACAGCAGCATCGCAGATCCAGGACGAGGATCTGAAGCAGTGTGTGCAGCAGATGGCGGAGAAGCACCGGAAGCTGTTTCAGAGCTTTTACGGCTTACTTTAGGCAACACCGCACAAAGAGCGTCTGACGACTTTGTACAGTATTGCCTTTAAAAGAAAGGAGACAGAAACATGGATGACAAGAATCTGATGGAAGGCATTTTGCTGCTGGAGAAGGGTGTCTGCGATCTGTATATGCATGGCACCATTGAATCTCCCACCAGCAATGTGCATCAGGCATTCAGCCAGGCACTGAACGAATCCCTTTGTATGCAGGACACCTTGTATGACAAGATGGCAGCAAAGGGCTGGTATCCCACTGACCGTGCGGAGATGACAAAGCTCCAGGCGGTAAAGAAGAAGTTCCAGTCCGTACAGGGTTAAGGCAACACCGCACAAAGAGCGCCTGACGGCTTTGCACGTCATATGCTTGCA
>JBJFHO010000126.1:0-2617 GCA_051893675.1 Ruminococcus sp. | reverse complement strand
GCGGCTATGAAAATCATGATTTTTTATCATGATTTTCAAATGAGAATAGTATAAGTCACTCGGAGGTAAAACCATTCATGAAAACACCAGTCTACGACTTTTTAACACAATATGCGGCACAGGATCCGGTACGGATGCACATGCCCGGACACAAGGGACGACTGGGTGCACCGGCGCTGCAGCAGGCGGCGGAGTTGGATCTGACGGAGATTTCAGGTGCGGACAGCCTTTTTGAAGCGTCCGGGATCCTGGCGGAAAGCGAGGCGAATGCGGCGTCTCTCTATGGAACTGCATATACATTCTATTCCTGCGCCGGCTCTACCCTTTGCATCCAGACCATGCTGCTGCTTATGAAGCAGGAGGGCAGGGCAATCATTGCGGCACGGAATGTGCACCGGGCATTTCTGAATGCCTGTGTACTGCTGGATCTGACAGTGCAGTGGGTCTATCCCAGAGAGAGCGACGGCATTCTATCGGGTACATATGCACCGGAGGATTTCGAGGCAGTGCTGGAACAGCTGCACCGTCCGGCGTGTATTTATGTGACTTCGCCGGATTATCTGGGACATATGGCGGATATTGCAGCTCTGGCGGAGATCTGTCGGAAATATCATGCCAAGCTTCTGGTAGACAATGCCCACGGTGCCCATCTGGCGTTTCTGCCGTGGCAGGCGCATCCCATTCAGCTGGGGGCAGACTATTGCTGCGATTCGGCGCATAAAATGCTGTCGGGGCTGACGGGTACGGCATATCTTCATGTGCGCAGTGACATTGACGCGGATGCCCAGCGGGTACGTGACGCTATGGCGATGTTTGCCTCTACTAGTCCGTCCTACCTTATGCTGGCGTCTCTGGACTGGTGCAACCGGGAACTGGCTTCGCCCTTGTTCCGGGAACAGCTGTGGGAGGTCATAGAGTATGTTCAGGCACTAAAATGTCATTTTTCGATGCGTTATGTGTTCGTGGACGGCGATCCTCTGCACCTGACTATTGATGCAGCGGCAAGCGGATGTACCGGAACGGAACTGGCAGCGTATCTGGCGGAAAACGGCGTTATTGCGGAATATGCGGACTTGTACCACGTTGTGCTGCTCTGTTCAGCTGGAAATACAAAGGAAGATTTCTGCCGGCTCCAGCGGGCGTTGGAACAGTTCACGCCGGAACAGCCGCCTGTCACTGAAAAGTATGCTCTGCCTCGTCCGGAGACAGTCTGTGGTATCCGGGAGGCTGCACTGGCACCCCAGGAGACAATCCCTATGGAGGAAAGCTTGGGCAGAATTTGTGCAGCGGTAAAGGTGCCCTGTCCGCCGGCAGTACCGATTGTGCTCAGCGGCGAACGGATCGACCAGAATTGTATTTCTGTGTGCAAAGGGTATGGCATTTCTGAAATCAATGTGGTACAATAAAATAAAGATAATGCATCATTGTGGTATCGCCTGCGGCGATGGATTTGAAAAGTGGGAGAATATAGAAATCATGTTTTATGGAAATGAACCTGTGCTGGAGACGCTGCACGGAATGCTGCGGCAGGATCGTGCTGCCCATGGCTTTCTCTTTTATGGGGAGGCAGGTCTGGGGAAAAAGACACTTGCCAGGCAGTTTATGGCAGAAATGCTCTGCACCGGGACGGAAAAGCCCTGCGGTCAGTGCAAGTCCTGCCGGATGCTGGCGGACGGTGTACACCCCGATGTCCGCTATGCGGAACATACGGGAAAGCGGGGCGGCTTTTCGGTGGATACAGTCCGGGAGATCGGCATGGATCTGGTCACGCCGCCAAATGAGGGCGCAGCGAAATTTTATCTCTTCTGCGACTGCGATAATATGGATGCACGTTCTCAGAATCTGCTGCTGAAAGCGGTGGAGGAACCGCCGGAATATGTGTATTTCATCTTCACGGCAGCTGCACCGACTGTGCTTCTGCCTACGGTGCGCTCCCGGATCATCTCCCTGGCGGTGACGCCGGTGACGGAACAGCAGTGCCTCCAGGCACTGACAGAGCGTGGATATGCGCCGGAAGAATGCCGGGAAGCAACGGAAGCATTTCACGGCAATATCGGACAATGTCTGAATTTTCTGGAAAAAGAGGAAATTCGCAGCATCGTTGGATTGACAAAATCCGCAATCAATAGTATAATAAATAGGAACGAATATGCGCTGCTCCAGACGGCGGCGTCTCTGGGGAAAGAACGGGAACAGGCAATGCTGTTTCTGACGCTGTTTGACCGCACGCTCCGGGATGCCATGGCGCTGAAATATGATGCCGGTGCGGCATGTATTGGCTGCGATGCTGCTGGCGCAGCAAAGCTTTCGGAACGCCTTCCCACATCCGCTGCACAGTCCATGCATCTGGCGGTGGACAAGGCATATGCGGCACTGGAGGCAAATGTCAATCTTTCGCTGACATTGTCGGCACTCTTTGCCTCCTGCATGGATGCCGGATGAGTGCCAAGGAAGGCGTATGAAATAGAACGGCTGGAATCAAGTCAATCTGGATTTTGGAGTTGCATTGTAGTAACCTGTCACATCTAAAAATGTATCTTACCCGCTTTCAAAAAGGTTGCCCAGGCTGCTGGTCCAGCTGAGCACAGCTGGCGCAGGTCCAGGGCTGCGCAAGCCC
>JBJFHO010000125.1:0-12283 GCA_051893675.1 Ruminococcus sp. | reverse complement strand
CATTAAATCTGACTTGCGAGAGAGTTTGTCTGCGTCGGACTGCCGCACTTGAGTTGCGTGGCAGATTGTATCGTAAACCATAATATTCGGGTTGTCCTTGGGAAGAGCTTCTAAACACTTTTCCCATACTAATATATTATACGTTGTTTGCGCAACAATTGCAAGCTTTTTGTTCGAATTCGATAAATTTTTTTGAAAAAAATCGTTTAGAGCTTCTTCACTTTCGAAAACAAAGCAATTGCCTTTGCAATGTCCAACGATGGCAGCGACCTCCGGATGATTTGCATCTCCGGCAATGAGGACAAAGTCCCCGTCTGCGGTGTGCTTTTCCACAATGCGGTGTATTTTGGCAACAAAGGGGCAGGTGGCATCCACATAGGGATTTCCGGCACGTTCCAGTTCCGCATAGACATCGGCGCTGACACCGTGGGAGCGAATGACCACGCATTCGCCGGGGCGGAGCTCGGAAATGGAATTGACGATGCGGGCGCCTTTCCGTGTCAGGTCATCCACCACATTCTGGTTGTGGATAATGGGTCCCAGGGTAGCCACGGATTTATGCTGTTCCAATGCCTGGTAGCAGAGCTTTACGGCACGGTCTACGCCGAAGCAGAATCCGGCAGAATCGGCAACAGTGATCTGAGCCATGGTTTAGTCCTCCGTTTTTTCAGGGGCAGATGCTTCTGCCTGTTTTTTCTGTTTCAGTTCAGCACGGCGCTGCTCCTGGGCAATTTCGATAGACGTGCGTTTTTTCGGTTCGTCGTGGAGAATGGGGAAGGGCGGGTTTTCCTCCACCATTTCCCGGATGGCGTCCATAATATCCTTGCGCATGGCGTGCATATCGTGGGGTGTGGAATTTTCGTCCAGTCCGTAGTCAGCGGCATAGATTGGTTTACCCACACGGACGCAGATGCGGCTGCGGAAGTGGAGATTGTTGGAGTCGAAAATCAGTCCCACGGGAACGACCGGTTTACCGCTGCGTGCTGCAAGGACGCAGACGCCGCTTTTTCCTCTGCCCACTTTGCCGTCTGTATGACGTGTACCCTCGGGAAAAATGGTCAGATGGCGGCGTTTTTCCAGACGGCGTGTTGCCTCAGAGAGCATGTCATAGGACGGATCCTTGCTGTTGGAAGTGGGGAATGCGCCCATGAACCGGATGAATCCGCCGAATATGGGGTTTTTGAACAGCATTTCTTTTGCAATGTAGTTGAAGGGATGGGGTGCTGCCATTGCCACAAGTACCGGGTCGAGGTAGCTGCGGTGGTTGGAGGCGAAGATAACGGCGGTTTTTTTCGGTACATTTTCCCGTCCTTCGAATTGGATGCGGTAGTAGAACAGGAACAGAAACCGCACGATGTAATAGGCAATGCGATAGAAAAATACGACTATGGGATAAGGCAAAAGATGACCTCCTTTTCAAGTGAATTGTGTAGGGGCGAACTGTGTTCGCCCGTAGGGGTATATTTGTGAAATGAAATGGTAGCTGTAGGGGCGGATATTATCCGCCCGCAAGATATATTCCCAAGGGCAATACCGCACAAAGATTGTGCGTCAGATGAACTCTACGAGCATTTTTGTGAAATATGACGGAAAATATGCAAGCATATGACGTGCAAAGCCGTCAGGCGCTCTTTGTGCGGTATTGCCTTATGTAAAACGGGGTTACTTTGAATTTTCCACTGAATTTTTGCATCAAGTCCGATGGAGTAAATATTGTCGATTTCATCGCAGCAGTTGGGGATAGTCAGCAGTACAATCACCTGAGTTTCCATTTCAAGTACTGTGCCAATGTGATGTGGAAAACAGATTTGTTTGTTATCCACATCTATTGTATTTTGATGGATTTTAACGGTATAAATCATAATGATTGTTTAATACCCTTTCTTTTTCAAGTCTATGACCAGCTGGCGGTAAAATGTCGTAATATCTGCAATTTCAAGATCGCAACCAGGCTGCTTTTTTGAAAAACGGATGCGGCGTACATCTACTTGATCTGCGTGGGAAATCCCTCTGTCGGTGACAGAAGTGTACATCCCGTGGAAATTTGTCCACGTTACAGCACGTTCTGACAATAGCCCATCATTTGCACCCTCAAAATGCCGGACTGTTAGGTAGGGGATTGTCATGGTAATGTCACTGAATGCGTGCTTCATCTGAAAACCGAAACTTTGATAGAAAACGCCGTCTGCATCTGGGTTTTCCACATTAAAGCGTCGGGCATAAGCCGTGGTAAACTGGTGAAATACCTCATATGCTGCCGGATTTTGGTCACCAAGCAGTTTCATCCACAGATTCGTCAGTGTTCCCACTGTCTGTACCAGAATACGGGGCAGTTTCAGTAGCTTGTCCACGGTAACAGAGCCATGATGGGGCGTGTTGATCGTGGTCAGGGATGCTACTTTCGACGCCATGCCTAAAGTCGAAATGAGATATCTTGCCTCCAGACCGCCTTTGGAATGGGCAATGATATTGACCTTTTCCGCATGGCTCTGCTTCAGTGCCTGCACGAGGCTTTCTCCTATCGTCCGGGCGTTGTTCTCAATTGATGCAGCGGCATCCTGATTGCCATAGAAGATTCGTGCACCATGTTCAGTCAGATATTTTGGAATCCTACCCCAGTAGTTCAAATATTTCCTGTCACGGAATCCCATTCCATGGACAAGCAGTAGGGGATACTTTGTGGAACAATCCTGCACAAATAACACATCCTTACTCCAAATCCAACCGTTCCTCAATGAGATCCAGAATCTCCTCGCACACCTCATGGAATCCCATGGTTGTGCTGTCAATGAGAACCGCATCCTTTGCCTGCTTCAGGGGCGCCACTTTACGGTGCATGTCATTATAATCCCGCTGCTTGATCTCCTCCAGAAGCTGCTCATAGGACGGCGCATCAGGCTTGTCCTCCAGTTCCAGATACCGGCGGCTGGCACGCTCCTCTGCAGAAGCCGTCAGATAAATTTTCAGATCGGCATCCGGCAGAACTACCGTGCCGATGTCTCTGCCATCCATAATGACATTATACTCCCGTGCAATATCCTTCTGTGTCTCCAGCAGGAATTCCCGTACCTCCGGCAGGGCAGAAACTTCCGATGCCTTCATGGAAATTTCCGGCGTGCGTATCTTGTCGGTGACATTGTCGCCGTTCAGGAAAATGCACTGGGTACCACCGAAATATTTCATTTCCAGATGGCATTCGTCCTCCAGTGCGTTCAGAAATTCCCGGCGGGAGGCATATTCCGTGGAGAACAGGGCAATGGCACGGTACAGCGCACCGGTGTCCACATAGACAAATCCCAGCTCAGATGCCACCTCTCTGGCAATGCTGCTTTTCCCGGCACCGGCAGGGCCGTCGATGGCAATGTTAATCGTTTTCATAAGGTAACTCCTTTATGTATGTTAATATTTGATACGGAACAAAATTATGGCAATACCGCACAAAGATTGTGCGTCAGATGCGCCGTCAGATTTTTCGTCAGATGAAACAAAAAGCGCAGTGAATACTTTGTGTATTCACGAGCATTTTTGTGAAATATGACGGAAAATATGCAAGCATATGACGTGCAAAGCCGTCAGGCGCTCTTTGTGCGGTGTTGCCTTATATTTGTGCCATGGCAAGCCCGGCACTGTATGCCGTGGCAAAGGCGATTTGCAGATTGAAACCGCCTGTATAGCCGTCCACATCCAGAATCTCTCCGGCGAAATACAGTCCCGGACAACGCTTGGATTCCATGGTCTTGGCATTGACCTCCCGGACAGAAACGCCGCCTCTTGTGACAATTGCCTCCTCAATGGGACGGAATGCCTTCACCTGAAGGGGTACGGCTTTCACCAGCTTACCCAGCGTCAGCCGCTGTTCCCGTGTCATGCTGTTGGCTTTGGTATCCGGCGGAATCCGGCATAGTCTCAGTACCGGAAGAATCAGCTTTGCCGGCAGTAGTGCATGGAGAATATTCCCCAGATCCCGGTTGGGACTGTCTGTCAGGTCACGTTGGATACGCTTGTCCAGCTGTTCCGGTGTCAGTCCCGGTTTCAGGTCAATTTCCATGCGGTAGTCCTGCGGCTGTCCCTTGCGCATCACAGCACTGGCGCTGAGTACCAGAGGACCTGATACACCAAAGTGGGTGAAGAGCATTTCGCCCAGTTCCTCAAAGACGCATTTGTCTCCCCGGTACAGCCGGAGCGTGACGTTCCGCAGGGATAATCCCATGGCATCCCGGCACCATGTCTCCTGCGTGACCAGCGGTACCAGAGACGGCATGGGCGGCACAATACTGTGCCCGGCTTCTTCCGCCAGCTGATATCCTGTTCCTGTGGAACCGGTCTTGGGATAGGACACGCCGCCAGTGGCGAGAAGTGTTGTCCCAGCCCGGAATTCTCTGCCGTCCGTGGTACGCACACCGCAGCAGCGGTTTTCTTCCAGAATGAGATGTGCCGCCTCGCCACGTGCTACCGGGATTCCGGCACGGCGGATGGCTTTCTGGAGTGCCTGTACAATATCCTCCGCACGGTCGCTGACAGGGAACACACGGTTTCCCCGTTCCGTTTTCAGGGGTACACCCAGGGATTCAAAATATGCCATGACATCCTGGGGCATACATCGTGAAAAGGCGCTGTAAAGGAATTTTCCGTTGCCGGGAATATTGGCAAGGAGCGTTTCTCTGTCGCAGTTGTTGGTCAGATTGCAGCGCCCCTTTCCGGTAATGCGCAGCTTTCGTCCCAACTGTTCGTTTTGTTCCAGAATGATGCAGCGTTTTCCGCTGCCGGCGGCAGTCAGGGCTGCAAACATGCCCCCGGGACCGCCGCCGATACATAAGTGGTCTGTTTCCATATTACCTCACTGTTTCTTTATCCGTTTCATACGGGCAAGGAGCTTTTCCCGCCGTGCCTGGGTGGCTTCTGCATCCACTGTATAGCCATCTGCCGTCTGGGTGAGAATATCTCCCTCCTGTGCATTTTCCGGCAGCAGACTGCGTGCTGCCTGTATCATGCCGCTGTCTGTTTCCAGTACGGCAAGATCGCCTTCGAATCGGTCAATGATGATCATAATGTCCCTCACTTTTCTGTTGTCACAGTCAGCTGCTGTCCGTCGGACTGAATGCAGACTGTGCCGTTTTCGTCTGTCCGCCAGATCTGTTCGCCGCAAAATTTGGTGAGCCGTGCTATGGCTTCGCTGTGGGGATGCCCATAGGAATTGTCATAGCCGCAGGAGATCACCCCATAGCTGGGATTGATGGCATAGAGAAAGTCATCGGTGGAGGACTCCCGGCTGCCGTGATGTCCCACTTTCAGGACATCTGCCTGGACATGATCCAGAGCACCGGATTCCAGCAGGTCTGTTTCCTCCGGCTTGGAGGCGTCACCGGTGAAGAAAAAGCCGGTTTCGCCGCAGGTTAAGTAGGCGCAGATGGAGTAGTCATTGAGGGAACTGTAATCCTCTCCCGGCGAGGGAATGATCTCCAGAGAAGCACTTCCCAGATCAATGGTCATGGAGACGGCTTCGGTCAGTTCCAGTCCGTTTGCCTCCACGCCGTCCAGAAAGCTTTCATAGATTCTGGTGGTGGGGATCTGGCTGTCCGGCAGTGCCGGGGTCATGACATTTGCAACAGTCAGATCGTCATATGCTGCGGCATATTCCAGAATTTTCGGGAATCCGCCGATATGGTCGGAATGGGGATGGGTGCCGATGATCCAGTCCAGGGTGGTGACGCCGTATTGCTGCAGATCGGCGAGAACATCGTCTCCGGCGCTCTGTTCCCCGGCATCAATGAGGACAGCGGCAGTATCCGTCACAATGAGTGTACTGTCGCCCTGTCCCACGTCCAGAAAATAGACGGAACAGCTGCCCTCCCCGGCAGTTTCCCCGCCGCCGAATGCCTGGTCGATGGTATCGGTCATATAGGTCTCAATATCCTCCAGCGTGCAGCCGGGCAGGAGAAGTACTGCAAATGCAGTCAGGAGCGCCGTGATTTTTTTCGGGATGATTGCTTTGGATTTCGTGGGGATGCGCCTCCTTTGTGTTGTTTTGGATGGGATGCAGAACGGGGCTTGGCATCCGGTGCCACAAGGCAGCCCGGCTTTGTGCCGATGAGATCCTGCCGTCCTGCCTGCCGCAGTGCAGTCAGTACCAGCTGCTTGTTCTGGGGCAGATAATATTGCAGCAATGCACGCTGCATGGCTTTTTCCTGAGGTGTTTTCGGAACATAAACCGGTTCCATGGTATAGGGGTCTAATTCTGTATAATACATGCAGGTAGAGATGGTTCCCGGTGTGGGGTAGAAGTCCTGGACTTGTTCCGGATGCATCCCATGATCCCGGAGGAACAGGGATAGCTTTACGGCTTCCTGCAGTGTGCTTCCCGGATGGGAGGACATGAGATAGGGCACCAGATATTGCTTCTTGCCCATGCTCTTGGTGATCTCGTAAAATCGTTTCTGGAATGCCTCATAGCATTCGATGTGGGGCTTGCCCATTTTATCCAGTACCACATTGCTGACGTGCTCCGGTGCCACTTTCAGCTGACCGCTGACATGCTCCGCTACCAGTTCCTTGAAAAAGGTATCATCCGGGTCAGCCATGACATAGTCAAAGCGGATGCCCGAACGGATGAACACACGTTTCACACCGGGCAGGGCACGGAGTTTCCGCAGAATATGGAGATATTCCGAATGATCTACCTGCAGTGCCTTGCAGGGCTCTGGTGCAAGGCATTTCTTTCCCGCACACATGCCTGCTTTCTCCTGTTTTTTGCAGGATGGCAGCCGGAAATTTGCCGTAGGACCGCCTACATCGTGGATATAGCCCTTGAAATTGGGCATGGCGATGATTTTTTTTGCTTCATCCAGGATGGATGCCTCACTGCGGCAGGTGATGCGCCGTCCCTGGTGGAGGGCGATGGAGCAGAAATTGCAGTAACCGAAGCAGCCCCGGTTATGGGCAATGGAAAACTGGACTTCCTCGATTCCCGGCACACCGCCTTGCGCATCATACATGGGATGGGGTCGCCGCTGGTAGGGCAGGGCATAAACGGCATCCAGTTCTTCTTGAGTCAGACTCAGTGCCGGCGGATTCTGCACCAGCATTTTGTCTCCGTGACGCTGGATCAACGTTTTGCCAGTGATCTCGTCCTGCTGGTCATACTGCTGCCGGGTCGCCTTGGCGTAGGCTTTCTTATCCCGGCAGACCTGGGCGTAATCCGGACACTGCACCGCACCCCATGGGGTATGCACCGGGTCGGTGAGGTAGCATGTACCCCGGATGCCTGTGATCTCTGCAATGGGCACACCCTCTGCCAGCTGTTGTGCCAGTTCTGTGATCTGGTGCTCTCCCATGCCGTACATGAGCAGGTCGGCGCCGCTGTCCACGAGAATGGACGGACGTACAGTATCATCCCAGTAATCATAGTGGGCAAACCGTCGGAGGGATGCCTCCAGACCGCCGATGGCAATTGCCGCATGGGGATATGCCTTCCGGATCTGCTGGCAATAGGTGATCACGGCACGATCCGGACGAAGTCCTGCCTTGCCGCCGGGAGAGTACATGTCATTGCTGCGGCGGCGCTTGGCAGAAGTGTAGTGCGCCACCATGGAATCAATATTGCCGCCGGTCACAAGAAAGGCAAGCTTCGGTTCGCCGAAACGCTGGAAATCCTGTGTACTGTGCCAGTCCGGCTGGGCAATGACAGCCACGCTGTAGCCCTGAGACTGGAGCAGCCGGGTGATGATCGCCGCACCGAAGCTGGGGTGATCCACATAGGCATCGCCGGTGATGTAGACGAAGTCCGGCTGGGATACGCCGGTTTCCAGGAGTTCCTGTTTTGTGACGGGGAGAAAATTGGTCATGGGGTGCACCTCCTTTTTGGGGTTATGGTGTGATATCTGTTTGCAGGCGAATTATATCCGCCCCTACGTGATTGATGTGTCATCACAATGCTGCGCAATCCATTTGATTGGATTCTCCTGAATATACTGCCATGCATTCCGGTATTCCTTTTCATTTCGCAGGATTCTGTCATAAAAGGATTTCTGCCAGATGGAAAACCCGATTTGTTTGGTGATTGCACCTTTGAATTGTTTAACGACACGTGATAATGTAGGGGCGAACTGTGTTCGCCCGTTTTCGTCGGGAAGAATCAGTAAAATCATGTGGATATGATCTGGCATAATACAATACTTATTGATTGTCACGTTTGGGTACACAGTACCTAATTTCTTTATTTCTTGTGAAACAACTTTTCTAATATTGGACAGTTTCGGGCGAACGAAGTTCGCCCCTACATTTTGCCACAGAGATATGTCGGACTGGGCGATGCAGATTGTGACAAAATAGGCACCGCAGGAGGCATAATCATAGTTCTCCAGACGGTTTTTCTTTCTCGTAGGATGTTCCGTATTCACTGCAATCTCCGCATTTTCCGTTCTGCCAGCTGTTCCCTGGTCATGAGGACTTTTCTGGGCTTTGCACCCTCATAGGGACCGATGATGCCCATTTGTTCCAGTTCGTCCATCATCCGTGCAGCACGGGCATAGCCCAGCTTCAGCCGCCGCTGGAGTGCAGAGGTGGACGCCTGTCCGGCTTCGACAACAATTTCAATGGCACGTTCCAGGACGTCCTCATCGCTGCCCGGCTCCGGTGCAGCGCTTGCTTCGGCGGCAGCTTTCATTTCTTTCTGCTCCGCCTTGGTAACAGGAATGTTCTGCTCCACCTGTTCCATGATCTCGTTATTGTAATTGCTCTGGGTCTGCGCCTTGATGAATTCCACAACCCGTTCCGTTTCCTTGGTGGAGGTGAAACAACCCTGAACACGTATCGGTTCAATTTTTCCATTGGGCAGATAGAGCATATCACCATGACCCAGCAGTTTTTCTGCACCGCTGGCATCCAGAATGGTTCTGGAGTCGATGGGGGATTTGACAGACAATGCAATACGGCTCGGGATATTGGCTTTGATCAGACCAGTGATAATGTCCGTTGTAGGTCTCTGGGTGGCAATGATCAGGTGCATACCTGCTGCACGTGCTTTCTGCGCCAGACGGCAGATGGCATCCTCCACTTCTTTGGAGGTGGTCATCATCAGGTCTGCCAGCTCGTCTATAATTACCACGATCTGGGGCATCGGCTCCAGATCATTGTTGCTCTGGGCTGCCATTGTATTGAAATCCTGCAAATCCCGCACGCTGTTATCTGCAAAGAGTTGATACCGCCGCTGCATTTCCTGTACTGCCCAGTTCAGGGCACCGGCAGCCTTTTTCGGGTCGGTGACTACCGGAATCAGCAGGTGGGGAATGCCCTCGTATACCGTGAATTCGACGATCTTCGGGTCAATGAGAATGAGCTTTACCTCGTCTGGTGTGGCGTGATACAGAATGCTCATGATAATGGAGTTGGTGCAGACAGATTTACCGGAACCGGTGGCACCGGCAATGATCATATGAGGCAGACGTGCAATGTCTCCCACAACGGCATTTCCGGCAATATCCCGTCCCACGGCAAAGGTCAGCTTGCTCTTGGAATTTTTAAAGTTGTCACTTTCCAGAATTTCCCGGAGAGAAACAGTATCCTTGTGATTGTTGGGCACCTCGATGCCGATGGCAGGCTTTCCCGGAATGGGAGCTTCCATGCGGACACCCTGGGCTGCCAGGGAAAGGGCAATGTCATCTGCCAGACCGGTGATCTTGGAAACCTTGATGCCGGCGGCAGGCTGGATCTCATAGCGTGTAACAGAGGGACCACGTGAAATGCCTGTGATCCGTACAGTCACGCCGAAGCTGTTCAGGGTATCCACCAGAATCCCTGCATTTTCCTTCATTTCCTGTTCCACAGCCGGATCGCCTGCACGGCTGACGCCTGTCTGCAAGAAGTCCAGGGGCGGTATCTGATAGGGTCGCACAGGCGGTGCCGGCGGCTCTGTCTGTGCCGGGAATTCGTCCTCCGGCTGGAACAGCTCCGGCGGATCTGCCAGCAGCTCTTCCGGGGATACGATGGCAGCATTTCCGCCGTCATCCGGAGCCAGGGGAATATCGACATCCATATCATATGCCGGTGTATATGGTTCAACCGGGTCGGACTGACCGTTGCTGTCATGTATCATTGCCTCCAGATCCGGCGGCAGGGGAGAGTTGTCCTGAACAAAGTCCGGTACCTCCGGAATAGGCGGTTCAGCAGCCGGAACCGGTTCCGGCTGGGGTTCTGCTTTTGTTCTGCGGCGGCGTTTTCTGGGAGATTCCTCCTCCGGGGGCAGGAAAAATTCCGGCTCTTCTGAAGGAATATCATTTTCGTCGATCTCATCTGCCCAGTCCGGTTCACGCTGCCAGAGTTCCCGCAGCTTCCGGAAGGGCAGCAGGATATAGTCAAACAGCTGGTGCATACTCAGATCCAGCATCCACATAACTGCCACAAAGAGGAGAACGACAATGAGAATGCGTGCCCCTGTTGTACCCAGGATCCGGATAAGGGGATAGGCGAGGACTGCACTGATGACGCCGCCGCTCTGGAAAGCGTCCTCAGCGCCGGTTTCGTATAAGTAGCCGACGGCACGGAAAAAGGATTTTTTCTCGATCTCGCCGACGAATAGAATCTGTACAAAGCTGCTGACCAGAATCGTCAGCCCCAGGCTGAAGATCAGCCGCTTGGGGAGAGACATGCCTGTGCGCTTTTCCGTATAGTAGGCGGATACCAGCAGGATAATGGGTACCAGGATAATGGAAAAGCCGAACAGTCCCCGGACAAACCGGTGGAGTACATACCAGCCGGCACTGCCCTGAATGAATGCAATGAGGAAAAACAGAACTGCGCTTGCAAATAAGATCACGGACTGAAATTTGGTATTGCCGTTTTGCTGGCGGTTCAGCTTTTCCAGAGCTTCTTCCTTTGCAGTGCGTGTGCTGTCAACAGATGTCTTTTTTGCGGCAGGCTTTCTTTTTGCCGCCGGTTTTTTCTTTTTGGTGGAAGCGGATTTCTGTGCCAATTCGTTTGCCTTTCTGTGCGGAAACCGATCATGCCGGCGGCATTGCGTCAGGATATCTCGGCTCCCGGGTTTCGATAAGATGATAGAGCGCTTCTATGGCATCGTGTAGCGTGCCCAATCGGTCAATGAGACCGCAGGCGACAGCCTCTTCCCCGGAGATCACAGTGCCGATATCCGTGGCAAGCTCCTGGGTATTCATCATCATTTGCTCCAGCGTCTTGGGATCAATGGAACTGTTCCGGGTGATAAAGCCGGTAATGCGCTCCTGAATTTTTTCAAAATAGACGACAGTCTGGGGTACTCCCAGCACCAGTCCGTTTGTGCGGACAGGGTGGACAGTCATGGAAGCAGACGGGACGATCATGGAGATGTCTGCGCTCACTGCCAGTGGAATGCCGATGGAGTGACCGCCGCCGATGACCAGAGAGACCGTAGGTGTTTTCATGCCGGAGATCATCTCTGCAATGGCAAGACCTGCCTCCACATCGCCGCCCATGGTATTCAGGACAATCAGCAGTCCCTCCACATTGCGATCCTGTTCAATGGCAACCAGTGCCGGGAGAATGTGTTCGTATTTGGTGGTTTTGGTGTCATCCGGCAGGATAGTATGTCCCTCCACCTGTCCGATGATGGTCAGGCAGTGGATGAGATGCTTTGCATTCTGTGTGCGGACGGCACCGGTTTCTTCGATGAGCTGTGCCTGATCCAGCTGCTCATCGGTATTGGTTTTTGGCTCGGAAGTATTGCGCTTGTTTTTTTCTGACATAGGGATTGGCTCCTTTGCAAATGATTTTAAAATCAGTTTGCCCGTCAGAATGAAAGTTATGCGAAACAAGAGACAAGGCAATACCGCACAAAGATTGCACGTCAGATGCGCCGTCAGATTTTTCGTCAGATGAAACAAAAAGCGGAGTGAATACTTTGTGTATTCACGAGCATTTTTGTGAAATATGACGGAAAAGATGCAAGCATATGACGTGCAAAGCCGCCAGGCGCTCTTTGTGCGGTGTTGCCACAATACTTCCAGCATACTTCTATATTATAACACAACTGCTGAAAAAGTCAAGGGAGCGGCGTGACGGAAATGTGCAAATGGATTTTATGACATGCCGCAATGAAAACCTGTGAAACTGTAGGAGCGAACATTGTTCGCCCGCATTTCCACGATATCGTTTTCTGTAGGGACACGGCGTGCCGTGTCCTTATGGAGTATTGTTTATTATTCCGTTGAAAACGTCCCACCGGGACGTTTTCAAGGTTTAACTTACTGAAAAGGTTTCACAAGGCGGGGCGGTCTTGTTCGCCCCGCCTCGAAAA
>JBJFHO010000124.1:0-2674 GCA_051893675.1 Ruminococcus sp. | reverse complement strand
GACCAATGGTCGCCCCTACAATAATCCATATTTTACAAAAATTGATTTCCGTGAATCCCATCATTCAGGCATTGCAAAAAAAACGGCAATATGGTATAATCAAAAAAAGCCCATTGCAATGGAGGCAGTTATGGAACGGGAACGAATTATACATATTCTGGAATATCTCAGCCGCTATACAGATGACGAAAAAAGTGTTACCATTAAAGATATCCAGACCTATCTGGCGGCACAGACCAATGTGGGCAGCATTTCCACGCTGAGTATCCGGCGGGATATCGACAGCCTGATACTCGCCGGGAATCAGATCGAGATCGAGCGAGGCCCTCATAATACCTACTATTACCGGATGCCAAGCCGGGGATTTACGTTCAATGAGATCCGCTTTCTGGCGGATTCTGTTTCTATCAACAAGTTCCTGTCGGCAGAGCAGAAGCAGCGCTTGTTCCGTAAATTCGAAGGCTTGTGCTCCCAGGCAGAAGTGCGGAAACTTATCGGGCGTATTACCATCAGCGAAGTGACACCGCCGTCTCTGGATCTGCTGGAAAATCTGGAGCGTATCTATCAGATTCTGGCGGAACACCAGAAGATCAATTTTACCTATGGGAAGTATAATACCCAGAAACAGATGGTCTATTATGACAAAAAGCGGGAACTGATTCCTTGCCGTGTGGTCTATTTCAATGAGCGGTTTTATTTGAAATGCGTTAGTGAGGAGACCGGGCAGGTACGTACCTATCGGGTAGACCGCATGAAAAATATCACTGCCGGTGAAAAAGTCGGCGTCTGTCCGGAACTGCCAAAACGGGAAGGGGCAGTGGTGGATATCTTTGAGCCAGAATGCTATGAAAACGTCAGGCTGCGTGTGAGCCGGGAATTGCTGGATGATATGCTGGAACAGCTGGGAAATTATGCCAGTATTCGTGATGATCTGTCTCATCCGGATTACGTCATCGTCCGGGCGAAAATCGGTATCAGCTATGGCTTTTATCGTTGGATTATGAAGTACGGCAGTGCAGTGGAAATTCTGTCTCCGGAATCCGTGCGCCGGAATTTTGCAGAAAAAATATGGCAGGTCTGCCATATGTATGACGATATACCGGAAGAATCTGACACTGGAGAATAATCAAGGCAACACCGCACAAAGAGTGCCTGACGGCTTTGCACGTCATATGCTTGCATATTTTCCGTCATATTTCACAAAAATGCTCGTGAATACACAAAGTATTCACTGCGCTTTTTGTTTCATCTGACGAAAAATCTGACAGAGTTTATGCTCGTAGAGTACATCTGACGTACAATCTTTGTGCGGTATTGCCTCAAAAAACGGACAGCCGAGGCTGTCCGTCCGATATTGCGTATGTATGACTTTTACGCTTATTTTCCGCCACGTTCCTTTGCCAGCAGGTCATAGCGATCCATCATTTCCTTGATCTCAGGATCGTTTGTCAGACCGTACTGCATGTGCAGATAGAACCGGATTGCCGGGAGATCCTTGTTCTCTACGGCTTCCTTGGCAAGGGCAGTGATAACGCCTACCACATCCTGATTTGCACCGGGCTTCATGCCATAGTGCTCGAATGCTGCATTGACCTCTTCACGTGTAGGCGGAACAATTTTCTTTTGTGTAATGGTATGGATATGGTGCAGTTCTGCCGCAACAAAGGGGTGATCTGCATAGATCAGGCTTTCATAATAGAAGCAGACAGCCCGGTCATAATCCTTTACTTCCACGCAGTAAAAGCCCAGATTGCAGTAGCACCGGGAGATCTGTACTGGTGTGACAGCGACTTCCAGTGTTTCTTTGATGACAGAGAGCAGCTGATCCGGGTCGTGCATGGCTTTGTAGCACTCTGCCAGTTCGAAATATGCGTCTGTATTCATAGGATTATAGCGGATGGCATCGTTGATAACACGTGCAGCTTCTTCCGGACGGTTTAATTCCAGGAGATTGTAGCCGTGGAGCAGTACCATCTGAGACAAGTCAAATACCGGACGTACCAGCTTTTTGGACGGGCGATAGAAGTAGAGATAGAGCTGGTGTTCCAGTGTATTGCGCATACTCAGGTAAACTTCGCTTTCCGTCTCACGGTAATTCATACGGATTTTGGTGTAGAGTGCTTCGGTCAGACGGAAGGATTCCTCGATTTTCTTTTCCTGAATCAGCTTTTGTGCTTCGGCAAAGACAACATCCAGACGTTTGCCGTCGATGTACATCATTTTATTGAGAATGGCACGCTTATCCTCGGGCATAATTTCATATGCCAGATCAGCAATGGCACTTTCGATTTCCTTTCCGTTTTTTGTCGGGCGGTACTTGTCCGCCTGGGATTCCAGGTAGACAATATCCACGCTGTATTCTCCGGTCAGTCCGTCCCGGATCTTTTCGATGATTTCATTTGTGGTCATAGTTTAACTCCTTTGTTTCCATACGGCAGCTGCCGCAAATGTTCTTGTTTTTATTATACAAGATTTCTGCGAAAAAAGCAACCCTAATTTGTTTGGATTTACGAAAAAGATTTTAGAGATCGCAAACTGGATAAAAAAGGAATATCAACGAATACTTTTTTGAAAAGGCAGCATGTCATGCTGGCCCAGCTGACTCGCCAGCATTTTTGAGGCAATACCGCACAAAGATTGTACGTCAGATGCGCCGTCAGATTTTTCGTCAGAT
>JBJFHO010000123.1:2017-12366 GCA_051893675.1 Ruminococcus sp. | reverse complement strand
CGGCTATGAAAATCATGATTTTTTATCATGATTTTCAAATGAGAATAGTATAAATACAGAAGAAGCAATGGTGTCGCCGGCACGATTGCTTCTTTTTTTGTCCGGATAAGAAAAAATATAGGACGAAATTGCTTTTTACTAGTAGAATACTCGTATTTGTTGTGTGAGATAGGAAAAATATGTAATACAAGGTAAAAATTTACTTGCAACATTGTACAAGATGTACAAAATTCATGCGTATATTTTTCAACGATGTCAGCTTGTATTTTCAAAAATGATATGTTATAATGGCAGTATCAGGACAAAATAGCTTTCTTTCAAGTACTTTTACCACACATACCATCTACTGGGATCAGAACGAATCTCTTGCGGAAATTTGTCTGTGGCATATTGATTTTTCGCTGTGGGATTCACATGCTGTACGAATGCTGCACTTGATTTACTATCATTGTAGTCAGACAGAATTCTCTGTCATCCGGGACGCTATCCCGGATGCACTCCAACGCATCGGCAATAGTGCATAATATGCCCGTATGCCGGAATATACCTGTATATGAGGAAAGGCGAGGTGACACGTTTATGAAGAAAATGAGAAAGAGAGTCGCCGGCATAGCTGCAGCGGCAGTGATGGCGGTGACAGGTGTGATGTCGGGATTGCCGGCGATTACAGTCAATGCGGCGACCGCTTCGGATGGAGTTGAAATTATATCAAGTGAAGCGGAGAAAGTGAAACTGTTGATTGGAACAAATAAGTCTGAGATACAGGGTGATACAGTCGCATCAACAATTCAAAAAGCGCAGAGCAAATATTTATTGGGAATTGCAAGTCAGTTCGGTGTCTTTTTGGAAGGCGATTTTAACGACAGCAGCTGTGATGTGGAAAGCCGGTTAGCAGTGGGCGGAGGCGCAAACCTTGCGGATACTGGTTTGGATGGCGGAACACAGAATGGCTTTGAAGTGGGAAACGGCGATTTTATCAGTAAGGTATCTCTTGAAAAGGTTCTGGATAATTCCGGATTTGCACATGCGATTGTTGGGGAAGGACCTTTCCGCTCAATTATTACGGAAAGCCATGATTCGTATCTGCTGCCGGATGGAACCAGTGATATTCTGGAAAAAGTTTTTGTAATCGGTGATTCTGTATATTTAGATGATACAACAACAAATTATACCTGGCAAAAAGGGGCGTACGATACATCCTACTTTCGAAAGACAGATGAACCGTTGATTGATTTTGGAAAAACCTTTGATCGGCTCAGGAGTACGAGCAATAAGCTCTCTTCTCAGACAACAGAAGGTACAGAATTGATCTTTTCGACATCTGCTTCTTTGAATTATGATGACTATGGTTCAAATGTTGTGGATTATGCTTCTTTAAATGCAGGGTCTTACTGGAATGGGAATACTGCACATTTCCGATATACTGGCTCTCAGGATACAAATGTTGTAAAATTTAATCTGACAGAAGCCGAATGGAATGCAATTGTTGATAAGTGTGCGATTGCCTCCTTTGAGGGCATTCCAGAAGATGCATATATTATTGTGAATGTTGCTGGTACAGATATGAAAGCAGTATCAGAGTACAAATTTTATTTCTTAAATGGAACACAGATATCTACTGGAGACTGTGGACTGATAAGCGGCTCTGTTAATCCTGGTAACAATTATAAGGATTGCGAAAGAATCCTGTACAACTTTTATCAGGCAACATCAGTCGATATTCAACAAAATTTTGCAGGTACTATTTTTGCGCCAAATGCAGATGTAACAGGTTCCAATAACGGACACTTATCGGGTGCGTTAATTGCGAAATCCTTTACAGGCGCTTTTGAATTTGGATATAAACCCTATCAAGGTTCTATCGATTTGCTCGGCGCAGAAACCGGCTACACCGTTGACCTGAACAAGGTCGATGCTGCCGGCGAGTTATTGGCAGGCGCAGAGATCGGTCTGTACCAGAAAAATGATGCCGGAGAGTGGGAACTGGTGAATACTTTGCTCACCGAGGATGGCACCGCTGTCAGCGGACAGTTCGGCATTGGCGATGAAACACCGGACGAAGCCATGACCTTGAAAGAAGAATACTATATCGAAGAGACAAAGGCACCGGACGGCTACGCAAAATCAACCCAGCGGTACTACATTGATTATGAGGAAGCTTATGTGGTAAATACAGCTGCCGGGGACGCAGTGCTGCCGGAAAGCGTGAAAATCACCATGTACCCGGTTACCATGGACGGTACAAAGCCGGATTCCGGGAAAGAGTATATTGTGACAATGGACTATACTGTCACGGAGAATGAGATTACCGAAAAGAAGTTTACCTACAATGAAACAGATTATGTTCTGACCAAAGACAGTGATGTATGGAAATATGGTGATGTGGAAATCAGTACTGCCAATGCCTTTAACGATACCATTATCCCGGGTATGCGTATTGACACGAAAAATATGATCGTTTATCCTCAGCTGCTGGCACCGGGTGCGGGAACTCCGGCAAATCAGGATGCAGTGCCGGAAATCATCAATACTCAGGCGCTTACCATCAAAAAGGTGGACGAATCGGGTGCACTTCTGTCCGGGGCAACACTGAAACTGACCGAAGTTGCAGCAGATGGAACGGAAACTGTTGTCGATGCATTTGACGGCAGTGCGGCATCCCAGTCTTTGCTGCTCGGCACGGATATTCAGACGACAACAGGCAATGTGCCCTATTATGTCCTGACGGAGACAAGTGCACCGCCCGGCTATGAACTGGCTGACCCCATCTATTTCCATGTGACTAGCAATGGAGACGGTTATACTGTATATTATACCCAAAACACCCAGAACGGCGTGCCGGATTGGGTTGATGCAGCGGAAAGCACAGATACTGTGATCTCTATGGTGGATGTGAAGATCACTGGTGCAAAGGTGACTTTGCAGAAAATTGACAGTGAAAGCAAGGATGTCATTACCGGTGCAGATATGTCTCTTTATCGGGCAGATGATACAATGGTCTGTGATTGGGACGGCAAGACAACAGTATCCGGATTCCTGGAACCGGGTGTGTATTATATTATAGAAAATACTGCACCAGAGGGCTATAAGACGGACTTGGAAGGCGAGAAACTGTATTTTACAGTAAACGAAGATTATTCTGTACAGGCAGGAAAACCGGAGTATGTTAGTGTACAAAATCCGGTCAGCGAACAGATTGATGAGTTTGGTGCGCAGTATACTACGATCACAAAAATTGAAGTAGATGTTTCTTCTGTGTCAGGAGATTCTCATGCAATTCAATTCAAATCAAGTGAAGATAATACGGACTTTATGGAAACACTTGAAGTTGGTACAAATACGTTTACACCGTCTAATTATTCTTTCGGTGATAACGGCAGAATGAAGATTACTTTCTGGAATGCAACAATTGAAGAAATCCGGTATTATGTAGAGGACGATTCTGCATCTGCAAATGATTCCGTACTGGAAATTACAGCTGGTGACACAGTTATCATTGCAGTTCCGAATGAAGCAGATGAAACCGCTCAGAGTAGCAGTGTTTCGTCAACCAGTCAAAGCAGCTCAGAAACTTCTGTAAGTTCGTCTGAAACAAGTAAAACAGAAGTTTCTTCATCAAGTTCGTCTGATACGAGTAAAACAGAAGTTTCTTCGGCAAGTTCGTCTGATACGAGTAAAACAGAAGTTTCTTCGTCAAGTTCGTCTGAAACAAGCAAAACCGTTACTTCTTCGGAATCCAGCGAAACAAGTACAGAAGCATCGACTTCTACTTCGTCTAAAACAACGACAAGCACTGAAAAATCCGTAGAAACAACGGCGAAATCTACAACAACCACTGAAAGCGGTACTTCTCAGGCTGTGACTTCTTCGAAAGAGAATACAACGACTTCCAATAGCACCACCACAGCCCAGACCACCCAGTCTACCGCAGGCCCCACAAAGCCCACAGAAACCACTGCCGCAACAACTCTGACTACGACACAGACAACGCTCTCCACCGCAGGCCCCACAAAGCCTACGGAAACGACTGAGACAACTACCATAACAACAACGCAGACAACGCCGACTTCTGCCGGGCCGACTACGCCTACAGAGACACAGACCACTACCGCTGCGACTGTTACCACCACAGAAACTTCCGGCACAGACGTTACCACAACGACAACAACTGTAACAGAATCCACCGCAGCAACAACAATAATAACAACAACTACTACCACAACTACCACAACGACAGAACCTGAGACTACGACCACGGTGACTACTATCGCCACCACGGCACCGACTGTGCTCACAACAACGTCTGATACTTCTTCTGAGACAACACAGACCTCGGCTGTCACAACAACGACAACGACTACCACTACCACAGAAGATACGACAACAACGACAACCACCACAATCACTACCACAACAACTATCACGACAACGGGAACAACGACAACGCCAGTGGTAATTCTGAAGCAGGATGCAGAAGGCAATCTGCTGGGCGGCGCTTCACTTCAGCTGACCGATGAGACGGGAACGGTAGTTGCCGCATGGATCTCGCAGGAGAATACAGAATATCCGCTGCCGGATCTGACACCCAATGTGGTATATTGCCTGACAGAGCTGGAGGCGCCGGCAGACTTCGCCGTTGCAGAACCGATTTACTTCCGGGTAAATGATGACGGTGCGCTGGAACTGCTGACCTATACCACAGATGCTGACGGCAATCTGGTATTGCAGGATGTGACGCCGGGTACCAATGGTCAGGTGATCATGATCGACGCATATCTGGGTACAGGAACGCTTCCGACTACCTCAACAACGACAACAACAACCACAACGACCACGACCACGACAGAAACAACGGTAACGGAAACAGAAGCAACGACGACCACACCTCGTAATTCCACGGAGGATAATGGTTTGCATACGCCTTCCGGTACGACAGAGGTCACGACAACTGAAACTACTGCTTCCGGAACAGAGACAACAAGCAGTGATATTGACGGTGATACTGACGATGATACAGTCACCACTGCAACTTCCACAACTGCTTCGACGGCATCTGCAACCGGTACCACAGCCGGGTCTTCTTCCAAGAAATCGTCCGGCAGCAATAATGTCAGCAGTACGCCTAAGACCGGTGACCGCAGCGTCACAGTCATGCTGACGGCTGGCGCATCGCTGCTGCTGCTTCTGGCGTGCAGGAAAAAGTACAAAAAGTAACGGTGTGACGTGATCTTCGGATCTGTCCATGAAAAACACGGCAGGTACTGCAATATGCGGTATCTGCCGTGTTTGCGCTGTACCCCACTTGTAAGTGTTTTGTAGCATTTCCGGCAAAAGTTCTGTCAGAATGCGGGGCGATTTTTCTGTATTTTCCGGTAAATTTAGAGGAAATGCCGATGGAAGAGAAAAATTGTAAATGTTTTGTAAGATTTCCCTTGACAAGTGCCCGGGAATACGATATAATAAGAATAACACATTCCGCATAAAAACTTGGTATAACGGAGGAATAGACAATGGGTATTTTTTCCAGAATCGGCGATGTTTTCAAAGCCAATATAAATGATATGATCGACCGGGCAGAAGATCCGGAGAAGATGGTAAAGCAGATCATTCTGGATCTGCAAAAGGAAGTCAACCAGGCAACCCAGGCACTGGGCAAGGCTATGGCAAGCGAGCGGATTGCAAAGCGGCAGTATGACAATGCCGTAAAGGTATCCGCAGACTGGGAGGCAAAGGCGAAGGCTGCCCTCAATGCCGGTGAAGTAGATCTGGCGAAAAAGGCGCTGTCCAGCAAGGTGAAGGCGGACGAGGATGTGAAGCAGTATCAGCAGATGTATGAGCAGATCTCTGCCCAGACAGAGCAGGTACGGGAACAGGTGGAGACGCTGAAATCCAAGCTGGAAGAGGCAAAAAGCCGTCAGGCAATGCTGGTAGCACGTTCTCAGATGGCAAAGACCCAGAAGAGTCTGGCGCAGTCTGTGGGCGGTCTGGATTCTTCCAGTGCGCTGGATAAGTTCAACCGTATGGAAGAAAAGGTGACTCGTCAGGAGGCAGAGGCGGCAGCTTTTGCAGAGATGGCAGGCGCAGATAACTCCGCAGACGAAAAGACCTTTGAGCAGATGCAGCATGATATGGAAGTGGATGCAGAGCTGCAGCGTCTGATGGCAGAAATGGGGCAGACTGGTACAGAGCCGGAAACTGAAGGGAGTACGATGTAATTATGGAAAAAAAGTCTGAGAGATCTTCGATCGGTGGCCTGATCTTCGTCCTGGCTCTGATTGCAGCAGGTGTTGCTGCTGTGGTATATGCACTTTCTACCCACCGCCGGCATGTGAACCGGGAAATGTGGAAGGATTATGACGAGTGCGGTCTGGTGTGACCGATATTTGGGTACACCAATCAATAAAACGATAAACGGATGCGGCAGAAATCTGATCGCATCCGTTATTTTTTGAAAAAATGAATTGCAATTTGAAAAAGGTTGTGGTATAATAGTATCAATGAATTGGATAAAAAAGGGGAAGTGGATATGCACGGAAATAAAATCGTCCTGGATCTGGAATTCACGCCCATCCGGGATCCGGATCTGCAATTGGTGGCGAGCAGTGAAATTTTAGAAATCGGTGCAGTGAAACTGAATGAACAAAATGAATTTCTGGATGAATTCCAGACCTATGTGAAGCCGCAGTACAGCAGCATTCCGCCGCATATTACACGTATCACCGGAATCGACAGTCAGACAGTGGCTTCGGCGCCGGATTATGCAGCGGCGGTACAGGAATTCACCCAGTGGGTCGGCAGCAAGGAGCCCAGTCGGTTTTATACCTGGAGCGAGTCGGATCAGTCTGTGCTGCTTCGGGAGGCAGATCTGAAGGAACAGCTGCTGCACGATATGTTCTATACCCATTGGGTGGATTTACAGCGGATTCACCAGCGTATCTATGGCTTTTCCCGTCCCATGAATCTGACCAGCGCACTTGGCTCCATGCAGATCTATTTTGCCGGAACAGAGCACGGCGCACTGGCTGATGCCAGAAATACGGCGGAAATTCTGCGGAATCTCAGCAGTGTGCGGGGTGTCCAGGAACGCATTGAGAAGTCCCATATTACATATAACAACAGGGAATCCCATGGATTTACCATGAATCTGGTGTTCAAGAAGAAGTAAGCACAGGAAAGGATGATCCCCAAACAATGGAGTTATTTTCTGCGCCTCAGGTATCCAGGGAAGTCGTTGCAAAAAAGATGCTGAAGCATGTCGGAATCGCATTTGCGGCGCTGGCTGCGGTTATGATTCCCTTGTTTGTCAGTCTTTCCAGAGATGCAGCGGCAAATCGGGATGCCGTCAGAAAAGTTGCGTCTGAGACAACAGAGCTCTGGGCGGTGATCGTACTGCTTGTTGTCGTGGCAGCTGTGGTTTATCTGAGTGTTATGGGCGTTTTTCTTTCCCGGAAGATCAGAAAGCAGTTTTCAAACTGGGTTTATTATAAGGGAACGCTTTATCTTGTGTCGGCATCTGTTCCCACAGCACGTGGGAATGCAAATGGGTCACAGGTGAGAAACGTCATGCGGATTCAGGACAAGGCACTTGCCATATTGCGTGATACATACACGCTCGCCGGAATTCTGGATGGTAAAGTGCAATGCGGCAGAATTTGTGCGCTTCCGGTGACCAGCGTGAGTCGGCTGGAGCAGAAAAGGAACGGCGTCAGAGTGCGTTTTGACAGGGATTCTGCGGTAATTTCCGATCAGACGGAAGGATATGAGCGGTTGGTGGAGCTTTTGAGGGAACGGCTGGAAACATAGAATAATACTGAAAAGAGCGAATCGGCTTTCAAAACCGATTCGCTCTTTTTTTGCAATCCCAAAGACATCTTACAGATCGCTGTTCCTGCCTATGTCAGTATCACCATAAAAATTTTTTCAAACCCTCTTGACAACTGTACTAATATGTGCTATAGTGTACTTATACAGTAAGTACACTTGAAAAGGAGGTAACCTGTGGAGATTGTTATCAGCAGCAACACCAGCAAGCCCATATATGAGCAGATCACATCGCAGATCAAAGCCCAGATTATGGACGGCAAACTCCGGACTGGTGATCCCATTCCGTCTATGCGCAGTCTGGCAAAGTCTCTGCATGTCAGTGTGATCACTGTACAGCGTGCCTATGAGGAATTGCAGCGGGATGGCTTCATTGAGACTACCGTGGGGCGGGGCAGCTTTGTTGCAGCACAGAATCAGAGTTTTTATCAGGAGGAACAGCAGCGGCAGGCGGAAGAGCACCTTTTTGTTGCTGCGGAAATTGCACGAACCAGTGGTATTCCACTCAGCAAGCTGGTGGAACTGCTCACCATGTTTTATCAGGAGGAAGAATGACATGAAAATGATGCTGGAAGTACAGGAACTCACTCGTTCCTACGACAAATTTACATTAGACCATGTGACGTTCTCCATTCCCGGAGGGACGATCATGGGACTTATCGGTGAGAATGGTGCCGGAAAAAGTACTACCATTCGGGCAATTCTGGGTCTTATTCGTCGGGATGCCGGGGAAGTACGCTTTTGCGGCGAACCGCTTACGACGGACAGCAAGGCACTGAAAGAGGACATCGGCGTGGTGTTCGACAATATTGCCTTTTATCCGGAACTGACGGTGGAAATGGCTGGAAGTATTTGCCGAAAGTCCTACAAACGGTGGGATGATACATATTATCAGGAATTGCTTCAGAAGTTTTCTCTGGAGCCGAAAAAGAAGATCAAGGACTTGTCCCGGGGCATGAAAATGAAGCTTTCCCTTGCCATGGCGTTTGCCCATCATCCGAAGCTGCTGCTGTTGGATGAGCCGACCGGAGGACTGGATCCAGTGGTGCGGGATGATCTGCTGGAGTTGTTTCTGGATTTCGTACAGGATGAAGACCATGCCATACTCCTGTCCTCTCATATTACAAGCGATCTGGAAAAGGCAGCAGATTATGTGACATTTCTCCACGAGGGAAAGGTGCTGTTTTCTAAGTCGAAGGACGAACTGATCTATCAGTATGGTATCCTGCGGTGCGGAAAGGAATTGTTTGAGACCCTGGAGCCGTCGGAGATGCTGGCGTGGCGGAAAAAGGACTATGCCTATGACGTACTGGTTGCCGACCGGGAAGCTGCACAGCGGAAATACCGGAATGCTGTGGTGGATGCGGCAACAGTGGATGAAATTATGGTACTGTATGTGAAAGGAGAACGGATATCATGAAAGGCTTACTGTTAAAGGATTTTTATAATCTCAGGAAAAATGGAATTTTTCTGTTGGTTACGCTGATCTGTTTCGGATTTGTCGGTGCCCTGGGAGGAGTGGGTGCATCTTTTGTCATTATGTGGGGATTGATTTCCAGTATGCAGATTGTATCAACATTTACCTTTGACGAAGCAGTGAAGTGGAACAGCTTCGGCATGACTATGCCGGTGATCCGAAAGGAACTGGTAGGGGCTAAATTCATTGTGCAATGCTGCCTGACCATATTTGGCGTTGGGGTAACGCTGTTGGTAACGCTCCTCACAAGCGCATGTATGCAGAAGCTGACAGGGGCAATGTTACAGGAGATTCTTCTGCTTTCATGGCTTGGCTTCTGGGCAATTATATTTCTGGGTGGATTGTCGGTACTCCTGCTGTTCCAGTTTGCAGCAGAACATGCCCGAGTGATTGCATCCCTTGTGTTTGCTGTGCCAGTAGGCGCCAGCTTTGCTTTGATGAACTATTTTTCGCCTGCGTCGACTCAAACATCGGAGGCTGGTTTTTCTGCTGTAATGTATGTGGTGTTGCTGGCAGGCATTCCGGCGGTTGTGCTGGTATGGGAGTTTGTCATGTATCGGATTTCCTGCCGGGTTTTTGCAAAAAAAGATCTGGCGTGATCATGCGTATCTGCGAGTGAGAGTGGACGAGATTTTTAAAAAAGAAACAAGAAACTTCAAAAGTTTTATTTCAGATTTGGAATGGGATATGCGGCTCGTGCAGCTTTTGAGGCAGTATGGAATGAGGTAATGAGGCGAAAATCAGAAAGAAGTGGTTTTATGTTCAAAGTTCAACCACCTGATAAAGAACGGTGGATATTTATCTTTACAGATGACATTGATGAGCCCGACGAGTTTATTGTGCTTGTAAAAGCGTATCGTGATAAATTGAATGGCAAAATAATTGAAGTATCTGATATGATGCAATACAAGATAGATAATGATGAACTTGGACTGATATTCCAATGGGATGATTGCTTTGGAATTACAGTTGTTGTTCCTGAGTTAACTGAACTTGATGCGGCATATGCTGTCTTAACAAGATTGTGTAAGTCCCTCTGAATTCCTTTTAA
>JBJFHO010000123.1:0-1917 GCA_051893675.1 Ruminococcus sp. | reverse complement strand
TGTTGCCAAATCGTTGCCAATCGGCAATGTTACAAGCAGAAAAGTGCGGTATTACGCCATTTCAGCAGGCTTGCACATTATTCCCACTCAATCGTAGCCGGCGGCTTTGTGGTAATATCATACACCACTCGATTGATATGCTTTACTTCATTGACAATACGGGCAGAGATGACTTCCAGTACCTCATAGGGAATCCGTGCGAAGTCCGCCGTCATGAAGTCCGTGGTAGTAACGCCCCGGAGTGCCAGCGTGTAGTCATAGGTGCGTCCATCGCCCATAACGCCAACGGAACGCATACTGGTGAGTACGGCAAAGTATTGGTGAATGCTCCGATCCAGCCCAGCCTTTGCGATCTCTTCCCGGAAAATCCAGTCTGCATCCTGGAGAATCTCCAGCTTTTCATCGGTGATTTCGCCGATGATGCGGATGGCAAGACCCGGTCCCGGGAAAGGCTGACGCCATACCAGATTTTCCGGCAGACCCAGTTCAATGCCCAGCTGACGTACTTCGTCCTTGAACAGCAGGCGCAGGGGCTCGATGATCTCCTTGAAATCCACATAGTCGGGCAGACCACCTACATTGTGGTGAGACTTGATAACAGCTGCATCCCCGGAACCGCTTTCGATGACATCGGGATAGATGGTGCCCTGTGCCAGAAAATCGACTGTGCCCAGCTTCTTGGATTCCCGTTCAAAGGCACGGATGAACTCTTCGCCGATAATCTTACGCTTGGTTTCTGGATCGGAAACGCCGTTGAGCTTTTCCATAAAGGCAGCCTTGGCGTTGACACGGATGAAATTGATGTCCTGGTCAGCAAATGCAGCTTCCACCTCGTCACCCTCGTTCTTCCGCAGAAAACCGTGGTCTACGAAAATACAGGTCAGTTTCTTGCCCACTGCACGGGAGAGAAGTGCTGCACAGACAGAGCTGTCCACGCCGCCGGACAATGCCAGCAGTACTCTGCCATCGCCTACTTTTTCCCGGATCTGCTGGATGGCAGTTTTTGCGTAGTTGCCCATGGTCCAGTCACCAGTGCAGCCGCAGACATTCTTCAGAAAGCTGTCCAGGATGGAAAGACCATGCTCTGTATGGTTGACCTCCGGGTGGAACTGTACTGCATAGAGCTTCTTCTCCGGATTTGCCATGGCGGCAACAGGGCAGTTTTCGGTGTGTGCTGTAATCGTAAAGCCCTCCGGTGCTTCGGAGATGTAGTCGGTGTGACTCATCCAGGAAATCGCCTGTTCCGGTAATTCTTCTGCGCTGAAAAGGGCACAGGACTTGTCATAGATGGTTTCTGTTTTGCCGTATTCCGATGTGGTGCAGGTGGAAACTGTACCGCCCAGAGTGTACGCCATGAGCTGACAGCCATAGCAGATGCCCAGGATCGGAATGCCCATTTCAAAGATTTCCTTTGCAATATGGGGCGAGTTTTCATCGTAAACGCTGTTGGGACCGCCGGTGAAAATAATGCCCACAGGGTTGCGTGCGGCAATTTCCTCCAGAGGTGTGGTATAGCGCAGTACTTCGCAGTAAACGCCGCACTCCCGGACACGCCGGGCAATGAGCTGATTGTACTGTCCGCCGAAGTCCAGCACCAGAACCAGTTGATTTTTCATATGGTTTCGTTTCCTTTCCGTGCAGGGTGCACTTCGTTTCTTCTATTATGCCATTTTTTTCGGAAAAAAGCAAGTACTTTATAATGCATAATGAATAAGGCATAATGAATATTTTTTATTGCTTAACTTTCTTAGATCTGCTGTTTTATGCGTATTCTTAGGACAGATACCATGCCTTTGATAAATTATTTCCCATAAAACTGTAGGGGCGAACAGTGTTCGCCCGTAAGGTTCCGGAAATCACCCATCGGGCGAACGCAGTTCGCCCCTACTACCCTGTCATATCTAAAAATTTATTCCG
>JBJFHO010000122.1:0-2690 GCA_051893675.1 Ruminococcus sp. | reverse complement strand
ATTGTCACGCCGAGGATGGGTTTCTGGCTCTGCTGCATATTCTGAACCGTCTGAACATACACTAAACCAATCCGACTGCGCAGGACACATTGCGGCAGTCATCACTTCACGAATTCGTTGAGGCAGAACCGCACAAAGAACGCCTGACAGCTTTGTATGGTATTGCCTTGACAATATATTTTCAGGGAGGTCAAAATGAACAACTATTTACCAGAAGGAAGCCGGCTCCACACAGCCGAAAATCAGGCTGCATTACATAGCGTTGCAGCTATGGAACACGCCATGTATGCCGGAACCATCTTAGAAGCCAGAGCCATTCTCTGCGACAATGCCCACGATCTGACTGTACAGCTGCCCTGTATGAAAGGGCGCATTCCCCGGGAAGAAGGTGCCATGGGCATTTCTGAGGGGACTACAAGGGATATCGCACTCATTGCCCGTGCCGGAAAGCCGGTCTGCTTCCGCATCCTGCGTATCGAGAATGACGAAACCGGCGAACCCATTGCAATACTCTCCCGCCGTTCGGTACAGGAAGAATGCTGGGCAAAGCACTTATCCCAGTGCAGACCGGGAGATATTATTCCGGCGAGAGTGACTCATCTGGAACGCTTCGGGGCGTTTGTGGATATCGGCTGCGGTATTCCGTCCCTCCTTCCCATTGACACGATCTCTGTGTCCCGTATCGCACATCCAAGAGATCGATTTACCGTGGGACAATCCATTCGTGCTATTGTACGCCAGGTGGAACCCAACCGTATTCACCTGACCCACCGGGAGTTGCTGGGCACATGGGAAGAAAATGCCGCACAGTTCTCCGCCGGGCAGACAGTCGCAGGCATCATACGTTCCGTGGAATCTTATGGTATTTTTGTAGAACTGACACCCAACCTCGCCGGACTGGCAGAACCGCACGAGGGTGTTTCCGCCGGACAGTGTGCCAGCGTCTATATCAAAGCCATTCTGCCAGAAAAAATGAAGGTAAAGCTGATCCTCATTGACGCCTTTGACCATACAGATCCCCCGGCGCCTATGCAATATTTCATTCAGGATGACCATATCGACCGTTGGCAATACACTCCGGAGAAGTCCGGCCGGCTCATTGAAACTGTTTTTACAGAACAATAAAAGTGATTCTGCAACACTATCACACCATTTTCCATTGCATTGCATAAATTGAAAGAGAAGCGGAATGCTTCCCAATTTTTCCATGGAAAAGAGGTCAATGAAATGCCAAAGGTTTTTTTGAGTCCGTCCACACAGGAGTGGAATGAATACGTAGGCGGCGGAAACGAAGAGCAATATATGAATCTCATTGCAGACCGCATGGAGCCATATCTGCGTTCCAGCGGTATTGCATTTGTCCGGAACGATCCTGACCGGAATGTTGCCGGTGCCATTGCCGATTCCAACGCCGGCTATTTCGATGTGCATCTGGCACTCCACAGCAATGCCGCACCGGAAAATCTCGCCGGAAAACTCCGGGGCATTGACATTTATTATTCTCCCTATGACAAGTACAGCGAGACGTTGGCAATCATTACGGCGAACAATTTCATGAGCATCTATCCCCTGCCGGATAAGGTCACAGCACGTCCCACCACGACTCTGGGCGAAGTGACTCAGACAAAAGCGCCGGCAATTCTCTGTGAGATCGGTTATCATGACAATGAAGAGGATGCCAACTGGATCCGCAACAATCTGACTACCATTGCCATCAATCTGGTGCAGTCTCTGTGCGACTATTTCGGCATCCCTCTCATCGAAGCCGGTCCCGTTTTCCGGGGAACAGTCGTTACAGATGGAAGCGGTCTGAATATCCGCAGCTTTCCGTCCGTGCAAGGACAGATCATCGGTTCTATTCCCAACGGCGGTATCGTGACAGTATACAGCCGCACCAACGGATGGGATGTTGTCTCCTATCAGGGCATTATCGGCTACGCCAACAGTGATTTTATTGTCATCTGAACAACGTATCAAATACGTGTTCCGATCCGGCAATTTATGGGCGAACTATGTTCGCCCTACATTGAAATCGTCCTGCAAGAATCCATTGCATAAAAAATCCGGTCTGTCACTTGACAAATCGGCAGGAATCGGGTATAATAAAGGTAAAGAAAGGGCACGCCGGTAAGACGGTCTGCTCCCACTAAGTGATTAAAGAAATAACCGCTTTAGTTGTCAGCTAGGGGCGGTTATTTCTTTTTGTATGCTAAGTATGCGAGAACCGCACGAACAACATTACAAACAATGCTTACAATTGCGGAAATAACACTCCACATCATAACGCATCACCTCCCATCTATCTAAAGGTCACTTCTAAAAACCCGCTCACCCGTCATCTGCGGCGCATCTTTACGCCATCTTCACTTGCAAAAAACTTGAAATACACCAAGTATTCCTGCGTTTTTTCGCAAGTGAATCTGTCGCAAATCTGCACCACATCTGACGGATTCGGGTATTTAGAGGTGCCCTGAAATAAATAAGTGGGAGCTGGAAATAGACCGCCATACCGTTTCTGGCATACCCTCATTTTCATTATACCAGAGGTTCCAAAATCTATCAAAAAAATGCTTTTCGTAAACAAAACGATCTCAGCCTTGCATTTTTCTCCCGTTTCGGGTATAATAAAGGCAATACCGCACAAAGAGTGCCTGGCGGCTTTGCACGTCATATGCTTGCATATTTTCCGT
>JBJFHO010000121.1:0-2691 GCA_051893675.1 Ruminococcus sp. | reverse complement strand
TCATCTGACGAAAAATCTGACAAAGTTTATGCTCGTAGAGTACATCTGACGCACAATCTTTGTGCGGTATTGCCATAAGAGGTGAGTTGGTTGAAGATCGCTATTGCACAGACAAGAATCGCCTTTGAAAAGCCAGCAGATAATCTTGCACTGGCAGAGAGCTGGATTGCTCAGGCATCCAGTGCGCACTGCGACGGTATCGTCTTTCCGGAAATGAGCTTCACGGGATTTTCCATGCATGTTTCCCAGATTGCACCTTACAGCCTGGAAATCCGACAGAAGATGGTACAGCTGGCGCAGCAGTACCATATTGCCATCGGTTACGGCTGGGTCTCCGAAGAACCGGACGGCAAGGGAAAAAACCACTACACCCTTTTGGACAGCGCTGGAGAGACTGTGCTAGACTATGTGAAAATCCATCCCTTTTCCTATGGGGATGAAGATCAGTTCTATGACAGCGGCGACAGCATCGTCTCAGGAACAGTCTGCGGCATACCAGTGAGTGCGCTCATCTGCTATGACCTGCGGTTCCCGGAAGTATTCCGGCTGGCAGCACGCCATAGTTCTCTGGTGCTTGTTCCGGCAAACTGGTTGGAACGGCGCAGCGTACATTGGCAGACGCTGCTCCGGGCACGTGCCATTGAAAATCAAGTCTTCGTGCTGGGCGTGAATTGCGTGGGAACACAGCAGGCGTATGGCTTTGTGGGCGGCAGCTGTCTGGTTGACCCGGAAGGAAATATTCTGGCGGATTGCGGCAAAGAAGAAGCGCTGGTCTATGCAGAATTTACCGATGATACAGCGGCATACCGTGAGGCGTTTCCCACGTATCGTGATGTGAAGCTTCCGTTGTATGCGAAACTATACCGGGAAGAAACGCAAAAATAAGAAAACAAGAAACACCGCAGGGATACCACGCCGGCATTCTCTGCGGTGTTTTTTCATGGAAACGTACCACTTAATCAGAATAGGTGGTTTCCATTGCTTTCAGGAAAAAGTCATGCATATCCGGGTACTTGTCCCGGATGCGCATAGGCTTGATCTTCGTATCTGTGAAGCAGTGGGATGATGTAGCAACTGCACAGAGCTTTCCGGTCTCCACACAGCGGATCTCATAGGACAACTCCAGCTTGAATCCATTGTATTTGGTGATATGGGAATAGACGGCAAGGTGCTCGCCGAAATGGAGAGAGTTCTTGTACTCACAGGTAACGCCCAGCACCGGGAGCATTATACCCTGTGCCTCCATTTTTTCGTAGCCCACGCCAATCTTTCCCATAAAATCCACCCGGGCTTCTTCGGTCATATGAATGTAATTGGAATGGTTGACAATATCCATCCGGTCTGTTTCATGGTAAAATACCATGCGTGTATACGGTGTGATCTGCATGTTCCATGCTTCCTTTCTGCGCATCCATCGGGTAACCGAATGGCTCCCGGCGCACACTCAGTATAACACAATTTATGCAAAAATGCTGTCATATTTTGTGAATTTACGGTTAAATACAGGAATAAAAATAGGAGATACTTTGCGGATGGCGTAAGGGAAGCGGCGAGTACAGCACAAAAAGGGATTGTTTTGCAGCAATCCCTTTCTCATGTTCAGATCAATTTTCAGGCTTCTGCCGATTTGGATTCCGGCTGACCCAGTTCCAGGTAATAGTGGTTCAGATATTCGTGATAGGATTCCTGGAATTCCTCATCATTTTTCTTGAGCTTGTACAGATACTTGTGGATATTCTGCTGCTCGTCGATTTCAATGAGCACCCCGGCGATATTGGAACAGTGGTCTGAGATCCGTTCAATATTGGTGAGAAGATCCTGGTAAATATAACCCAGTTCCACGGTGCAGGACGCATTTTGCAGACGCTTGATGTGCCGGTTTTTCAGTTCCAGATTCAAGGTGTCAATGACCTCCTCCAGAGGCTCCACCTGATGTGCAATGGACAAGTCATCCTTTTCGAAGGCGTCAAATGCAATATCCAGCGTTTTCAGCAGTGCATCGCACAGAATGCGCAGTTCCTTTGCGGCATCCCCGGAGAAGTGGAGATTCTTCTCGTGAAGCTCATGGGCGGATTCCATAATATTCACAGCGTGGTCGCCGATACGTTCAAAATTGCCGATGCAGTGCAGCATTTTGGACACGGTGCGGCTGTCCTTGGAGGCGATACTATGCTTACTGATTCGCACCAGAAAGGCATTCAATTTGTCCTCGTATTTGTCGATCCTGTTTTCGTTTTCCTGGATCTGCTCCTCCGTATTCTTATCATATTCGAATAGCATCCCAATGGCAAGCTCCATGGTTTTCTTGGACAGCTCCGCCATTTCCACTGTCACGCCCCGGCATACCTCAATGGCAACTGCCGGTGTATTCAGCAGACGTTCGTCCAGAAGGGCACGCTTTTCCTTTTCTTCCTGCTCCTTTTTGCTGTCCCGGATGAAGAAATACGCCAGCTTTTCCAGCTGCTTTGTAAAGGGCAGCAGGATGGCTGTTGTGGTGATATTGAAGATGGTGTGTACCAGCGCTACGCCAGCCGGGTCGATGGAGGTTTCCACGAAACTGAAATCAATGATCCAGTTCAGCAGGTAAAAGATAGGCAGGATAATCAAGGTGCCCAAGAGATTAAAGCAGATATGCACTGCCGCTACACGCTTGGCACTGCGGTTGACACCAATGCTGGAGATCAAGGCTGT
>JBJFHO010000120.1:0-12453 GCA_051893675.1 Ruminococcus sp. | reverse complement strand
TGGGATGGGAAAAGTCTGAGCGGCTGATCTATGATATTGCTGACCAGCTTTAAAAGCCTGTAAAAGAGAACCGTGCGGTGAAAGGAGCAGTATTATGGCATCCATGAGTCAATTGACAATGGCAATGATCACATTGTACAGCGGAGACCCCAAGCGGATCCAGCATTTTATGAAGGTGTATGCGTTTGCAAAAATGATTGCCGAAGAGGAACAGGTAGGTTCAAAGCAGCGTGAGGTCATCGAAGCGGCGGCACTGGTGCATGATATTGGCATTCATGCAGCGGAGAAGAAATATCATTCTGCTGCCGGTGAGTATCAGGAGATCGAGGGGCCGCCCATTGCACGTGCTATGCTGATGGCACTGGAATTCCAGCCGGCGCTCATCAACCGGGTATGTGAACTGGTGGCACATCACCACACCTATGACCAGATCGACGATGTTGATCTGCAAATTCTGGTAGAAGCTGATTTTATGGTCAATGCCTATGAAGACGGACTGCCTAAGCGTAACATCAAGGCGTTCCGGGATAAGATCTTCCGGACAGAGACAGGAATTCACTATTTGAACGAATTGTTCTCTTTGACGTGACAAAAACCGGATACTGAGGATGGGTTTCCTCGGTATCCGGTTTTTTTTATTTATTTCGTCTGCGTACCATCGGAAGTTGGTTTCATTGCAAAGTGACTACTGGTACCTTATCGCAGTACCCGATCCAATACCACAAAATTATTCTCTCGTGCCGTGAGGCGGATTTCATCCCCGGGACGGATCTCACTGCGCAGCATTTTATCCGCCAGAGGATTTTCCACCGTCTGCGCCAGATAATGCTTCATGGGACGTGCACCATATTGCGCTGTTTTCGGCGCATGTGCCAGAAGCTGTACGGCTTCCGGTGTAAACTCCATTGCAATTTCCATGCGTGCCAGCCGCTGCTGCAATCCCTGGAGCATTCCCTTTGCAATCTGCTCCAGACTGCTGGACTGCAATTTGTGAAACCAGAGTACGCCATCTAGTCTGCCCAGAAATTCCGGGGAAAAGTGCTGTTTCAGGGCATTCTGTGCCGCTTCGTTGTGCACGTCGGAATGAGATGCGGTGAATCCCAGCTGTTCACCGGTACGCATGGCTTCGCCGCCGATATTGGAGGTGAGAATCAGCAGGGCATGGCGAAAGCTGGTCTTTCTGCCGCAGGAATCGGTGAGCACGCCATCCTCCATAATCTGCAACAGTATATTGCATACATCCGGATGGGATTTTTCAATTTCATCAAATAGAATAACGCAATAAGGTCTGCGGCGTACTCGTTCGCATAGCATACCGCCGTCCTCAAATCCCACGTATCCGGGAGGGGCACCGATAAGCTTGGAGACTGCATGCTTTTCCATGAACTCGGACATGTCGATGCGTATGAGACTTTCCTTGTCGTCGAACAGATGCTCCGCCAGTGCACTTGCCATGGCAGTTTTTCCAACACCTGTAGGTCCGGCAAAAAGGAACGTGCCGATGGGACGGGCAGTATCCTGCAATCCGGTGCTGGCACGGAACAGTGCTGCTGTCAGTTCATCAACGGCCTTATCATGTCCCACGACCTGGCGTTTCAGGGTATCCCCAAGGGTCAATAGCTTCTGGCGCTGAGCTTCGGTGATTTTTTCCGTGGGGATACCGGTGCGTGCCGCTACTACCACGGCAACATCCTCTTCGGTTACTTCTGCAATCTCCGGCGCATTTCGTGTCTGCTCCCAGCGGATACGTGCACGGGAACAAGCTTCATCCAGAAGATCAATGGCTTTATCCGGCAAAAAGCGGTCGTGGAGATAGCGGTCGGCATATTGAATTGCTGTTTTCAGAACCGGATCCGAAATGGTTACCCGGTGGAATTCTGCATAGGTCTCACGCAAACCCTGGAGCATGGCATAGCATTGATGCTCATCCGGCTCGTGGACTTGTACCGGCTGAAAGCGGCGTTCCAGTGCGCTGTCTTTTCCAATGGTAGTGCGGAATTCCTCCGGCGTGGTAGCACCAATGAGCCGTATCTCACCTCGTGCCAACTGGGGCTTCAGCATATTTGCCGCATCAATAGCACCCTCCGCTGCACCTGCGCCGACAATAGTATGCAGCTCGTCAATGAACAAAATGATATTGCCGTGTTCCGCGGCTTCGGTCAGACAGTTTTTCAGACGTTCCTCAAAGTCACCTCGGTATTTTGCACCGGATAACAGGGCAGGCAGATCCAGGGAAAACAGCTGCATATTCTGCAGGGATTCCGGCACATCACCCTGTAGTATCTTTCGGGCGATGCCTTCCACAATGGCAGTTTTTCCCACGCCGGCTTCTCCGATGAGACAGGGATTATTTTTCGTGCGTCGGGAGAGAATGCGAATGATCTGCTGCAATTCCTTGTCACGTCCCACCAATGGATCATAACGGTATGGGTTGGACGGGTCAGTCATAAGCTTGCCGTACTGGAACAATGCCGGGCAGGATTTCCGGGACAAGGTGTCGATCTGCTGGCGTTCCATCCTTACGCCATAGGTGGTATCGCAATTGCAAAGGGTACACAGCTGGTTCAGGCTAACCCCCAATTTTTTGAGAATGGTCACAGCACTGCAACAAGGTGCATGAATGATTGCAAGAAGCAGATGTTCCGTTCCGGCAAGTGCTCTCCCGGCATCCCGTGCCCGTTCCTTGGCATCCTCCAGAATGGATACCAGGGAAGGCGTCAGGCAGTCGTCCCGTACCTGTGCAGGAATACCTCGCCCCACCAGATCAATGACGGCATGACGCAGCCGTTCTGCATCCATTTGCTGCGCCGCAAGTGCACTTGCAGCTGCATTGCCGCCTTCCTCCACCAGCCCCAGCAGTAGATGTTCACTTCCGATGTACGTATGTCCCAGTTCTTCGGCGGCGTGAATTGCCTCCTTCATGGCGAGAATTGCTTTTCCCGTAAATCCTTCTGTATATCGCATGGCTTTTTCTGTCCTTTCCTCTGATTCAATGTGTACGGTTATAGTATGCCATAAACTTCCTGCAATATTTGTCGAAGGAGTCACACATTTTTCGCTTCGGCATACAATGTACTATGAAACAGACAAAAAACAGTTTGTTTCAAAAAAATCTGACACAAAGGAGATTGTGTATTATGTGTTTTGAGGGTAACGGTGGATGCTGCTGGATTATCATTCTGCTTGTGATTCTGTTCTGCTGCTGCGGTAACGGCAACGGCTTCGGCTGTGGATGCGGCAACAACAACGGCTGCGGCTGTGGATGCTAAGGATTTCTCCTCTTGCATGATCCCGGCATAGTCTGAAAAACGGGTGCAGTACACCTCTGTGGTGTCTGCACCCGTTTTTTTCATTACATTATTTTTTGCATTACATTATAATAACTGATACCATGCATCCAGCAGCCGCTTTGTGCCGTCCGTAATTTCTTCCGGAGAGAGACAGGCATAGCCTAAGACAATACACGGCGGTGTTTTTGGCGCACGGCTTACTGTTTCATAATAGCCGGACAAACCGTACACTGTCACATGTACTTTCTTTGCCGCACGGATTAGTTCTTCCTCTGTGCAGGGCAGATGCACTTTCAGCAGCAAATGCAGTCCGGCTTCTTCGCCGCTGACGGTGATATATTCCGCCAGAGGATGGGAGCGAAGTATGGATAACAGCAGCATCTGCCGTTGTCGGTAGGTCTTTTTCATCCGGTTCAGATGGCGTTCCAAATGACCTTCCTGCAAAAACTGCACCAGAGTATACTGTTCAAAGCTCGGTACGGTGGAGGAATAAAAGGAAAACTCCTGTTCGAACCGTTCCGCCAGATGGGGTGGAAGAACAACGTAGCCGATACGCAAAGACGGCGCAAGGGTTCGGGCAAAGGTATTCATATAAATGACATGCCCTGTCTTGTCCAGACTGTACAGCGCTGGCAAAGGCTTTCCCTGAAACCGCAGTTCGCTGTCATAGTCATCCTCAATAAGATAACGATCCGGCTGGGCAGAGACCCATTGCAGCAGCTCGGCACGCCGCCGTATAGGCATGATCATTCCCGTGGGAAATTGGTGGGACGGTGTCACATGGGCAACTGTTGCCCCCGATTGCTCCAAATCATCCAGCCGCAGTCCGGCATTGTCCATGGGAATGCCCACGACTGCTGCGCCGTTACTGTGAAGAATCTGTTTGCCTTTCCGATAGCCAGGATCTTCAACCGCATATCGCCGGGACGCTCCCAGCAGCTGCACGAGAATCCCCAGCAAATATTCCGTTCCCGCACCCACCAGAATCTGTTCCGGCGTAACATGGATATCCCGGAATGCACGAAGATGGGCAGCGATTGCCTGCCGCAGTTCATATAAGCCCATGGATGGTGTTGCCTGTAGCAAGGTTTCCTGCTTTGAGGTCAGCACCTGCCGGGACAGCTTTGCCCATGTGGCAAAGGGAAACTGCTCCAGATCCACGCCGCTGGTGGAGAAAACAATCTGATCCGGCGGTGTATCCGGCAACGGTACAGCCGTGTTGCAGGCTGGTAATTGCCCCGACTGCGGTGCATGTGCCAGCAGTGCAGCGTCCGGGTCAACATAATAGCCGGCACGAGGACGGGAATAGAGATAGCCTTCTGCCGCAAGCTGTTCATATGCCGTCTGTACCGTGATCATACTGGTCTGCAAATGCGCCGAAAGTGCACGCCGGGATGGCAGCTTTTCATGGGGTGCAAGGGCACCCTGGGCGATTTTTTCCTGGATCGCCTGACAAATTTGTCGGTAAAGCGGCTCAGGACTGCTTGGGTTCAGTAGAATCGTCAGCATAATGCTCCATCATTTCTGCGGAATCAGTTTCCAGAATCTGCTGCATTTCCTGCATGGTCAGACTCATTTCCATATCCTGAGAAGCTGCATCCCCGGAGGTTGTATCAGACGGTTCGAAAATCGCTTCGATCTCACGCATGGACTGGCGTGTCTCTGGATCGAGTTCCGGCTCTTCCGAAACAGGTGCAGCAGGTGCTTCATCTGTGGTCTGCTCTGTAGATGCTTCAGGCTGTTCCGTTGGTGTTTCCAGTGCAGCAGACGCATCCTGTTCCGGTGCAGTCTCTTCCGGCTCTGTTGATACCGGCGATTCTGTCGGGATCTGTTCCGGCTGCTGAGGTGTTTGAGGCTCAGGTGCTGATACAGGCACTTCTTCCTCCGGCTTCGGCGCTTCCGTAAAGGGATGCTCCATATGCCACAGCATTGCTTCTGCATCCATAAAGTCGGAGCCAGCCGGCTGGACAGCTTTCTGCTGGCGGCGAGTTGCAGCTACAGTGGAACGGATGTTGTTGGGGACGGAGAGGGTATCTGTCATGCGGGGATAAGCCTCTGGAATTTCCAGCACATCCAGCTTGAACGTACCGCCGGTCAGGTAGACACGCATATTATGCGTTCCCTCCGGGAGCTGATCAATGACCATGCACGCCTGACGTGGCTGGCATTCGGGAACAAAGAAATTCTCATACACTGTGTGACCATCAATGAGCACGGTGAACTCCGCATTCTGTGCAGTGCCGATAATTGCAATTCCTGTGCCGTCAAAGCTGCACGAGAACTCAGCCCCTTCCTTTGCCTCCATAGATGTCCGGTTATAGAAGAGATAGCTCTCCATGGCATGGATTTCCCAGTTTTCGTTGTAAAGAATGCCATCCCCGAAGCAGTCCACCCGGCGGACAAAAGGCGGCTGAACTGCAACCGGTTCGATACGGATGTTGCGGAACATATTCCAGGCATAATCGCTGCAAAGGCTGGCTCTGCCGCTGTTGACCATGCACTGGGGCGTGTATTTGGTCAGGAAATTGCCATTGATAAAGAAGAAAATGGAGTTGCCCAGTACGACAAGTTTCAATTTGTTCCACTCCTGGGGATCCACATGGTGCAGAATGCCCTCTGCTGCCACGTTTTCCATATCCATGAGCTTCCAGCTGCCGTCGCCGTAGATTCGTCCGGTATAGCCGCACATAGAAGAAAATTCACAGGTAACAGCGGAATTATAGCGAATGCCAATGCCGGCGAAATTGTGTTCCTCCAGATTGGCAAGGCGCACTTCGGCTTCGGCACTGTAGCTGCGCCACTTGTCATCGCCGAAGCAGGTCAGCGGCAGCGGTGTTCCACGGAACCGCCAGTTTGTCGGCAGAATCTGCGGTGTGATCTTCTGACAGATGGCATAGCCGTCATCTGCTTCAACCAGTTCGAAAGCACCGCCCTGGTCGGTCATATAGCGTGGTGCACAGCCACGGACACGTATCTCTTCCTCTGTATATTTCAAATCATCATGATAGGGGAGTGCAAGCCGTGTCGCCATAGGCGGCTGGACAGTGGGGAAAGTATTCACACCGTTGACCCAACTGGTATCCAAAGTGGTAACTGTCATAATGGAGCGAGGGGGTACCTTGATGAGATATGTATCTTTGTGATTGCGGATGGGACGGAAATTCTTGCCCTTCTGGAACCAGTTTGCATCATACGCCTGTCTGCCGGATGGTCCCTTTGTTACAACTGAGGAAAGTACGCCCGGTTCAAATGCCATGTCCTTGATCTGTACGGAATATGTGCGTACTTCATCGCTTTCGTTGGTGAAGAACATAGACAGCTCTGTACGTTCCGGCGAAGTCAGTGTCATAACGTTGCTGGTGGTATTGGTAATGGCGTGATCCTCTTCGCCGTCTCCGTAGCAGGCACCGTTCACATACATCCAGCCTTTCTGGGCAAAACGGCTGAAATGAAGTGCCATCCAGAAGCCGATGTCAATGACATAATATCCCGACCACGGTTCCCATGCACGAATCAGTTGCTTTGGCGTATAGCAGGAACCGTCGTAATAAGAGGCAACAGCCGGCTGAAACTCGTACATAACCATTTTGCCGTTGTAATAGCTGTTGATGATTCGATTCGCCACGTCAATGGGGCCGTTTTTCCCAACAAGTCCGGATTCGTCTGCCTGGACTGTCAGTTCCGGTACATTGCAGGGCGCAATGCCTTCGCTATACCAGATCTCCTTGCCGTATGCCTCATTGAGCAGGTTGGTGTAGGAATCACCAAATGTGGTATAGTGCAGACCAATGACATCCACGGCGTTGCGCAGTGCACTGTTGTCCACCATCTGTTCCGCAATATTCCGTGTGCCCACTTCGTCGGATGCAATGATCTTGATCTTGCTGTAATCGTAAGGCGCATTTGTCTCATGATCCAGCCGATAACGCAGGTACAGAATCCACGCTTCATCCGGCGTGTCTGTTTCATTCTGGTCAGCACTGATGTAGTCGAATTTCAGTCCGTACACGGCATAAGCGGCATCCAGTGTTTCCTTGTACCAGCGATAGCGTGCGTTCAGACCATGCTCCTGGCTGATGGAAAAGGCACTTGTGACCCAGTTCGGTTCGCCCCAGCGGAGAAAATCCACCGTAATATCCGGATTGATCGCCTTTGCGTCAGCGGCGAACTGAAAGCCGGCTCCACGTGTAACATCTGCCGGTTCGTTGGCAGAACGCTTGGTGCATGGCTCTGTGCCGGAGGAGGAGTTGATATCTGCACCCAGTTCAATTTTAATATGGGTCAGTCCGACGCCGTAGTCTTTCTGGAACAGCAGCCGCATGATTTCCTCATATGCCTGAGGATGCTCTACCTTATAATCCAACAGCAGCCGGGAAGAATTGTTTCCCGTGACACAGCCAAAGCCACGATAGCTTGCCGCCGGATTCTCATTTGCCTGGGTGCCGTCCGCAATGATCTCCATGGGCGGCGCAGCGTTTCTCTCTATGAGATTGGAAAAATATTGATTCATGGATTTATGATTCTTCGTTGTTAAGCCCATTGTTCTCGTTCCTTTCACTATATTGCAGCAGATGCCGGAGGGATTCCATCGGCACGGTCGGGTCAGGTTCAGCCTTGAGGAATTTGATTGTTTTCCCCATTTCATCGAACATCTGTTCGTGTTCAGTCTCAAAATATCGCAGCGTTGAGTCACTGTGGAGATCCCGTGTCATGGTTGTAATACGGAATCCTGCCTCTGGGAAATATGCCAGGGATTCCTCAAACAGTTCGTCGTCATCTGTCTTGAACCAGATCTCTCCATCCAGAATAAGCCGATACTGCACCAGCTGACGTGGATGGGTGAGCCGACGTTTTTTGTGCTTCCCTCTCGGCCATGGATTACAGAAATTGATATAGATCCGGTCGATGCGGTCGTTTTCGGAAAAACAGTCCCGGAGATACATAATATTGTCAATACAAATGCGAACATTGTCCAAGGGCAAATCTGCCGCTGCATATGCTGCCTCCAGCTTTCGCTTGGCGAGTACCAGCATTTCATTTTTGATATCAATAGCAAGGTAATTGTAATCCGGGTTTGCCGGAGCTTCCTGTGCAATAAAGCCGCCTTTGCCGCAGCCGAGTTCCAATCGAAGGGGCTGCTGCTTCGGGAATTGGGAAGCCCACTGTCCTTTGCAGGACTTTGGCTCCGGGATATAGAACGGGCATGCCTCCAGCTCCGGTCTTGCCCAGGGTTTACAGCGAATACGCATGGATCGTCTTCATCCTTTCGTGATAATGCACCGTTTCCCGGCGCATAATTTCTCTATTTTATTATAGCATATTTTGCGGAAAAACACAAAGGGAATTTGAAAAAAAGCGAAAAAAATCGAAAATAGGGATATTCCACAAAAACCAAAAGCCGTTTTTAGGCAAAAAAACTCTCCCGAAAAAAACGGGAGAGCATTTTTTGCAAATTTTTATGCAGAATCAACAACACTCAGAGTGTCAATGTCATCGTTCGTTCTGTGTGATGATAAGGACGGCAGGTAACGCCGGTCAGCAGGAACATCCGCTGGGATGCCTTTGTTGCATCGGAATCTGCATATTTGTTGTCATAGTAGATAATTTCCCGAATACCGCTCTGAATGATCGCCTTTGCGCACTCATTGCAAGGGAATAAGGTCACATAGAGCCGGCAGCCCTGCAAACTTCCGGCACTGCGGTTGAGAATGGCATTCAGCTCCGCATGGCAGACAAAGGGATATTTTGTATCGAGAAAATCTCCCTCTCGTTCCCACGGCATATCATCATCATTGCAGCCCGTAGGCATACCATTATAGCCGACAGAGACAATTTTGTGCTCCTGGTTGACAATACAGGCGCCGACTTGTGTATGATTATCTTTGCTGCGCTGTGCGGAGAGCAGGGCAATGCCCATGAAATATTCGTCCCAGGTGAGATAATCCTTACGTTTCATCAGCGGTCACCTCACTGGGGAAATCCGTCGATGGCTTTGGAAAGTACCTGACGATAGAGTGCCAGGTCGATGCCGTTCACCGTACCGTCACCATTGACATCGCCTGCCTGTAGATCCCCATCTCCGGTCTCCTGACCCAGCAGGAACTTGAGCAGCAGGACGAGATCTGCCATATCCGTGGTGCCGTCCTGGGTAATATCTCCGATAACAGCCGGTGTTTCCGATGTTGTTACAGTAGTCGTGGTTTCTTCCTTTGTGGTTGTGGTGGAAACTCCTGTACCAGTTTCTACAGGCTTGGAGGAACCAGTGGTGCCGTCCCAGATGGTGCCGCCATCCAGGTTGCTTCCCTCTGTAGAAGCATAGGAGCTGTAGAATTCACCCAGGGAAATGCTGGAGCCGTCTGTGCCCAGTGCACGCTGGTGATCCAGACTGATATATTTTCCGGTTTCCAGTGTCTGCCACAGGGATTCTTCAAACATGTTGTATTTTTCATCATCCCATGTGATAAAGTCATATGCCAGCAGTCCGCCGGTATCACCGGAGTTGGGATTCAGACCCCAGAAGGTGTGGTTGATATGGTTGTCGATCATGTAATCCCGCAGCAGTGTCATCCACTTTTCATTGTCGCCACCATCCATATGACCGCCCCATTCGCCGATCAGCAGGGGCGCAATTTCCTGGTCGTTGATATATGCCCAGGTGTCATACCAATAATCGTCCAGCAGCGTCTGGGTTGTGAAATCCTTGTCAAACCAGGTCTGGTTATAAACAGAGGGACCGTAGTCGTGAGGAGAGTAAACGATCTGACTGGTACCGGAATCCGGTTCGATGGGATAATCCTTTACACCACGCAGATTGCCGCCCCACCATGCGCCATACCAGGGAGAAACATCCGCAGATGCCTGCCAGATATCCGGTGTGTCATAGGTGTAGCCCTTTTCCGTCTTGGGATACTGCTCCACGCCTTCAATGAAGATCAGGGCATTGGGGTTAACGCTCAGCACGGAATTGGCACATTCTGTTGCGGAATACGCCCAGTTATTCAGATCGGCGGAGCCGTCCCACTTTGCAATATCAGAGGGACAGGTCGTTCCGTCATAGCCACGTTTTCCGTGGGGCTCATTTTTCAGATCGTAACCGATGATAGTGTCATCATTGCTGTATTTCTCTGCCAGCCAGGTAATCGAATCCTTCCACATATCCCATGTGATCTGCTCAGAAGAAAAGGCGCCTACTGCCATATTGTCTGCATCTGCTGCGGAGCTTTCATAATACCACAGGTTATAGTTATGACCGGAGTTGTGGGAAGCCGGACTGTGAACGTCAACCATGACCTTCAGACCGTACTTCTTCATTTTCTGCATGATAATATCGAAAATTTCCATGCTGTTTTTCAGAGTCTTGCCATCCTCCAGGACAAAATCCGGGTTCACAACGAAATAGGGCGGATCGTTTCCGGCATTGACACTGGAAACATCCAGCGGTTCACCGTCCATCCAGGACACCAGAAGCTCTGTGGAAATCGGCATACGGATGAGATTGATGCCGTGATTTGAGACATTTTCCAGGAAGTCGTCAATATCAGCAGCGTAAAGTCCGTGGGCACAGTTTTCCGTGCAGTTGAAACCGAACCAGTTTGCGCCGGTAAGCCATACCTCATGTCCTTCTGAGTCATAGAGACGGCTGCCCTCTGCGTGGAGCCAGTCATCATTGCAGTCATCTACCGCAGCTGCACGCAGGCTTGTCTGTACCACAGAAATACTTGCGGAAAAACAGGTGACTGTCATCATCCCTGAAACAGCAAGCGCCGTCAGTTTTTTTCGTATTTTCATGAATATACGATCCCCTTTCCGGTGGAGATACCATCGCTGATGATATCTCTTTGTTTATTCTGTTGCAAACAGAATCTATTCCTTTTTATTATAGTACATTATATCTAAAAAGTCAAGGGATTTTGAAAATAATCTGGGCATTTGGGAGCATTTTTCATTTGGAAAGAGGCGTTCGGAATTTGAAATGATGGTATCGCTTGTTCCATATTCACATTCAATCGAGCTTTTGCGCCTCCCGGAACACCAGCAGTATCATTACCAGCAGCATACAAGTGGGAAAAATCGGGTTCCGGGAAACAATGGCAGTGGATACCACAGCTGTTGTTTCATCCGGAATATCCGGCAGAAAGTGCATACCCACAGCGCAGCATACAGCGGAAAATACAGCAGCCGCGCATCGCCAGGCGATAAAGTGTTTCATGGGAACGACATCTCCGGCCACAGCCCGGATCTGTAAGATCACGCAGAAGCCGCCGAAAGAGAGAAGCGCTGCAAATACAGGGATTCGTATGCGAAAGGGCAGGGATAATGCAGCGGCGTTGGTGATTTCCAATATGCTTTTGGTTACGGTGGAAATGGGAATGTCCAGGGATATTTTCTGGGCAGACAGTGTCAGCAGCTGAAACAGTCCCAGTGCATCCAGTATCCCACAGACTGCGGAAAAGCAAAGGATAATACCGCAGAGTTTCAGCAGTGTCTGTCCGGCATCGACAGTACATCGCACCAACAGAGAGGCATCCGCCGGACGAATTGCCACTTGCTCGTTTTGCCGAAGCTGTACGGGATGCCGCCGGAATAACAGACATGCCAGCAGCAGATTGGACAGCACATTTGCACTGAATATCAACAGGAACACCTGATTTCGATGGGGAACATTGCCCAGAAGTCCCAGCAGAAATGCCGGGCCGCCGCCATAGCATACCCAGAGCAGTCTGCCTGCATCTTCCCGTCGCAAGGTGCCGTTTTCCGTCAGGATGCGGAGCATACTGGCACCGACCGGATAACCTGCAAATTGGCTCAGCAAAAATATTGCAAAACAGGCATCGGGCATACCAAACAGCTTCGGTGTGATGCGGCGCAGAGGTCTTGCCAGCACACGCCATATGCCTGTTGTCACAAGCAGTTGAGACAGAATCATCATAGCGTACAGGGATGGAATAATTACCGTCAGACATCGGTTCAGCGCATTCTGCATTTCCGATCGGATCTCACTTGCAAAACAGACGCAGAGAATCAGCAGGAGCAATATTCCGCAAACTGAAGTATTCCGGCGCATGGTGAGAGAACGAACCATATCACAACCTCCTGGAAATGCATAATTCTAATACTAATTCTCTATCAAACTATTGAAATAGTTTGATAGAGAGCGTGTGCT
>JBJFHO010000119.1:0-2728 GCA_051893675.1 Ruminococcus sp. | reverse complement strand
GGGGCTTTGCCCCTTGACCCCACCAGGGCTTACGCAGCCCTGGACCTGCGCCAGCTGTGCTCAGCTGGACCAGCATACCGGGTTCAGCAGGTAATCACGGAAGCTTTGATCCCGTCAATTTCACATTTGGCTGTTCTGCTTGCTATACACACATCCGCAGAAATTCTGGCGGTACAGGTCATATTCCCGTGACAGCACAATAGACCGCTGATAGCCGCCTTTTTTCTTGAAATCCGAAAACAGCCATGGTATCCCGAACTGCTCCGCCAATACCTTGCCGGTTTCGTTGATAAACGGTGCATCCTTATGGGGACTGATGGTCAGTGTTGTACACACCAGATCTGGTGCATCCTCCAGTTCCGCCGCCACACGGAATGTTTCCTCCAGCCGATGACGGATACACTTCTGACAACGCAGTCCTCGTTCCGGCTCCCGTTCCAGCCCTTTCGCCAGAGCATAAAACCGTTCCGGGAAATAATCTCCGTCCACAATCTTCACCGGATGCCCCAAGGGCATCTCCTGCACCAGCCGTTTCAGTTCTGCTTTCCGGTGGAAATACTCCTCCTCCGGCGCAATATTGGGATTATAGAAGAACAGGGTAATGGCAAAATACTGACTCAGATATTCCAGCACATAGCTGCTGCACGGTGCACAGCAGGCGTGGAGAAACAATACAGGCACACGTTCTTCCGGCAGCTGCGCCAGAATCCGATCAGTTTCCAGCTGATAATTGATCCTGGATGGCATTCTGGGAAACCGTTGTTGTGGCAGCCGCAGCTGCGTCACCGCCCACAGCAGATGTACCGCCGACAGTACCGCTTGCCGGTGCTACCTGGAGATAATTGCAGATACCGGTGGCAATGGCATTGGCAATATTATCCTCATTGTCCAGAATCCACTGCGCCACATTGGGGCCGTCATGGAATTCCACTTCGATGAGGCAACACGGGCTCTTGTTTGCGCCGATCTCGTACTGATAGGAGTCGGAACCATTCTGGGAACCGTCCATCAGTCCACGGTCAGAAGTAGGCGTCAGTGCTGCCACCGGATCATACACTGCCTGTGCCAGTGCCTTGCTTGCTTCGGAAGCGCTGTTGTAGTAGCAGTCTGTGCCCACACCGGTGCCTGCGTTGGTGTGGATCGCTACATAAGCGGCAAGACCGTTGTCGCCCATGGCGGTCTTATCCTCCAGGCTGTCCGTCTCGCTGGCAATCATAACGGTCAGACCGGACTGCTGCAGGATCGCCGCCGTTTTCTGTGCAATAATACGGCATTCTGCGGCTTCGTTGGTGTCACCTACGGTGAATTCGTTGTCCGCCTGATTGGACGGGCTGAGATATACCACATTGGAATAGTTCTGTTCCTCTGTCGTAGGCTCTGTTGCCTCAGTTGTGGTAGTTGCCGCCTCTTCCTGCTTCTTTTTCTTACTGCTGGAACAGCCGGAGCAGCATTTTACAAGCAGCACGATCAGCAGGATCAGGATCAGCAGCACCGCAAGGATCCGGTCGTACCGGACACGGCGTGCATTTTTTCGGGATGTGGGCTGTCTGTCGGATTGCATGATAATTACCTCCAATTCATGAGAAAGAATTGTATTTTGGGTGCCTCTGAAAACCTAGGGCAATACCACACAACGATTGTGCGTCAGATGCGCCGTCAGGCGCTCTTTGTGCGATGTTTCCACAGTTTTTAGAGGTGCCCTCTTATTGATCTTCCAGGGCTTTGAGTGCTTTGCGCTCTGCCTGATTCACCTTGATTTTACCGTCCCGGAGCACCGTGATATCGTTGCGGTTGACTTTAACCGGCACGTCTGACTTATCCGGCATGACCTTCAGGTCACCGGTAAGAGGATTGATCTCGCAGACCTTTGCGTGAGTGCCATCTGCCATTGCCACAAGAGCCCCCACCTTCGGGGTAATACGCAGAAGTTCTTCATAAACATTCTGCTCATATTTCAGGCAGCACATCAGTCTACCGCAGCAGCCGGAGATCTTTGACGGATTCAGGGACAGCCCCTGTTCCTTTGCCATACGGATAGAGACGGGCTGAAAATCCTGCAAATGCCCCTTGCAGCAGAATTCTCTGCCGCAGATGCCCAGGCCGCCCAGGATCTTCGCCTTGTCCCGGACGCCGATCTGCCGCAATTCAATACGGGTGCGGAAGATGGCAGCCAGATCCTTGACCAGTTCCCGGAAATCCACCCGGTTGTCTGCGGTAAAGTAAAAGAGCAGCTTGCTGTAATCAAAGGTGCATTCTACATCTACCAGATTCATTTTCAGTCCCCGAAGGGCGATTTTCTGCTGGCAGACCTGAAATGCCTTTGCCTCCCGTTTGCGGTTCATCTCCAGCATCCGCCGGTCATCCCGATTTGCCACCCGGATGATGGACTTGAGGGGAGATGTCACTTCTGTTTTGGGTATTTTCTTATTGGGAATGGCGACCTCGCCGCATTCCGTACCCCGTGCCGTTTCGGTAATGACCAGATCTCCTGCCTTCACCTGATTGCCGTCAGGGGAAAAATAGTAGATCTTGCCGTTATCCTTGAAGCGGACACCGATAATTTCGATCATAGATTGTCCTTTCTATTGCATACTGCCGAATCAGAGTTATGAATCTTGATTTTCAGAGCAATTGAAACTTGTGCTTGTATGGGCGAACATTGTTTGCCCTTACTACCCTGTCACATCTAAAAATTTATTCCGTTGCAAACGTCCCACTGGGACGTTTG
>JBJFHO010000118.1:0-2731 GCA_051893675.1 Ruminococcus sp. | reverse complement strand
CAAAACGAAACAAAACGAAACAAAACGAAACAAAACGAAACAAAACGAAACAAAATAATAGGCAAGCCTGCGGGCGAACACAGTTCGCCCCTACTACAAAGTCCCACTTAAAACTTTATCTTTCTACAATTGAAGATTTCAGATAAATACGGCGGGAGCAAGCCCCCGCCCTACGCTTCTGATTTCCAGACAGGAAGTAAAGTTTTAAGCGTGACAATGTACTACAATTTAAAGCAAAGCTTTAGTGCGGACTACGTACCACATGGCACTGATTTATCGGATAATCTCAAACCGACAGGAGGAATTCCCATGGACATCCCATCCATTCTGAAACAGCTGGACGATCTGCTCCATGCGTGCCGGCTGGACAAAGCGGAAACATTTCTGGGCGAAGCCATCCGGACAGCAGAAGCTTCCGGCGATACCGATGCGGAAAAGACACTGCGCAATGAGCAAATGGGCTTTTACCGAGACTGCGGACGATTCCCGGAAATGCTGGATACTGCCGCAAAGGCACGTGCCCTTTTTGAACAGCAGGGGGAGACGGATTCCATCGCCTATGGGACAACCCTCCTGAACTGCGCCAATGCCTACCGTGCCGCCGGTGCCTTTGATCAGGCATTTTCTACATATGAAACGGTGCAGAAACTCTATGATAAGCTTCTGCCCCAGTCCGATGGACGTATTGCAAGCCTGTGGAATAACCTGGCGCTTCTCTATCAGGAAACTGGACAGTGGGAACAGGCGTGCCGCTGTCTGGAGCAGGCATTGACGCTGGTGCGGCAATACGCCGGAGATGAGACACGGACGGCGATCTCCTGTACCAACCTTGCCGTTTCACTGCTGCGGCTCCAACGTGTGGAGGAAGCTCTGGCGTATCTCGCAGAAGCGGACAGTATTCTCGCCGGACGTACCCCATCGGATTTCCACTACAGCGCCACTCTCGCCGGCTTCGGCGATGCCTACTATCAGCTGGAAAACTACGAGACAGCGGCGGCATATTATGAAAAGGCACTGCCGGAGATCGAACTGCACATGGGACAGAATAATTTCTATGCCATTGTCTCCGATAATCTGGCGCAGACCTATGAAAAGCTGGGCATACCACGTCCCCGGCTTTCGGGATTGGAACTCTGCCGCCGTTTTTATGAGGCATTCGGTGCACCTGTGCTGGAGCGTTCCTTCGGGGATATCCTGCCGAATCTGGCAATTGGTCTCGCCGGGGAAGGCTCGGAATGTCTGGGCTATGACGATGCACTGTCCCGGGATCACGACTTCGGACCGGGCTTTTGTATCTGGGTGCCGGACGATCTGCCGGAGCAGCAGGTGCAGGCATTGAAAAATGCCTATGCCGCTTTGCCAAAATCATATATGGGTATTCGTCGATTGGAAATGCCCGAAGCAGATGGACGTGTAGGCGTTTGTACCGTCAGTGGCTATTTCCGGCGCTTGCTGGGTCTGCCGGGGATACCACGGAATGAAGCGGAGTGGCTTTCTGTAGACGAATCCATGCTTGCGGCGGCGTGCAGCGGCGAAATATTCCGGGATGATAGCGGTATTATGACCACACCCCGGAGAAAACTGGGATTGGGATATCCCGAAGCCGTCCGGCTGCGCCGCCTTGCCCAGGCACTGGGACGGATGGCACAGTGCGGACAGTATAACTTCGTCCGGATGCGCCGCCGTGGAGATGCAGCAGCGGCACAGCTCTATCTCGGGGCATTCTGCCGGAATGCCATGACTGCGGCGCATCTGCTCCGGGGTGTCTATGCGCCATATGAGAAGTGGCTGCTGCGCAGTACGGCAGAATTGGAAGGCTTCGGAGATATGGCAGGGCAGATACGTGAACTGCTGCTTCTGCCGCCCCGGAGAGAAAGGGATTTTGACGAGGAAACAGACCCGGCATGTGGGTACATCCGGGAGATCTGCGGAATGATCGGAAAGGAGACTGCTATGGCAAATGGAATGGAACAGCCGGAAAATGCCTATCTGGCAGATACGGCAAAGACACTTGGTGCAAAGGCAGAGGAGATGGAAGCCCATCGGGCGGATGTGGAAAAGATCGTCCGGTTGGAGTGGGAGACTTTTGACAAGGTACAGAATATAGGCGGCAGGGCAGCATGTCAGGATGACTGGGAAACCTTTTCCATTATGCGCCGCAGTCAGTATCTGCCGTGGGACAGCGCACTCCTACAGCAGTGGATCGCTGCCTTTGAGCAGGCACTTTCAGAGGGCAGAAACCTCATTACGGAAAAATATGCCCGGATGATGGAGAGTACCCATCCGGAGGAATTTGCGAAGATCAAAGATCAGCTGCTCCCGGTATCGCCGGAATTTGTGCAGCTGCGGGAGGCAATCATCGCCATCCAGATTCCCTGGATGGAGGAATTTGCAGCCCAGTATCCCAATCTGGCATCCCGTGCAAGAATTATTCACACGGAGGACGATTCCCCCTGGGAGACATCCTATGAGACCTATCTTCGGGGTGAACTGACGGCGTATCCCTTCGAGGTGCTGTACGGCTACGGCAGATGGATCGTGTCCCTGCATCAGCAGGGGAAGAACCTGTCCCGGATGATTCTGGAGGAAACGGTGCACGAATATGGTTACGCCACCCTGGAAGAAGCGGAACAGAATGGATGCTGTCCGTAAAAAAAGCGAATCCGCCCTTGACAGATTCGCTGAAATGCTGTATAATAAAAGCAGAGAGAGCACCCCGAAAGGCGGTCAG
>JBJFHO010000117.1:0-12554 GCA_051893675.1 Ruminococcus sp. | reverse complement strand
GGTCTTGCCGTACAGCAGAGACAGGTCACAATCTTCCTGATAATAAACCTTTGCAACGTTTTCCATTGTGAAAGACTCCTTTGATATATTGTTGTATAGGCAGCTTATGCGTCTTTTAAGCAATTGCCGCCTCTTTCAAGAGCGACCAGACCTGTGCGGCACATTTCCATAATGCCATACGGTTCCAGCAGCTCAATAAAAGCGTTGATCTTCGAGGAAACACCACGGATCTCAATGACCAGTGCTTCCGGCGAATAGTCCGTGATCTTGGCACGGAATACATCGACAACAGACATGATATCCTGCCGCTTTTCTGCCAGATTCTGAATCTTGATCAGCAGCAGTTCACGGACAACGGATTCATCCCGTTCCATAACCTTTACCGTCTTGACATCGTACATCTTTTCCAGCTGCTTTACGATCTGGTTGCAGACGGACTTGTCACAGTGTGTGGTGATGGTAATACGGGAGAATTCCGGCGATTCTGTTTCGCCGACAGTCAGGGTGTCGATATTAAATCCCCGGCGGGTAAACATGCCCGAAACACGGGACAGTACACCGGAATGATTGGCAACGAGGATGGAGATAACAAAGCGTTCGTTCTTTTCCATGATTCTATACCTCCTTACATAGCAGACGGATCTACGATGATATCGTCAATGGATCCGCCGGGCGGCAGCATGGGGAGTACGAATGCATCGCAGTCAATGCCGCAGTCAATGAGTACCGGTCCCTTTTCGGCAAATGCCTTGGGCAGGATTTCCTTCAGTTCTGCCAGGGTCATGGCACGATAGCCGGGCAAGCCGAATGCCTCTGCCAGCTTGACAAAATCCGTCTTGCGTTCCAGGGTGGTGTTGGAATAATGCTTGTCGAAGAACAATGTCTGCCACTGACGAACCATGCCCAGTACACCGTTGTTCATGATGAATACCACAACCGGAGTCTGGTTGGTGACTGCAGTTGCCAGCTCGTTCAGGTTCATGCCGAAGCTGCCGTCACCAGTAACCAGAACAGTCTTTTTGCCGGTAGCAGTTGCAGCGCCGATGGCTGCACCCAGACCGAAGCCCATGGTGCCCAGACCGCCGCTGGAAATGAAAGTGCGGGGTGTCTCGAAGGGATAGTGCTGTGCCACCCACATCTGGTGCTGTCCTACGTCAGTTGCCACGATGGTATCCTTGTCAGCAACTTCTGCAATGGCATCAATTGCAGTAAAGGGTGTCAGCTCACCCTCTTTCTGTGCTTCCAGCTGCTTGGTGTATTCCACCAGTTCGCCCACACGTGCCATCCACGTGGCGTGCTGCTGCTGGGGGATAGCTGCAGTGATTTTGGAGAGGATCTCCTTCATAGAACCAGTGAGTCCCAGCTCTACCGGAATATTCTTACACAGCTCAGATGCGTCGATATCAATGTGAATGATCTTGGCATTGCGTGCATATTTCTTTGTATTGCCGGTACCTCTGTCGCTGAAGCGGCAGCCGGCAGTGATGATCAGGTCAGCTTCATTCTGTGCAATGGAGGAAGCATAGTGTCCGTGCATACCCTCCATGCCCAGCCAGCGGGGATTGGACGTGGGAACCGCAGAGATACCCATCATCGTGCAGCCGATGGGAGCGTCAATCTTATCTGCCAGTGCCACGATCTCTGCACCGGCATTGTCGGTAATCGCACCGCCGCCGATATAGATGTACGGCTTTTCTGCAGCAAGGATCATCTCCACTGCCTTTGCGATTCCGTCGTCACACGCAGCGGGAACAGGATCCTTTTCTGCCGGAGCCTGTGCCTCGTAGTCATACATGGCGTTCTGTACATCCTTAGGGATATCCACCAGAACCGGTCCGGGTCTGCCGGACTTTGCAATGCGGAATGCCTCACGGATGGTATCTGCCAGATCTTCAACCCGCTTTACCAGGAAATTATGCTTTGTAATCGGCATGGTTACACCGGTGATGTCAACTTCCTGGAAGCTGTCTCTGCCGATGAGGGAATTCGGTACGTTACCTGTAATAGCGACCAGCGGAATGGAATCCAGATAAGCAGTAGCGATACCGGTAACCAGATTTGTTGCACCCGGACCGGAAGTTGCAATTACAACGCCGACTTTGCCAGTTGAACGTGCATAGCCGTCTGCTGCATGAGATGCGCCCTGTTCGTGGGCGGTGATGATGTGGTGGATGCGATCCTGTGCCAGGTACAGGGCATCGTAAATGTCGATAACCTGTCCGCCGGGATAGCCGAATACGGTAGTGGCACCCTGTTCAATGAGGGTCTCTACAATAATTTGTGCGCCTTTTAACTTCATATGTCTTTTCACCTTTATTAAGTATTTAGGATATTGATATATTGATCCGGGAAGCAGTGAACCGGTCTGGAAATACCGGAACTCCCGAACTTGTACGGGACAGACCCGGAGCGTATGCCGGAAAACCGGCACGCTCATAAAAAAAGCCCTCGGCTGTCATACCGAAGGATCCCAATCAACATGCAAGCGCTTCGGCGGGAAAACAGCCGTTCGCATTTTTCTGTGGAACCATGGTGTGGACAGCACAAATGTCGCTCCGGGTCAAAATGACTCGGGACGTCAGTTCCACGATAATCACTCGTGCCGCAAAGGGACACATTGCTGTGCTGTTCATGGTACACACTCCTGTTCTGGAAAAATGCGGATGTCATACGTCAGACCGCCGAAGAACACGAAAAAGAAACGCTTCGTGTTGCTCTTACGTCTAGTATAGCACTTCGATTTCTCAAAAGCAAGCACCTTTCTTGTATTTTTACATTTTGGCTTTTTCTTGTTCAATTATAGTACAAAAATGAAAGCGGATCGGGGAGATTTCCATCGAAATGAAAGAATTTTTGAGAAATGACTTGACAAATCCAGTGGAAAGCGCTATAATGGAAATAACAAGCACAACAAGTGCGCAATTGTATCATGAAAAGGCGCAGAAGGGAAACAAGAGGACGGTGTTTGTCTCAGAGAGCCGGCGGATGGTGTGAGCCGGTGACAAATCGTTCAGGATAACTCATCCCCGAGCCGCAGACGGAACCTATGGCGTATGTCATGGCAGTAAGTTATGCCGGATGCCCACCGTTATCGGGGTCCACATTGTCAGATGTGATGAAGCGGACGCAGATTTTGCGTCAAAAAGAGTGGTACCGCGGAGAATAGATTGTCTTCGTCTCTTTCTTACAGCAGGGGAATGCTGTGAGAAAGGGACGTTTTTGCTTTTCAGCATAATCCGTCTGCTGCTTCAGTGCAAATGCACTGCTGTCATGAATCAGTGGATGATACAAAGAATGAAAGGAATGATTTTATGAAGCATGTTGAACAGTATCAGCCCCAGTTTTTCCCGGTAGAAAATCCGCCTATGCGCTGGGCAAAGAAGAATTATATTGAAAAGGCACCAATCTGGTGCAGTGTGGATCTCCGTGATGGAAACCAGGCACTGATCACGCCTATGAGTCTGGATGAAAAACTGGAATTCTTCCAGCATCTGGTGAAGATTGGGTTCAAGGAGATCGAGATCGGCTTTCCGGCTGCCTCGGAAACGGAATATGAATTCTGCCGGACATTGATCGAAAACAACATGATTCCGGACGATGTGACTATCCAGGTACTGACCCAGGCACGGGAGCATATCATTGCCAAGACATTTGAAGCATTGAAGGGCGCAAAGCACGCCATTGTGCATCTGTACAATTCCACCTCCGTGGCACAGCGGGAACAGGTATTCAAGAAGAGCAAGGAAGAGATCATTCAGATTGCTGAATTCGGTGCAAAGCTCTGCAAGGAATATCGTGCAAAGACTGAGGGACAGTTCCAGTTCGAGTATTCGCCGGAGAGCTTCACGGGAACAGAACCGGAGTTTGCACTGGAGATCTGCAATGCAGTTTTGAGGATCTGGGAGCCAACGCCGGAGGATAAGGTCATCATCAATCTGCCGGTAACTGTGTCTCATTCCATGCCCCACGTATATGCAAATCAGGTAGAGTATATGAATGACAATCTCTATAACCGGGAAAATGTCATTATTTCTCTTCATCCTCATAATGACCGTGGCTGTGCTGTGGCGGACAGTGAACTGGGACTCCTCGCCGGCGGCGATCGTATCGAGGGTACACTGTTTGGTAACGGAGAGCGTACCGGTAACGTGGATATCATTACCCTGGCAATGAACATGTATTCCCAGGGTGTGGATCCGGAGCTGGATTTCACCAATATGCCGGAAATTGTTGAGGTATACGAGCGTGTGACACGGATGCATGTTTACGAGCGTTCGCCCTACAGCGGTCAGCTGGTATTTGCTGCATTCAGCGGTTCTCACCAGGATGCCATTGCCAAGGGGATGCACTGGAGAGAGGAGCATAACTGCGACCACTGGAATGTACCTTATCTGCCCATTAACCCGGAGGATGTAGGACGTGTGTACGAGGCGGATGTCATCCGTATCAACAGCCAGTCCGGCAAAGGCGGCGTCAGCTACCTCATGGAGACAAAGTTCGGTTATCATATTCCCCAGAAGATGCGGGAATCCTTCGGCTATCTGGTAAAGGGTGTTTCCGACCATGCCCACAAGGAATTGCAGCCGGAGGAAGTATTGAAGATCTTCCAGGATCACTACGTGAATATTGAGACGCCGGTTTCCATTCCGGAAGTGCATTATACCCAGAAGGGTGAGGGTGTCATTGGTGCAGCTGTGACCATTTCCTATCATGGCAAGACAGAGACAGTTCACAACGATGGCAACGGCCGTCTGGATGCAGTTTCCAATGCAGTAAAGGCACATTTGAATATGGACTTTGCACTGACCACCTACACGGAGCACGCATTGGCAGTACGTTCCAATTCCAAGGCAGTTTCCTATGTGGGACTGGAGAAAAACGGTAAGACCTACTGGGGCGTTGGTGTGCATTCGGATATCATCAACTCGTCCATTTCGGCATTCCTCAGTGCATTGAACGCATTGATTACAGACCAGAAATAAACAATCCTAAAAAAGACTGCTGCATACAGCAAAGATCGAATGGGAATCCCGGGATCTTGCTGTAATGCAGCAGTTTTTTGTATAAATTCAAAAATCAGAAGTAAGCAGCCATTGTCACCAATATCATAGCATCCATGCTATACCATGAGCCTTTATACTTGAATACCACGAATTCCTCTGTTTTTGTCTGGACTTTGTCACCATGGTCGGACTGATAGCGCACCTTTAATTCATACTGGGTGGCTTTTTTGATCTGGATATCCTCGAAGCCGTCGCTGTCGAGATATTCCGCAAAGTCCTCTTCGTCCATTTTTTCCTGTCCTTGGAACGTGACCTTGATTTCATCATAGTCGTCATAGTAGTTGTCCAGATATTTCTGGATTTCCTTTTCCAGTTCCTTTTTGCTCAGGTCATTCTGCTCCATGAGATGCTTTAAGTATTCTTTGGGCACGGTATCCATGAGATCATCCGCATCGCAGTCCTCAATCGCCTCGTAATAATCCTTTACCGCTTCTTTGGCACTGTTTCCGCCGAAGATGGCGCATAGCAGAACGATAATCAGAACCACCGTTACCACAACGCAGCCAACGGCAATTATCAGATTTTTCCCGGACATCCCAAGAAAGGGCTTTTTCACGGCGTCAGCCGCAGGCGCTGCCTGAAAGCCCGTACCAGCGGCAGGATCCGGCATAGTACCGGCTGTCATGTTTGGATTTGGCATTTCATTTTTCGCACCGCAGTTCGGACAAAATACATCTCCGGCATTCAGCTTTGCCCCACAATTATTGCAATTCATAATCCCAGTCTCCCTTATTATGTTTTGAATTTACACCGAGCATTTGCTTTGGTGTTGTGTTTATTATAACACCTTTTCCACATGAAGTCAATTCCTTTGACGGACACGTTTTTTCAATTCTGCAAAAGCAGCTTTCTCACCCTGCTGTGCCAGAATCTCCAATAGTTCCATTAGTTCACCTGCCGTGTTCGGATGGAGCAAACCACGTTTGCGTGCATTGGAATTCTGAAAATAGACCAGTGGGCAGGTCTGATCATACTGTTCCTTTTTGTAGATTTTGCTTGCGGCAACCCGATCGCAGAACATCTCCGCCAGATAGCGCATGGGCATCTGTACCGGCTCTACCTGTTTGGAGATAGGGTTATAGTCGCACCAATACTCGAAGTGATGGCGGTTACGCCCTTTGTGGTGCATCCATGCCAGGGAATAACCCAGATCTTCCCGTTCTGCCTCGTTAGGACTGCGGTTGCCCTGGTAATAGTGGACGCCCTGAAAAAATTCCGTAGGGCTGTATTTGGAAAGATCATGCCGAAGTCCCTGCCAGAAGATCCCGGCCTTCCAGCAATGGCGGATGACCATGTGACGATGTCGGGTGATGGTGCAGAGATGTCCCCAAAACGAATGCCAGTACATAGCGATGCCTCCTTTTTCAATAGTATAAAGCATTCGGCGAAAAATGTCAAGGCAGGGATGATTTTGGAAACAGATTGATGATGGGGATGCCCTTAATTTGCCTCCCTTGAAAGGGGAGGGAACCATTGCGCAGCAATGGTGGAGAGGTTTGCGCAGTTTTTAGGAAAAAAGAGTTGTATTTTCCTTGCAGATATGCTACAATAAAACTGTATTGCCCTAAAAACGTACGAAAGGAATGGAACAAATGCTCCTGCGTCTGACAGATATCAATAAATTTTACAATGGAAATCAGGTCCTCTCCCACGTGTCCATGACAGTGGAGGATCACGACCGCATCGGTCTCATCGGCGTAAACGGCTGCGGCAAGTCCACGCTGCTGCGTATCCTCACCGGAAACGAACTGCCCGACCATCTTGTGGAAGGTGACGGCGAGGTATCACTCTCTGGCAAGACCAGTGTGGGCTATCTGGAACAAATGGGCGGTCTGGATCGTGACAGCACCGTCTGGGAGGAAATGCGCAGCGTCTTTCGTCCGCTTTTGGATACCCAGGAGCGAATGCACCAGCTGGAAAAGGAAATGCAGTCCGGTGATCTCTCTGTAGCGGAGGAATATCATCGTCTCCAAACCTGGTTCGAATCCAATGACGGCTATCAGATCGACGTGAAAATCCGCACAGTACTGAATGGTATGGGATTTTCTCAGGAGACATATTCCCGTGTCATTTCCGGATTCAGCGGCGGCGAAAAAACACGTCTTGCCATTGCCAGGCTTCTGCTGGAAGAGCCGAATCTGCTGATTCTGGACGAGCCGACCAACCATCTGGATTTCAAAACGGTCATGTGGCTGGAGGATTATCTGAAAGATTACAAAGGCGCACTGCTGCTGGTATCTCACGATCGCTATTTTCTGGATCGCCTGTGTACCAGTATCTGTGAGATCGAACGTGGTGTGCTGACACGATACAAGGGCAATTATACGGCATTTACCCAGCTGAAAGAGGCTGCTGTAGCTCGTCAGTGGAAGGAATACGAGATGCAGCAAAAGGAAATCGCTAAGCTGGAAGATTACGTGGCACGGAATCTCACTCGTGCATCCACCGCAAAAAGTGCCCAGAGCCGTGTGAAGCAGCTGGAAAAAATGGAACGTATTGAAAAGCCTGTTTCGGCACAGAAGCAGGCGAAAGTCCGTTTTACTTATGAAATCGACCCACCAGTGGAAGTGCTGAAAGTACAGGATATTGATATTTCCGTAGGCAGTGGTGCACAGCGGAAAACCCTGCTGCCTCAGTTATCCTTTGAGGTACGCCGGGGCGAAAAGTGGGGCATTATCGGTGACAACGGCATCGGCAAATCCACGCTGCTGAAAATTCTCCAGAATATGCTGCCCCACGAGGGAAAAGTGCGCTGGACGAGCAATATCAAAATTTCTTACTTTGAACAGGAAAGCACCAATCTCCACCCCACAAAATCGGTTATGCAGGAGATACATGACCGTGTTCCGGCGTGGACAGATCTGGAAGTACGCAAGCTCCTGGGACAGGTACGTCTCACGGGAGATAATGTGTTCAAACCCGTAGGCGTTCTCAGCGGCGGCGAGCGTGCCAAGGTCTGTTTTGCGGTAATGATGCTGGAGCACGGCAATGTGTTGATTCTGGACGAGCCTACCAACCATCTGGATATCGCCATGAAAGAGGTGATTGAGGAGGCAATGCAGGAATTCCCGGGTACCCTGCTTTTCGTATCCCATGATCGTTATTTGCTGGATAAGGTGGCGGATCATATCCTGGAACTAAAAGCGGACGGCGCCAATACCTACGCCGGCGGTTTTTCTGCATGGCTGGATGCACAGCAAAAGGCATCGGCTGATCCGGAATCGCAGGAGAATTCTCGTTCTGCCGGAGAGACACCGAAGCAGGAAAAGCCGGCATATCGTTCCAAAAAGCAGCGTGCCCAGCAGGCGAAGCTGCGTGCAGATCTGCGTGCACTGGAGCAGAAGCTGGATAAAATGCAGACGGAGCTGGATCAGCTGACTGCGGAAATGGCGGACGAGTCTGTTTGCAGTGATTATCAGCTGATGCAGGAAAAATGTGAGCGTATGGAGGAATTGCGTGTTTCCATGGAGGAGACCATGGAGGAAATGATCCTGCTGGAGGACGAACTGGCATAGTGTTTTCCGGCAAGGTGCATATATCGAAGAAAACCCCGGCAAAGGCGTATAACCTTTGTCGGGGTTTCCGTATGAAAGATGGAATTTTTATTTATCCAGTTTCTTCTTTTCGTCTTCGATCATAGCGAGAAGCTCGTCCACAGAAGCTGTTTCGTACTTGTTTCTTCTGGATGCAGAAGACTGCGTGGGCGCTGCCGGACGTGAACTGCGAGCACTGTTGCCGGAGGACAGACGGCTGGAGCCCAGATTCCGTGCCTCTTCCGGAGAGCTTGCCTCGTGGCTGCCACGATAAGTGGAAACCGGCTCTTCAGAGATGGGCGTATCTGCTGCATGAGAAACAGCACCGGTGCTGAATGTGCTTGTATTGCTGCGTGTGCCAAAGGTGGAGGTGTTAGATGCGATACTTGCATGAGAACCCTGATAGCCGTTATCCTGCATGCCTCCGCCCAGCGGAATCTGATCTTCCGGATTGGTATAGATCGGAACATCATGCTGTGCCTTGAACTGCATGGTGCGTGCCTTCTGATACGGGGAGTTGGGATTGACTGCCTTGCGCTCGAAGTTTTCTGCGATAGAAGAACGCTTCTGCTCAAAGGAGCGGCTCGGTGCAGCATCCGACGGACGGAACAGCGGCGAATGTCCGCCCAGTTCCTCATCGTCATATGCGGAGTCGGAATCATAGGAATCCTCACTGTAGACCTCGTCATAGCTTTCCTCGAAAGCAAATTCGTCATCATGCCTGCCGTTGGCACGGGCAATGGCGACGATAAGCATAATTACCAGGATCACGCTGGGGAGTACCAGGAGAATGAGAATGCCGGGAACACCTGTTGCAAACTTGATGTAGGAGTAAAGCTCACCGCTTTCATAGGTGCACTTACCCAGAATGTTATCGACAGTGATAGGCGGTTCAGTTCCCACAGCGCTTGTCTGCATGGTAGTGGGATAATACTTCAGAACACCGGTCTCATCCTGTTCGATATTGTAAATACGGCGTACGGCGATGCGCTCGGAATCCACATCGGTAGAGGTGTCATCCGGTGCCAGAACGCAGAGAACGGCATTGTTCTTGGCGATGGGATCGGATTCGTCATATGCTGAAGCAATTACAGCTGTATACTGATGAATGGAGGCAGCAGCACTTTCGCTGTCTACCGGCTGGCTGGGCTCTGTCGCTGCTTCCTGGAGTCCGGCTGCGCTGTCGTCCAGAGAAGTAACGCCAGTGGCAACCGCTGCTCCGGCGCTTGCTTCCATGACATCGCTTTCCATTAAATAAATATAGTGCCCGAAAAACTTTGGCGTATCGCTGCGGGAGAACAGAATATTCGTGGTCAGTGTCACCGCAACGACCAGCAGGAGAAGTATCGCAAGGACAATTGCGAGAATTGATTTGGATTTCTTTTTCATGATGCTACCTTCCTTTTTTCACGAAGTAGTGGTTTTAACCCTATTATAACACATCTTTTCAGCAATTTCAATTCTTTTTTTGATTTTTCGCCGAAAAAATGCTGGAGAATGAAAAAGATGATGTTTCTTTTTCTTGTAAATTCAGATTCCATAGCCCTTGACGCTGATTTGAAAGGGATATGAAACAGATTTCTTTTATTATAACACATCCGCTTTCAGATTTCAATCGGTTTTTTGATTTTTTCAATAATTTTTTTGAAACCACTTGACAAACGACAAAATTGTGGTATAATATAAAAGTACTTTTCTTCCGGGATGATCTGACTTAATTTTATTTACCGGATATTGGCACTGCTGGAATAGCTCAGTTGGTAGAGCAGCGCATTCGTAATGCGCAGGTCGCGTGTTCAAGTCACGTTTCCAGCTCCAGTTTTTCTGCGTATGCGCAGACCTGCGAGCGTAGTTTAGTGGTAAAACATCAGCTTCCCAAGCTGAGGTTGCGAGTTCGATTCTCGTCGCTCGCTCCAGACAGAGTACGAAAACACGTGATCCATGTGCAGATGCCGTTGGGTCACGTGATTTTTTATTTCAGGAATGAAGGGAGAGACTTTGAAGATGGAAGAATTAAAGATCGTGCCATATTCGAAAAAAGAACTGGCAGGTGCCGTGGCGGTATGGAATGAAGTGGTTGAGGAGGGGGATGCATTTCCCCAGGAGATGCCCATGACGGAGCAAGAGGCGGATGCGTTTTTTTCGAAGCAGGATTTTGTAGGTGTGGCGTATGATAAGGAACAGATAGTCGGGCTGTATATTCTCCATCCCAACAACGTGGGCAGATGCGGTCATCACGCCAACGCCAGCTATGCAGTCCGGTCGGAGCTGCGCGGCTTGCATGTCGGGGAATGCCTGGTGCGGCATTCTCTGGAACAGGCGAAAAGACTGGGGTATCGTCTGCTGGTATTCAATGTTGTCGTAAAAGGCAATGACCGTGCAGTGCGGCTTTACGAGAAATTGGGATTTGTGAAAGTGGGGGAGATTCCCGACGGTTTCCGGCGTAAAGATGGTACGTATGCGGACACAATGATTTTTTATCATGCTTTATAATAGTATATTGTGAAATATCGCAAGGCAGCAGTGGCTTTTTGCGGAAAATCGGCGCTTTATACAAAACAAAAAGAGGAATACTATGCGAAGTTTGTGCAAAAAACATCTTGCATCCGGCGCAGAAATTTAGTATGATAATTATAATGTGCAGGTCGTATGGTACGATCTGCACGCAAACATTTTTATTTGAGGAAATGAGGAAACAATATGCTGAAAACAAAAAAAATCCTGGCATTTCTGCTGGCATCCGCTATGATGTGCGCTGCTTTCACAGCATGCGGCGATTCCGAATCCAGTTCTGAATCTTCCAGCGAGGCTGAGTCCAGCGCAGAGGAATCCAGCGAGGAAGAGTCCAGCGAAGAATCCGCAGCAGAAGAAAGCTCTGCACCCCAGCAGGTACAGACTGGTGATTTCGAAGAAGCTGTTGTACCGCAGTCCGGCGATGCTTATCTGAGCATGACTGACGGTCAGTGGTGGCTCCAGTACACCGGCAGCGACGCAGACTATCTGACTTATGATGCCGGCGTTGTACCGATTACCGGAAACGGCGACTACACTGTCAGCGTTACCGTTGACACTAACTCCGTTCGTTATGACGCTACCGGCGACATCAACGGCGAGCTGATCGCAAATGGTACTGCATTCATGGCTGTTCAGATCATGGACGGTGCAGATGCAACTCCGAACGCAATCATTGATGTAACTGCTGTTAAGGTTGACGGCACAGAGATCCCGCTGACCAAGAAGAGCTTCACCAACACTGAAGAGACTGAGATCGACGGCACAAAGCACAACAACATCCGTTCCAACATCTTCAACGAGTGGGTTTCGGATGATAATCTGCCGGGCGATGCAAGAAGCGCAGAGGGCAACATTGCAGATCTGGCGAACAAGGCTGATTATTCTGCAACCATTCTGGATCCGTCTGCTATCGGCGACTGGACAACCATCGAGGTTAACTTCACAATCTCTGGTATGTAATTTCTGATTTTCAGATCAATACAAAACGACTGCCTGCATCTGTGTGTGCAGGCAGTTTTTTTGTGTCTGACAGGTGCTGCGGATAGCAGATTTTTCTTACAATTAATATGTTAACTTTTTGTAAACGATAGAATAAATCTGAGAATATCACGCAATCTCGGTGTATTTTGAATATTTGCAAGGCTGAAATTTTTTTCAAAAAAGTCTTGACAAATCGCCTGAGATGGTGTATAATAATATACGTCGCTGAGAGATGCGACACTGAAGAATGGATGGAAGCTTAGCTCAGCTGGGAGAGCATCTGCCTTACAAGCAGAGGGTCATAGGTTCGAGCCCTATAGTTTCCACCACATGGCCCGGTAGTTCAGCTGGTTAGAACGCCGCCCTGTCACGGCGGAGGTCGTGAGTTCGAACCTCATCCGGGTCGCCATGCGGATTTAGCTCATCTGGTAGAGCGCCACCTTGCCAAGGTGGAGGTAGCGAG
>JBJFHO010000116.1:0-2740 GCA_051893675.1 Ruminococcus sp. | reverse complement strand
CTTTACTTCCTGTCTGGAAATCAGAAGCGTAGGGCGGGGGCTTGCTCCCGCCGTTCCCGAAGAACCTAAAAGGAGCCCATTGTAGGGGCGAACTGTGTTCGCCCGGTGTTTTCCGTCTGCAAATGGTTTTCCTGCGGGCGACCAATGGTCGCCCCTACAAATGTAACCGCAAATGATTCCACAAACAAAAGCTTATCCCATCCAGGAGGTGATATTTTGTCTGCATTTCCCATTGGAGCAACGCTTCTGGACGCCATGGTGCTGGCGGTGGTGGCGCAGAAGGATACCTATGGATATCAGATCACAAAGGATATCCAGGAGCACTTCGCCGTATCGGAATCGACACTGTACCCGGTGCTGCGGCGGCTGCAAAAAAACGGAAGCCTGACCACCTACGACCGTCCCTATCAGGGGAGGAACCGCCGCTATTACCGCATCACTGTTTCTGGTCGGGCATTGCTGGACCAGTACCGGAAGGACTGGCGTGATTACAAAAGCCAGGTAGATTTTTTCCTGGATTCGCAATAATCTAAAACAGTGGGAGCAAGCCCCCGCCCTACGAGTTTTTTCTTTTTCGTATCATTACAATTTGCCAAAGCCCAATGTAGGGTGGGAGCTTGCTCCCGCCGCATATCATCTCATTTTACGCCAAGGAGGATTACTATGACCCCGCAAGAATACTGCGCCCAGCTGGAACGGGCGTTATCCCAGATGCCGCCGGAGGAGCGGCAGGAGATCATACGCTATTATCAGGAATTTCTGGAGGAAGCAAGTGACGAGGAGCGTGCAACGCTGGGCACGCCGGAGGAGCTTGCGCAGCGTATTTTACAGGAAAACGGCATTTTCCCTCAGACTGTTCCGGAATCCCCGGCGCCGCCGAACAACACCGCCATGGGCATGTTCTGGAAGATCATCGCTCTCGTCTTTACGTCACCTATCTGGCTGCCCCTGCTGCTGGCATGGTATATTATCCTGCTGTCAGCGATCATCGTCATTGCATGTATCCCTATTTCCTTTGCCGCCGTCCTGCTGAGCGGCATCCTGTGCTTTGTCCTGGTTATTTTCTATGACATCCCCACTGCCCTGCTTCTGCTGGGTATGGGCATATTCAGCGCCGGCGTGCTGATTCTGCTCTGGAAGCCCCTTTCCATTGCCGCCTGCGCCGTTGTCAGATTCGCCGCTTTTACGACAAAAAAGTTATGGCGTGCCCTGTTTCCGCAGAAGAAATGAATTTCTGTTTAACCCCTCAGTCACGGCTGCGCCGTGCCAGCTCCCCTTTCAGGGGAGCCTATATTCAGCCTCCCCTGAAAGGGGAGGGGGACCATTGCGCAGCAATGGTGGAGGGGTATTATACCGAATATTATACCGATAAACACACCCCCTCACGAAAGGAGAACCCCTATGAAACCCTGGATCATTGCCGGTCTGTGCTGTATAGGCGCAGGCGTAGTGCTCAGCACCGCAGCCATTGCCGCCGGTGCACTCAATCCATCCCGTTATGTAAAAAAACTGGATCTCACCGACCAGACCGATACCCCCGAAGAGGAGTTTCACTCGGTCATCATTGACGCAGAATATGCAGATATCACCATCCAGCCCGGGGAGACCGTCTCTGTGGAGGCGGAATATATTGAAGCGGATACCTACAGCGTCACCGTCCAGGACGATATGCTGCAAATCCAGCAGAAATACCAGTGGAAAAACAGCTGGTACCGCCATATTCAGCTTGGTCCCATTTCTGCGCCGATACCAAAAATCACCGTGACTCTGCCGGAAGAATCCTACCAGGCAATTGCCGTGGGAACAGACTGCGGCAAATGCAGCATTTCCGGTGTGGAGATGAGTACCCTTTCCATTGACGCCGACTGCGGCGAATGCACCATCCAAGATGTGGATGCCGCAAGCTGTACTATCATCTGTGAACTGGGCGATGTGACCATCGACAACAGCACCATATCCGGCACAGCAATGCTGGATGCAGACTGCGGCGAGATCACATTGGAACAGACGACCATCGGCAATGCCTGCAAGATCGAGGCAGACCTTGGGGATGTGAACCTGACCGATGTAAGCTGTGCCTGGTCTGAGATTACTCTGGACTGCGGCAGTCTTGCCATGACAGACTGCAAAGAAACCGACAAGGACAAAGACAGTACCATCACCCTGTCCCTGGGGGATCTGGATCTGAAAAACTGTACCTTGTATCAGCTTTCCTGCGAACTGGAATGCGGCAGCATGGATGCCGTAAGTACTGCCCTTTATGGGAATACCGTCATTACCGCAGAGCTGGGAGACATTGACCTGAACCTGTTGGGCAGACGATCCGACTACAACGTCATTTCCTCTTTCGCCGACAGCTATCACAGCGACTCCGAAAATGTGGTGGAGATCGCAGGGGACAGCGATGTAGTGGACATTTCCGTCTCATTCACGGAATAGTTGCAATGAGGAATTAGGAGTTAGGAATGAGGAATGGCGGTATCGCCTGCGGCGATGGATTGGAAATATGTTGCAGGAAACACGCCGTTTCTGATTTCATATGCAACGCAAAAAGCGCACATCCGGTATGTTCTCCGGGTGTGCGCTTTTGCATGGGAGTATGTGATGTTTCTGAGAAACGAGATGTTGTTGTAGAAATCAATACTGTCGTAGTATACTGTCACATCTAAAAATGTATCCTACCCGCTTTCAAAAAGGTTGCACAGGCTGCTGGTCCAGCTGAGCACAGCTGGCGAGGTCC
>JBJFHO010000115.1:0-2746 GCA_051893675.1 Ruminococcus sp. | reverse complement strand
CACTGTATAACGCCGGTTATCCTTTGCTGTACTGCCCATGGCGACTCCTCCTTTACTCCTGCGCCAGAAAATGTGTCCCCACCGGTTCCCCGTCAAACAGCCCGTACAGCTGCTCCGGGTCTCTGCCGTTCATAATGACCATGTCCACGCCATTTTCCGTGGCGATCTTTGCCGCATTGATCTTGGTTGTCATGCCGCCGGTACCAAAGGATGTCCCTGCGCCGCCTGCCATCTGGACAATGCGCTCGTCGATTTTTTCCACCACGCGAATAACCTCTGCATCCTCATACTTCCGGGGGTCGGCAGAGTACAATCCATTGATATCCGACAAAATCACCAGCAGATCTGCATCCACTGCCACTGCCAGCTGTGCAGCAAGGGAATCGTTCTCTCCGATCTCCAGTTCCAGCTCATCAATGGAAACCGTGTCGTTCTCATTGACAATGGGAATCACGCCCAGCTCCAGCAGTCGGTGGATGGTATTCTGTACATGGGGCAGACGACCATTTGTGAGTGTGGTCTTTGTCAGCAGAATCTGCGCCACTGTTACGCCGTACTTGGCAAACATATCGTCATAGATGTGCATCAGCTCACACTGTCCCACTGCCGCAGCCGCCTGCTTGGACGGTGTGTCCTTGGGACGTTCCGGCAGGTTCAGCTTTCCCACACCCATGCCCACAGCGCCGGAGGAAACAATGAGCAGTTCTCTCCCGGCATTGTGCAGATCTGACAGGATCCGCACCAGATTGGTCATGCGGCGGATGTTCAGCTTTCCGGTTTTATGGGTCAGCGTGGATGTACCCAGCTTGAGCACGATCCGCTTTTTTTTGGAAACATCGATCATTTTTCTATTTCTCCCTATTTATAATGAGGAATGAGGAGTTAGGAATTAGGAATAATGGTATCGCCTGCGGCGATGAAAAATAAAATTTTCACCTCATTTTAAAATCTATGAGCGCAGCAAACACTGCCATTCCTCATTCCTAACTCCTCATTCCTGATTCAACAAATCACATTCTGCGGTGTACCTGCCAGATACAGGCGCAGATTATCCTCCACAATGGACAGCAACCGCTGTCTTGTCTCCAGAGGTGTCCAGGCAACGTGAGGTGTTATGGTGCAATTCTCCAGCCCAAACAAAGGCGTATCCCCCATGGGTTCTTCCGTCAGCACATCCAGTGCAGCTCCGGCAATCGTGCCATTTTGCAGTGCCCACGCCAGATCTGCCTCGTCGATCAGTCCGCCACGTGCCGTATTGACCAGCAGTGCAGTAGTCTTCATAGTCTCCAGCCGTCTGCGGTTCACCATCTGGGCAGTCTGTTCCGTCAGAGGTGTGTGCAGCGTCAGCACATCCGCCCGGGCAAAGGCTTCGTCTACTGAAACCAGATCATAGGGGCAATCCCGGGGCGTTGTCCGGGTAGCGGCAATGACATGCATACCAAAAGCGGCACCAATGGCGGCAACTTTCCGCCCGATACTGCCAAACCCTACGACAGACAAGGTTTTCCCGGCAAGCTCCTCCATGGGATAGGGCATCACAGAAAAAGTCTTTGCCTGTTTCCATACACCATCCCGGACAACTGTGTCATACGCTGCCACACGGCTGTAGTGATGGAGCATCAGAGCGAAAGTATGCTGTGCCACGGCATCCGTGGAATACACGCCGGCATTGCAGACGGTGACACCATGTGCCTTTGCTGCGGCAATGTCAATGTTGTTATAGCCCGTAGCACACTCGCCGATATAGCGCAGCTTCGGGCACTTGTCGAAAATTTCTGCCGGGACTGGGGTCTTATTGCAGAGCAGCACTTCGGCATCTGCCAGGCGTTCTGCAAGCTGTTCCGGCGCAGTCAGGTCATAGGCACAGACCTCTCCATATCTGGAGAACCGTTCCAGTGAAACACCGCCGCCGGAAAGCGTTGCCCCGTCTGTAATCACGATCTTCATGCGGTTTCTCCGTCATTATCCTGCTGTTTTTCCAGCTTCTTACTCCTGGCACGTCCGACAATGGAAAGTACCACAGCTCCCAGGAGCAGCACCACTTCAAACATGCCCACAGTGTGGAACCATGTCTTGTTGGAAGGATCGCCCACATAGATCAGCAGGGATGCCGGAATGGCAATTGTCAGAATCAGCTGATACGGCCGCCGCAGACGGATGAACTGTATCAGGAAAAATACACCTGCGACAATGCAGAAAATCAGGTGGTAGGTAAATGAAATCGGAAATGTACTTGCGTCCATAATAAATTACTCCCTTTCTTCCATCCGGTATACCGCTGTCCGGATGATATACGTTTTTAGGCAATATCGCACAAAGATTGTGCGTCAGATGCGCCGTCAGATTTTTTGTCAGATGAAACAAAAAGCGGAGTGAATACTTTGTGTATTCACGAGCATTTTTGTGAAATATGACGGAAAATATGCAAGCATATGACGTGCAAAGCCGCCAGGCGCTCTTTGTGCGGTGTTGCCTTTATTATACCATATTCTTCAGGGCTTTGCAATGGTTTTGTCAGAGAAAATCACGCTTTCGCCGTGAAATGTGATTCATAAAATCGTTTTCATACGAAAAACATGCCGACATATCAAAACGGGCGGCTAAAGCGTAGTGCCAATAAAGAAGTAAAACCCGAAAGCGGTTGATGAAAACTGCTTTCGGGCTTTATGATTCGTTTACTCGCATAAATCAGAATTTATATAGCATTCCAAATTAAACAAAAGGCAAATACACATCCCCATGCATT
>JBJFHO010000114.1:0-12596 GCA_051893675.1 Ruminococcus sp. | reverse complement strand
GGTGAGAAAAAGCGACAGCTTTTTCGAGGAGGGGCGAACAAGACCGCCCCTCCTTGTGTGAAACCTTTTCAGTAAGTAAAGCCTTGTAAACGTCCCGGTGGGACGTTTACAACGGATATTTTTCTTATGCATTTTATCTGTATTTTACTACGGAGAAAGTTGAATGCGTCTAAAACGTTCCACCGGAACGTTTTTGAAATTTCACTTGCTGAAAAAGGTTTACAAGGGGAAAGCGGTCTTGTTCGCTTTTCTCACCCCTTTTCTCCGCGGCGCAAAAGTATGCGCCGGGGTGTTTCGCCGCCTGCGGGCGGCGACCAGGGCTCCTCGCCCTGGACCTCGCCAGCATTTTTGAAAAATTGCTGGATCAAAAAACTTCATTGCCGCCTGCGGCGTTATTGATTTGCACTGGAACTACAGGAATTACACGCCTACTGCCCATGTGAATAGCTTTACCATCAGCGGCATCGTTCCCATGGACAGGATCGTGGTCATGGCAAAAATATGGGACGCATACAAGTCGTTCTTCCCGTGCTTCTGGCATTGCAGGGTACACATTGCCGCCGATGGCGCTGCCGTCAGCACAAGCACCACTGTCCGTATCTCCACTGGAATAAAGGACAGCGGTAGGAAAAGCAGCCCCAATACCACCGGCACCAGCAGCAGCTTCACACCACAGACGTAATACACCCGTGGATTCCGCACCGCCTGGAACAAGTTCGCCTGGGCTACACTGATACCCGAAGCAATCATCGCCATAGGCGTATTCAATCCGGCAATATAATCAAACGTGGTCGCCAACAATTCCGGCAGCTGTACCCGGAAAAAGAACAGCAGCAATCCAATGGCAATACCGATCATCGTAGGCGAACAGAGCTTTTTCACCAGTGCTTTCCGGTCGTGCTGTCCTGTCAGGAGCATAATACCGTGAGTCCATGCAAAACAGAAAAATACCGTCAGAAATGCCGTGGCATAGAATACGCCCTCTGTTCCCAGCAATGCACTGGCAAGGGGTATCCCCATGAAGCCGCAGTTACTATAAATCGCAGAAAACCGCTCGATCTCCGTCTCCCTGCCAGGCTTCTTCCGGATGGCCAGATATACCGCACCAATGGCAATGACATAAGACACCGCCGCCAGCAGAAATGTCCAGAGCAGATTCACCACAAGCCGGGACTCATATTCCACCTCGGCATAGGCATTTACCACCAGCACCGGCGTGACAATCTCCAGCACAAAGTTGGAAAACTGTCTGCCCCCGTTCTTGTCCACAATTTTCGCCCGATAGGCGATCACGCCTACCAGATTCAGCAGGAGCATCAATACCGCCTGCTTCAGAATAATCCACGCCACAACATTACACCTCATCCTCAGAAATGGGTGGAAACCGGAGAACCGACTTCCACCCATGATAGTGTAACATATATTTTTGTCGATTTTTTCACGCTTATATGAAAATCGGCTGAATTTGCTTCTGCTGACGTGCCATTTCCACTGTTTCGGGCAATTTTGTGAAGTCCGCCACCAAAGACGCTGGTTTTTCCCGTGGCGCATCCTGTCGCAGCGGCACGAAATAATAATGCTTCGTATTCAACAGCAGCCCGATATTCTTTGCAGACGCTCCCAGTGCATCGTTGGTTGCAATTGCCAGTACAACAGGCTTCTGCCGGCGGAGCATGGATTTTACTGCCATGGTGGCGGTGGAATCCGTGATTCCGTGAGCAAGCTTTGCCGCAGTATTTGCTGTGCACGGCGCAACTACCAGCAGATCCAGCAAATCCTTCGGACCAATTGGCTCCGCCTGTGCAATGGTGCGAATGGATGGTCTGCCGCAGATTTCCTCCAGCTCTGCCACTCTGTCGGCGGCTTTGCCGAAGCGTGTGTCTATAGTAGCGGCGTGCTCCGAAAAAATCGGCGTCAGTACCGCACCTGCCTCCCGCAGCTTTGCCGCCTGGGCAAAAGCGGCTGAAAAAGTACAGAACGAACCGGTGACCACAAAACCGATTCGTTCACCTGTCAAATCGTTCATGGGCGAGTCCCCTCTCCTCGAGAATGTTGCAGATCGTATCTGCGATGATCCCGCCCGCTGTCATGGGTGCAACCTTGCCCGGAGCGATCATGCGGCAATGACACATGGACAAGCTTGCCTGAGAACTACCGCAATCTGATCTCGATTCGCTCCGGGAATACACGCACCTCTTGCAGCAGCAGTCCCGTGGCACGGCGGCGCTGTTCCAGGTCAGCCTGTTCCCACCAGGCATTCCATCGAGTACTGGCATCCTTCTTCTGCGGCACTGCAACTCGCCGCAGCCGCTGGGTATACACTGTCCGTTCTGCCGCAAGCCGTTCCAGTTCCTCCCGCAAAAAAGGAACTGCCGCCGATGGTTCGCCCATTGCCGCCGCCAATCGCTGCATACGTCCGTCCAGTTCCTCCAAAGCAGCTGCATCCGGGTCGAGCTGGTCAGGTGTTTTCGCCCCTGCCAATGGCAAGAGTAATGCCGCTTGCCGTGCCAGCACCGGTGCCACTGCCTCCTCTACCGTCTCTGTACGCAGTGCCGGAATACCCTCACACAACCCCAATCGTTTCCCACGGCATACAAAATATGTATATCTGGCACCTGCACCGTTATTCCGAGCATAACATCGGGTGCCACACAGACCGCATACCACAATTCCCTGCAGCCAGGAGCGATGTCCTGTTCCCCGGTTGGTACTGCCGCCCCGGGAGGCAAGGCGTTCCTGCACCGCAAGCCACAGCGACGGCTCCACCAGTCCCGGATGCAGTCCTGCGGCAATATGTTCTCCCTCCAATCGAGTCAGTTTTGCGCCTTTCCGTACCTTTTTATCACCATACACCAGGCAGCCGTTTCCCTTACAGTACAGCTCCCAGGGATGATCCAGCACTGCCCCCTGTTCCCGGAAATAGGACACGCATCGCAGATTTCCCTGAACATAAACCGGATTGCGCAGAATACGAATCACGCCGCTGTTGGACCAATCCGCCCCCTGCCGGGTACGGCTGCCCTTTTGATTGCATTCATGCACCAGCTGTTCCACATTTTCCCCATGGAGTCCGTAACGTGTGTACAGCCACAGCACCTGCGCCGCCTCTTCCGGAACAGGGGCAAGCGTCGTTGTCTTGTGCCCCTGGAGTACAATGGGCACAGTCTCGTAACCATAGGGTGCCACACCGCCCAGCGCCATCTGCTGGACAGCCCGTGCATAATAGTTATCCCGGACACGCCCGGCAATGGTTTTTTGTTCCAGTTCCGCGAACATCATCAGGAGATTCAGCAGCATTCCGCCGATCTCCGTCTGGGTATCAAAGCTCTCCCGGACGGAACGCAATGTTACCCCGTGCCGTCGAAACGTCTGCATCATTCCGGCAAAATCGCAGAGGGAACGGGAAATACGGTCTAGTTTATACACCAGCACTTCATGGATCTCCCCTTGTTCCACTGCTTCCAGCATTTCCTGAAAGGCAGGACGAGCTGTCGTTGTTCCGCTGAATCCCCGGTCTGTATAGATGCGGCAAGTATCGTCAGCGCACAGGCGTTTGCAGTATTCCACCTGCATGTCGATGGAGATGGAATCCACACGTTCCACAGACTGCCGTGCATAGATTGCTGTCATACCATCACCTCCAGGATATGTATATGCAGCAGCACGCACAAAAAGGCACCCCCGGAAATCCGGGAGTGCCCTCTGTTACGCATCTAGTGCGTGAAATTCAGTTGCGTGATACGTTACTTACGTAGGTATCTCTTACTTTCTCTTCTTAGCAACGAAAGCAACGCCACCGATAACAGCTACAGCAGCAGCTACGCCAGCGATCGGCAGAGCGTCACCAGTCTTCGGAGAAGAAGTGGACTTAGCAGTTGCAACCGGAGCAGCAGTTGTTGTGGTTGTTTCCGGAGCAGCAGTTGTTGTCTCAGGAGCAGCTGTTGTTGTCGGAGCCTCAGTCTCAGCAGCAGCGATAGTGATTACGCCGTCCAGAACAGCCGGAGTAGAAGTTTCATCGCTCTCTTCAGCGTTTGCATACTCAGCCGGGTTGCCAGCCGGAGCAACGTCCAGACCTGCTACAGTGAAGGTGTCTCCAGGAGCAGCATCTTCTGTAACCTTAACAGTGATCTTGCCGCATGTCGGAGCATCGTCCGGGGAAACTGCAGATGCAGAAGCGCCTGCAACCCAAACTGCGCCGTTGCTCTCAACAGCTGCGCCGCCAGCCATAGCCTTAGCGGAAACAAATGTCAGGCCATCGCCAACCTGCATACCATAGCAGAGCTTGGTGTATGCAGAGTCAACAGTAACAGACAGAGTAACCTCGTAGTTAGCAGCCTGCAGTTCTTCCAGAGTCAGAGTAACGTCCTGGATGTCTACAACTGCGCCAGCTGCGCTTGTCGGAACTGCCATAACAGCTGCGGATGCAGCTACAACTGCTGCTGCAGAAAGAGCAGCCATTGTCTTCTTAAATGTAGTCTTCATTTTTCTATTTCCTTTCAAGAATAAATTTATGTGATATGCTCGCAGTGCGATATGCACCTCGCACTGCTTACATATACAAGCGTATTAAATCAATGATTTGCCTTGGTTTGCTTACGGTTTGATTTGCTTACTGATAGCTTTCGCCATCCATGATAGCAGCCCAATCCGGCAGTTCCGGATCTACGCTGTATGCTGCATAGTAAACCAGAGTCATGTATGCATCATTTGCATCAATGATAACGGTTGCATTTGCACGGTCAGCATCATCTGCGCCCTGCTTGGACTCAGTGTTGATATCAGCTACATAGTAAGCCAGTGTTGCCAGCAGTGCATCCTCGTTGCCAACTGTGTTGAATGCAACATCAGCCTGGCCTACGGAAGCAGTTGCATAGTATACCAGCATCTCATAAGCGTCGTCTGCATCAACGAAACCGCTGAAGTTAACGTCACCCTTCTTAGCAACAGCTACGACCGGCTTATCTTCCAGAGGAGTCTTATCCGGATCTGCTGCATAGTAGATCTCAACTTCGCCCTTGAAGTAAACGTTGCCCTTACCAGCTTCCTGGTCTACAGTTGCATAAACCTCAGCCGGAGTGCTTACGAAGCCGATTGCAGTTGCAGGATCAACTTCCTGAGTTGTGCCATCGCTCAGAGTAATAACAACAGACTCGATCAGATCAGCTGCATCGAAGGACTCTTCGTCAGAGAAGTAAACACCGTTAGATGCGGACTCATCCAGCATCTTTACAGAGATTGCCTCAATGTCAGTCGGCAGAGTCTCGGTTGTGCCTGTGCTGTCAGATGTATCAGTTGTGTCAGTGGTATCATCTGTGCTTGCAGTGGTCTCAGTGGTGCTGCTGTCAGATGTATCAGTGCTGTCGGATGTATCAGAACCATCTGTTGTACCAGTACCATCTGTTGTATCAGATGTGGTGTCAGATGTATCAGAATCATCTGTGCTTGCAGTGCTATCAGTTGTGGTCTCGCTAGTGTCAGAATCATCTGTGCTTGCAGTCGTTACTGTATCGCTGGAGCCATCTGTATCACTTGTATCGCCTGTTTCAGTTGTTGTGGTATCCGTGGTATCTGTGTCAGAAGTGGTATCGGTTGTATCCTTATCCTTCAGAACAACAGTTACGTCACGAACGATATCCAGAGCAACTGTGCCAGCTGCGGTTGCATCGATCTCAATGGTCTTTGCAGTCTCAACGGAAGCAACTTCCTTTGTACCGCCGTAAACTTCCTCAACCTGAGCCTCTACGTATGCAACAACTGCGTCATACTCTGCATCTTCGATTGTGATGTCAGCAGAATACAGACCGTTAGCTGCGCTTACGACAACGCTGGAAGCGCCGTTCAGAACAGAAGCAACGTCAGCGGAAGAAACCAGGAGCTCAACGTTTACGCCAGCATTCTCCAGACCTGTGTTCAGGGAAGCAACAGCCTTGTCGAAGTTTGCGCCATACTGTGCAACCAGACCGTCAACAGTAGTCGGCAGGTTCTCAGCAGATGCCAGACCGTTGTTTACTGCAAAGTTCACAGCAGCAGCCAGAGCATCGTCAGCATTTGTATAGGTCTTTTCTGCAATGTTTGCAGATGTAGCCTTTTCCAGCTTATCCTGCAGTGCAGTGATCTTGTTAGCCAGCTCATCAGTGATTTCCTTCAGAGCAGCCAGATCGCCGTCGATATCGAAGTCAGCGTTTGCACGAACTTCTTCTTCGGTCATGTCATACTCAGCAGCCAGATCCTTTACCTTCTGGTCTACAGCAGCCTCAACCTGTGCGGACAGATCAGCGTAAACAACATCCAGATAATCTGCGAGAGTGGATACAGTATAATCCTCGCCGGCAGCGTTCAGATTGAAAGCAACAGAAGCAGCCTTGTTGTCCAGATCAGCATCCACTGTAACGGTGTAAGATGCACCCTCCAGAACAGTGGTGTCAATGGTTACATCCTCATAGCCCAGTTCTGCGAACTTCTCGTCCAGTTCCGGTGCCATGTAGCTTGCGAAATCAGCTTCGCCGGTGATTGTAATAGTGCTTCCGGATACAGTAGCGGTCGGATCAGCAGAAGCGTTTACAATGTCCTTGATCAGGGATGCGTAGTAGCCGGAGCCCAGAGCATTCACAATTGCCTTAGCGTCAACAGTGATTGCCTTGCCATCAGCCTTTGCCAGTGCATTTGCAACAGTCTCGTTCCAGTTGGAAACCTGAGTAAAGGTAATGGTATCGCCCTCAGCATCGGTCGGGAAGCCTGCCTCAGTCTCCACATTCAGGAGCTTTTCTGTTGTTACAGCGAACTTTTCAATTTCAGCTGCGTTTACAGAAATGGCAGCGACCTGACCCAGTGCAACCGGAATTGCGACAGTTGCAGCAAGAAGTCTGTTAAATGTCTTCTTCATTCTTTTTTACCTCTCTTTTTTAAAATTGCATTGCCGCCTGTACGGATGTCTTTCATCCGACCCAACAGCTGCAGTCTGCATTGATCCATACCGCTTCATAGAGCAAAGCAGCCTGCGAACGACAATTGTGACTGCCTACAGGACCGCCCACAGCAGCCCTATAAACAATTTACATACGTATTTTAACATATTATTTCACCCGTGTCAAGCCCATCCGCTCTTTTTTTTTAAAATTCTTGGCGTGATATTATCCCCATTTTTGTCGCTTTTTCACAATTTCACGGGTAAAATCCGGGTTTTAAACCATTTTCCACAGCGTTTTCAACAGTTTCCCTGTGGCAACACCGCACCTCCGGCGGAAGTGACAAAGCCCACACGACACGGATGCCAAGCTTTTTTGCCGCCGCAAAATCCGTGCCGCCGGGACGGGATGCCAGGTCGATGACCAGTGCATCTGCCGGCAGTGCACGCAGCACCTGTTCTGTCAGGACTGGTGCCGGGACGGTGTTCAGCACCAGTGTGCTCTTCGCCGCTGCCTGTTCCAATTCGGTCATAGGCATGGCGCAGCAGCCCTGCATGACTGCAAGCGCCCTTGTCTCGCAGCGTCTGGCGCAGACGTTCACTGTCATGCCCAGTCCCCGAAGTCTCGGTGCAAGTGCCATGCCGATCCTGCCATAGCCCACAATGAGTGCCGTGCCGCCGTCCAGGGTGGATATGGTTTCCTCCATGGCGATCTGGATGGCACCCTCGGCAGTGGGAACGGCATTGCTGAGACATAGCTCTTCCCGCCGGAGATAGTCCTCCGTTTCCATGCCTGCCGCCGCAAAGCAGTGTTTTACTGCTTCGGTGCACTGCCCGCCCAGCACCAGTGCCCCGGGCTTTCCGTGTTCCGCCAGCGCTCTCAGCGGCAGCGGCTGTTTCCCGAAGGGGGCCTGCACTGTCTCGCCGTCTGTGCTTGCCGGAATCGGCAGCACCAGCACATCATAGGGTGCGGCGCTGTACAGATCATCCCCGCAGCACACCACGCCGCTGTTTTCTAATGCATCCGGCACAAAACCTGCCGCCTGCACCATCCATCCGGGCAGTTCCGCCAGCTTCTTTGCCGCATAACACTGCCGCAGATCGCCTCCTGCCACCAAAATCACCTTGTCGGTTTGCATACCCATACCTCCGCTTCTGGAATGTTTCCTGCGTGATAGGAATCCCGGATTCGTCTGGATCTTCCTCACTGCCGGTATCCGACGCTCACACGCAGCGGAGACCGGGATCTGTCAGCATAGCCTTCGGGATGTGCTTTCAACGAGTTTTCAACATATTAACTGTGGAAACGGTGGAAAGTACTCCCGCTTTCATTCCGGTATGCCTTATTCCATCCTATGCTGCCAGCGGAAAATGGTGCCTTATAAAATAATGAGGAATTAGGAGTTAGGAATGAGGAATGGTGGTATCGCCTGCGGCGATGTATTTATATATAACGAACGTCAACTTTCACGCTCTATTTTTTTAATCACGTGAGCGCAGCGAACACCGCCATTCCTAACTCCTCATTCCTCATTCCTCATTCCAAAAAAGCCACCGAAAAACCGCCCGACGTAAGCCGGACGGTTCTTCGGAAAATAATAAGGAGAATGTATGAAAAAACGAGATGTCAAAATAATGATAGGATGGGATCAGTTCTGGGACGCTGTCACTTCTTCCAGCGTCACATCCACTTTCATTTCCTCGCCGCTGCGGACAATGGTCAGCGTAACCGTATCGCCGGCGTTGTACTCATTCTTCACAGCGTTCAGTTCTTCTGTAGTGGTGATTTCCTGATCCTGGATTGCGGTGATTACATCCGCCGGCTGTAATCCGGCAGCATCTGCTGCACCGCCCTCGGTAACGCTGATAATATAAGCGCCTACCGGGATATGATATGCCTGGGACACAGCCTCTGAAACATCCTGACAGGTAATGCCAAGCTGCGGACGGCCGGTCACATAGCCATAGTTGATCAGATCGTCAATAATGGTCTGGGCTTCGGACATAGGGATGGCAAAGCCGATGCCTTCTACTGTTGCCTGACCGGAATAGGTCGAGGACATTTTCGCAGAGTTGATGCCGATAACCTGACCAGAGCTGTTGATCAGCGGGCCACCGGAGTTACCGCTGTTGATGGCGGTATCCGTCTGGATCAGCGTCATGGTGTTATCATTGATGGTAACCTGACGGTTCAGCGCAGAGATAATGCCGCAGGTAACGGTGTTCTGGAATTCCAGACCCAGGGGATTACCAATGGCAACAACCATTTCGCCTACCTCGCAGCTGGAGCTGTCACCAAACTCAGCCGGCGTCAGGTTGTCCGCTTCGATTTTCAGCACAGCAATATCTGCCTCTTTGTCATATGCCACAATGCGTGCATCATAGGTCGTTTCCTGATCAGACATCTGCACCTGTACGGCGGTGGCTTCGCCATAACCGTACTCATCATCATAGATCACATGGGCATTGGTGACAATATAGCCATCCTCCGACATGACAATGCCGGTGCCCACACCTGTTGCCTGCTGCGTGCCGCTGTTCTGATTGCCATAGCCGAAGAAGCCGCCGTAATAATTATTCCCGGTGCTGGTAACGGAGAACGTTGCCTGAACACCCACAACAGACGGCGTCACTTTCTTGACGATATCTGCAACGGACATGGCGCCGCTGGTGGATGCCAGCTGAATCCAGCTTTCCTGGGCATTGCTGCTCTCTGTATCGCTCTTGGAATCTTCCTTTGCGGTCTCACTCTTTTCCGCTGTCACATCAGAAACCACTGCGTTGCCCGAATCCAAAGAGGAACGGATGCCCTCATAGATTCCGATGGATGCGCCGGAGACAAGTGCCACTGCCAGTACGCAGGCGGTCACTTTCAGACCGGTATGCTTTTTCTTGGGCTTCTTTCCCGGATCCCCGGGCACATTGCCGTTGGGGTCGGAATAGTAATTCACATAGGTATAGCCGCTATTGCCATTGTTTCCGCCGGAGCTGCCGCCGGGCGGTGTCTGTGCAGAATTGCCTGCACTGTAGGAATTTGCAGAACCGGCACCGCTGTGTACTGCCTCATCCTGATGGGGTGTCGGATTGCGGTAATAGCCGTTCTGATAGGCATAGGGATCGTTTGCATTGTTCGGTGCACCTGCGCTGGTGCTTTCCCCATTGTTGTTCATGCCTGCATTGTTGTTTTCAAAATCAGCCATAATACTCTTCCTTTCTATCTATGTCAGAACAATCCGGAAATCTTTTCCGGCTGTTTTGAGGTCACGCTTTTCGCTTTCTGTAATTCTTATTATACGGTTTTTTGTGATAATCGTATGATAACCGATGGAAAAGAAGGTAAAATACTGTCCCACACAGGCTTCACAATGTTATTTTTACTGTTGTGCACCTCTAAGGCAACACCGCACAAAGAGTACCTTTTCATACTATTCTCATTTGAAAATCATGATAAAAAATCATGATTTTCATAGCCGCCACAGGCGGCGTATGAGAATGTATGAGACGGATTTTATGCCGTTTTACGGCATAAAATGGCGTGTGCGTTAGCGCACGCTCTCTAACAAACTATTTCAATAGTTTGTTAGAGAATTAGTATCAGATCACTTGCGGCCGTTTTCCTGGAGGAATGTCTCCAGATCCGCATCCTGTCCTACAGAGCATGCCGCATAGTATTTCAGCATCAGATATGCATCGTTGGCATCTGCTGCATTGCTGTTGTCCATATCTGCCGCACGGCGCTGGGCAGGAATAAAGCCGCTGGGCATACCAACAGACACGGTAGCATATTCCGTCAAAGTCAGATATGCGTCATCTGCATCAACGGTATCGTTGGAATCCACATCGCCCAGGAAAAAGGGCGTCTCGGTATTTTCCGAAGCGGTATTGATTATCTCATCCAGTGACGGACGGAGCGTTTCCAGATTGCTGCGCTCACCGGTAGCACCATATGCCGCAGCGATCACGCTGCCATTGCCGTTGGACAGTGCCTCGTCAGCATTGATGGATGCCGCAGCGATCACCACCTGTCCGATGGAAGAGAATGTCATATCCAGATTTGCGATATTGCTCAGATAGAAGCCCAGTGCCTTTTCACCAGGTGCGCCCACATAGGGCTCATAGAAATCTGCCACTGCCACATTGGACAGAGACGAAATCGCTTCGTTCACGCCAACGGGAACAATCGGTGTGCTGTCATCTGTGCTGCCCTGGAGACATGCTTCCATATAAGTAAATAAGGTGGAAAGTGCTGCCCGGCGGTTCTGGGATACGGTATCGCTCATTGCCTTGAAATCCACTGCAAGGGGATTGGACACCTTCTGCACAATAATATTGGCGCTGCTGTTCTTACTCCGGAGCAGCTGCACTGCCTCAGTAACAGTGGCATTGGTCTGTTCCACGATCTGAGGCAGCGTATCCATGAGGCGGCTGTTCAGTTCCAGGATCAGGTTCATATCATTTGGCATGCCGTTGGCAAGACCTTCCAGTGTGCTGTACTTGCTGCCGTCAATAATGTCGGTATTTCCATACAGGACAGGGGTGATGATATCATTGACGCCCACAGACACCAGGATCACATCTGCCGCCTGGACATCTGCCTGCAGGGAAGCGTCTGTTTTCAGATCTTCCACCAGATCCGCAGCTGTCATACCGATCTCTGCACGATTCACCCATGTGCCGCCCAGATAATCTGCCACATATTCCACCGCAGAGGTCATACCCACCACCGGTGCCAGGCAGTCATCGCCGATGGCGAGTACCTTTACGGCTTCCGGCTCCATAGAAAGTGCAGCCGCAGAAAACGGCACCATAGCGAGTGCTGTTCCGGCAGCGCAGACAGCGGCAATTCCCTTTTTCCAAATTTGTTTCATCATAAAATTTCGTTCCTTTCTGTAGGGAGTGTTCCCATTTTATGTATTTCCGGACGTACCCCTTTTTTCTCGTCCACTGTCATTATAACGTGTTTCCACAATTCTGTCAAGTCCTGGGGAAAAACCAATTTTTGTTTACCGCAGGTGCCATATAAAATGAAACCGTGCCCATTCCGGGAAGAACAGGCACGGTTTCAGTAAAGCAATGAGAAAAAGAGAGATAACTGCAAAATTCTAAAATTGCAATTGAAAATACGCCGTCAGCATCTAAACTTCTGCTGCACGGGAACTTTCACAAAGAAGCAACATCCGCCGGCCGCAATTCTTACCGATGGATCATCTGCCTTGCTTCTGTCATAAATTATATCATATTTGCACGAATATGTCAACACTATTCTTTCATTTTTTATGTAAAACCTACAGCGCTCTTTTTGTGCAACTTGCCCATAAGAATTGTCTTTCTGTGTTAGAAATTGGCGAAAGAGTGCAACACTGTCTGTCGGGGCAGATATTGCTTTCTGCAACTATCCGTTGTGTACCCAACGGGCGGTCAATGTTCACGCTTGCGTCCTTGCGTCGCATCACCTGCCTGTAGGGACACGGCGTGCCGTGTCCTTTCATTCGGATATCATCTGCCAGCCGCATTCCCGCAACCGCACGAATCCGATGCAACTGTAGGGGCGAACTGTATTCGCCCGTAATTGTCCGCAATTACTGATGGAAAGGGAATCTCGTTGCAAACGTCCCACCGGGACGTTTGCAAGGCTTTACTTACTGAAAAGGTTTCACAAGGCGGGGCGGTCTTGTTCGCCCCGCCTCGAAAA
>JBJFHO010000113.1:0-12680 GCA_051893675.1 Ruminococcus sp. | reverse complement strand
TCCCGATACCGCAGGGGAACGACCCCCGTGTCGTTCCGTTTCCATGTCGTTTCGCTGGGTATTCCGTTGTCGTTGCGTTGGGGCAAATCCCGATATCGCAGGGGAACGACACAGGGGTCGTTCCCTACGAGGTGGCAGATGGTTATTCCAGAGACAAATCCTCCTCAGTCAGCACGATCTCGCCGTTTTCTGCTTCGTAACGATATATTTCTTTTTTAATGAGTGTTTCAACCATGTTTGTCATGGAACGATTCTCGATTTCTGCAATTTTCTTGATTTTTGCATGATCTTCCGGCTTTAACCGAAGTGTAAACTGTGTTCTTATGGTTGCCATAATGCACATCCCTCCATGTTGATAACCTTATGATATCACATCAACCTGAAATTATATACCATCTTTTATACACCTATCAGATTTATTATTGACACCACAATGACATCGTGATATAATAGAAAATGTAAATTTCAATCTGAAATCGGAGTGATATCATGTTAACACCAGAAGAAGCAATACAGCAGGTTGCCCGGAAGAACGGCGTTACGCCGGAGGAGGTACGTCTGGAAATCGAACAGGCACTTTCCGAGGGGATGCGCAGCCTTGACCCCCGAGTGCAGGCATTCTGGCGGCAGATTCCATCCCGGACAGGCATCCCGACGGTGGAAGAGGTGGTGCAGTTTTTGGCGGAATCTGCGACATAAAAAAATTTTTCGGTAAAATATTGACTTTCTCCTTGAAATCCAGTAGAATAGGTAAGGTGGATGTGATAATATTCCGCCAGACGGAAAAGCTAACCGTACAGGCCATGGAATCTGTGCCTGCCGCTGTCCGTCATGTCTGATCTGTGCGAATGCACCGAAAACAAAGGAGAATGCTGTATGAATATTGCTGTTGCCCAGTCCGGCGGCCCCACCTGTGCCATCAATGCGTCCCTGGTGGGCGTATTCCGGGAATCCCTGAAAGAACCGACCATTGACGCCATTTTTGGCTCCGTCAACGGTGTAGAGGGCATCATCCGGGATCATCTCATTGACCTGAAAACCATGATCCGTTCCAACGATGATATGGAGCTGCTGCGCCAGACACCGTCAACTGTGCTGGGTTCCTGCCGGTACAAGCTCCCCGACTGGCACGAGGATGAAAGTGTCTACCAGCAGATCGTCAATTGCCTGAAACGCCGTAAAATCGGGGCATTTTTCTATATCGGCGGCAATGATTCCATGGATACTGTCCAGAAGCTTTCGGCATATTTTGAGGAAATCGGGCTGGATGTGAAAGTCATCGGCATCCCCAAGACTATCGACAATGACCTGTGTATCACCGACCATACGCCGGGTTTCGGCTCGGCGGCGAAATATGTCGCCACCACTATGCAGGAGATCATTCGGGACAGCTCCGTGTATAGCATTCCCTCTGTGACCATCGTGGAAGTCATGGGACGCCACGCCGGCTGGCTGACAGCCTCCAGCGCTGTGCTCCATGCCTTCGGCGAACCTGCACCCCATCTGGTCTATGTGCCGGAGACTCATTTTTCTGCGGAACGATTCCTCCAGGATGTGGAACAGGAAATGGCGAAGCATAAGGCGGTGATCGCAGCAGTTTCAGAGGGAATTGAAGTCCCCGACGGCGTGCAGTCCGGTATGGTGGACAACTTCGGGCATAAATATCTTTCCGGCATCGGCAAGTATCTGGAACAGCTGGTGCGGGAAAAGATCGGCTGCAAGGTACGTTCCATTGAACTGAATGTCATGCAGCGCTGTTCATCCCATTTGTGTTCCAAGACGGATATTGACGAGGCGGAGCAGATCGGTGCAGCTGGTGTGCAGTGCGCATTGCGGGGTGAGACTGGCAGAGTTATGATATTCCGCCGGATCCATGATATGCCCTATACCGTGGTAACAGAGCCGGCGGATGCATCCCAGATTGCAAACCGGGAGAAATTTCTGCCCAGAGAGTTCCTGACGCCTGCCGGGAATAATATCAGCGATGCCGCCATGGCGTATTTTCTGCCCCTGATACAGGGCGAACTGAACCTGGTCATGCGAGGCGGCGTTCCAGCCCATTTTACGATTAAAGAGTCCGTCTTGAAATAAGCCACATCACTGCACGCAGGCGGCGAAACGCTATCCTGCCTTGTGAAATCTTTTCGCAAAACCTTGTAAACGTCCCAGTGGGATGTTTGCAACGAGAACAAATCAAGGCAATACCGCACTTCTTTCAGCCCTCTGCACCCATAACCGGGTGCATTTTTTTACCCATTTTGCATCCGGCAGGCAGGAAAAAACCATATTTTGCGAAAAAATTTTTCAGACTGTTTTGTAAAAAGAAAGTAATTTTTTATGCGGCATGCCGAAAAATCACGTATTTTCGCCATTTTCAGCAAATTTCACAAACTTGTCAAACAAGAGGCTTTTCTTTTCACCAACTTGACAACTTCACCGGAAATTGTTATAATAAACAAGAACTGTTTTGCGTGATTTCTGTATAAATTGTTGAGGCAACACCCTGCAAAGAACGCCTGGCGGCTTTGTAGGGTATTGCCTGGAATCCCGCAAAAGGTGCGCTGTGAGACCCGGCGTACCGACAGAAGAACGAAAATCGTGCGCTATGCAGACACGGCGCACAGAAAGAAGGGTGGAAGAGCTTTGGCAAACTACATTTGGCAAAAACGTGCAGTCGCCGGGGCACTTGCGTGTCTTTTGGCAGCGGCGTCTCTGCCGCTGACTGCCTATGGTGCAGAAGAGCAGAGCACCAAAACGGCGCAGACGGAAACGCAGACGCCGGAGGAAACGTCTGCCGACACCGGCGGCGACCTCACCTATGAGGAACAGCAGACCTACAGCGATTACTATGACACCTACAAGGACGAGCCCCGTCCCGATGCGGAGATCATGGTATACGGTGCGGATTTCAAAACGGCGGATTGTGATACATATGATGTGCTGACCAGCTGCGGAACCGTCGGCTGGGATAACGATGAGATCCCGGACAATACCCTGATTTGGAACAGTCCCAACGGCAGCTTTACCTATGAGGTGAACGTGCCGGAGACTGGTCTGTATTCCATTGAGGCATCCTATTGTCCCATTTCCTCCAATACCTCGGAGATCTCCCTTTCCCTTGCCATCGACGGCGAAATTCCCTACGATACAGCATCCCGTCTGCAACTGAACAAGGTATACGTGAACAAAGAGGAGATGAAAACCGACAGCAGCGGCAACCAGGTTCGTCCCTCTCAGATACAGGCGGAGATCTGGCAGACCTGCTGGATCGGTGACTCTGATGGTCTGTTCAATGAACCCCTGTTCTTCTATCTGGAAGAGGGTACCCATGAGATCACCATTTCTTCCGAAAAGGCATATTTCGCACTGGAATATCTGCGCTTTGCCCAGCCGGAGGAAACACCTACCTATGAAGAATATGTCAGCAGCGTGGATACTTCTGTGACAAAGGAAAGCACTCCCTCCGGTATTGTACGTATTGAGGGCGAGAGTGCAGTCTACAAGTCGGATTCCGTGCTGTATCCCACATACGATAACTCCACCAGTGCCATTTCTCCCTCTGACCCGAAGCATATGCTGTACAACACCATCGGCAGCGGCAACTGGGACAAGGCACTCCAGACCATTACCTGGCAGGTAGACGCCGGCACACTCCCCGGAGACGGCTGGTATAAGCTTGGCATCAAGGCACGGCAGGAGGATATGCGCGGCTTCTACTCCAACCGCCGCATCTATATCGACGGTCAGGTGCCCAGCGAGGAATTTGACCAGGTGAAGTTCTATTATGACACGGACTTCCAGATGACTGCCGTGGAGAACGATAACGGCGAGGCAGTTTATGTATATCTGACTGCCGGCGAGGATCATACCATTACATTGGAGGCGATCCCCGGCGAGATCGGCGATTCCATGCGTCAGCTGGATGCCATCGTGCTGGATCTGAACAACTATTACCGTAAGATCGTCATGATCACCGGTCCCGAACCGGATAAGTACACGGACTATTATGTCCACGAAAAGATTCCGGAATTGGTGGACGAATTCCAGCGGATGTCCGGCGAACTGAAAGAGATCCAGGATCACATCGAATCCCTGGCAAATTCCCAGGGTACAGAGGCGGCTTCTCTGGAACAGATGCGTATCATTCTGGACAAATGCGTGGACGATCCCCTGAAAATCCCGAACTATCTGTCCCAGATCAAGGACTATATCACATCCCTTTCCTCCTGGATGCGTGACTATCGTGACCAGCCTCTGGAAGTGGATTATCTGGAACTGGCCTCTGCCGATCAGGCATTCCCGTCCATCAAGGCAGGCTTCTGGGATTCCGTTTCCTACAGCTTCCAGCGGTTTACTGCATCCTGGGATGAGGATTACAGTTCCCTTTCTTCCACCACCGGCGACGAAGCCATTGAGGTGTGGGTACAGCTGGGACGTGACCAGGCACAGGTTGTCAAGGGACTGGTAGAATCCGAATTCATGCCGGAATATGGCATTGAGATCTCGGTAAATCTGGTTGTCGGCGGCGTTGTAGAAGCAACGCTGGCGGACAAGGGCCCTGATGTTGCACTGTTCCTGGGCGGCGAATTCCCTGTGAACCTGGCAGCCCGTGGACTGCTTGTGGATGTTTCCCAGCTGGACGGCTATGAGGAAATGACGCAGCTGTATCAGGAAAATGCAATGGTGCCCTATCAGTATGACGGCGGTACGTATGGTCTTCCGCTGACCAGAAGCTGGGCAATGATGTTCTACCGAAAGGATGTCCTCAGCGAACTGGGCTTCACAGAAGCACCCCAGACCTGGGAAGATCTCATTGATATGCTCCCGGCACTCCAGCGGAACTATATGTCTGCCGGTCTGGTACTGCCGGTTGTTGCAGCGGATTCCAATATGGCGACCATCTCGGCGGCAACGGAATCCGGTCTGACCTTTGCAACGCTGCTGCTCCAGCGTGGTCAGAACTATTATAACGATGCACAGACAGAGACTACCTTTGATACCAATGCTGCCATCGACTCCTTTGAGATGTGGACAGATTTCTATACGAAGTACGACTTTGACCAGACCTATGACGCATTCAGCCGTTTCCGGACGGGCGAATATCCCATCGTTATTTCGGATTATTGCTCTTTCTTCAACCAGCTTGCAGTGGCAGCGCCGGAAATCGACGGTCTGTGGGGCTTCACGGCAATTCCGGGTACGCTCCGGGAGGACGGCACCATTTCTCATGCAGTCAACTCCAACAATGCTGGTGCGGTCATCTTCAATAAGGTAGACAAAAAGACGAACGGTATCGAAAACGCATGGACTTTCCTGAAATGGTTCTGCTCCACAGATGTACAGGTGGAATACGGTACACAGATCGAAGGTCTGATGGGTCAGATGGGTCGGTATGCAACGGCGAACAAAGAAGCGCTGACGCAGCTGGCATGGTCTACAGATGAGGCGGATACCATTCTGAACGCTATGGATGAGCTGGAGGAGATTCCCATCATCCCGGCGTCCTACTCCGTTACCCGTAACGTCATGAACGCATTCCGTGATGTGGTCAATAACTATGAGAACCCACGTGATACGCTCATGTCCTACAACCGGGATATCAACGAGGAAATCACCAGAAAGCGTGAAAACCTCGGACTTGACACCTGACGGAAAGAGAAAAGGGCAGAAGGGATATGTCCCTTTTGCAGCCTGCTTCTCTTGCCTCTGACTTCTAATCTCTAAATCTCTAATAAGGAGGGGTTTCACTTGGATACTGCCGAAATTGGCAAAAGAACAAGACAGGAAAACCGGCGGCTGACCTGGCTTGCAGTGAAGCAGAACAAGGCGGCCTATCTGATGCTGCTGCCGTTCATGCTGTTTTTCCTGGTGTTTACCATTGTGCCGGTCGTGATGTCCCTGCCCATGGGCTTTACGGACTTCAACATGGTACAGATGCCGAAGTTTGTCGGCCTGTCGAACTATACGACACTGTTTCTGGCGGATAAGGTCTTTATCCAGTCCATTCGTGTGACGCTGGTATTTGCACTCTTCACCGGCCCCATCAGCTATATTCTCTGTTTCCTGCTGGCGTGGCTGATCAATGAGCTGCATCCCAAGCTCCGCACCATCTTCACCCTGATCTTCTATGCACCGTCCATGGCCAACGTGTACACTGTATGGAAGCTGATCTTCAGCGGTGACTCCTACGGCTATATCAACTCATTCCTGCTGGATCTGGGTCTTATCACATCGCCTATCCAGTGGCTCACGGACGGCGATTATGTCCTGGGCGTAACCATCGTGGTACAGATGTGGATCAGCCTTGGCGCAGGCTTCCTGGCACTGCGTGCAGGCTTCCAGAATATCGACCGGTCTCAGTATGAGGCAGGTGCCATTGAGGGTATCAAGAGCCGCTGGCAGGAACTGATCTACATCACCATCCCGTCCATGGGACCGCAGCTGATGTTTGCGGCAGTCATGCAGATCGTCAGCTCCTTTACAGCGGGTACCGTTTCCCAGAACCTGGTGGGCTTCCCCAGCACGGACTACAAGGCACATACCATTATGAACCATGCGTATGACTACGGCTGGGTACGTTATGAGATGGGCTATGCGTCAGCGATCTGTATGATCCTCTTCGTGGTCATGTATCTCCTGAACAAGCTCATCGGCAAGATTCTCAGCAAGTATATGGACTAAGGAGGGTGCAGTATGGCAAAAAAAGAAAAAGTATACGGCACTCATCTGAAAGTGTCCACAAAGCGTGCCGGACATAAAGTCGGCGGAACCATCGGTATTTTCGTGTTCCTGCTGATCCTGGCACTGTTCATGGCACTGCCCATCTATCTGGCAGTTGTCATGTCTTTGAAGCCGGTGCAGGAGCTGTTCGTGTTCCCGCCGAAGCTCTACGTCATCGACCCCACCCTGTCCAACTACAGCACCATGTTCCGCATGTGCTCGGATCTGTGGGTGCCCTTTTCCCGTTATGTATTCAACAGCGTCTTTGTCACTGTATCGGTTACGGTGTGTCAGGTGGTATTCTCCGCCATGGCGGCGTTCTGTCTGGCAAAGGTACGCTTCCCCGGCGCAAAGGTGCTCAACTCCATTATCGTCGTTGCCCTGCTGTATCAGAGCAATGTCATCTACATCATGCAGTATATGGTTATGGCAAAGCTGCACATGATCGATACCTACTGGGCACTGATCCTGCCGTCTGTTGCGGCGCCTATGAACCTGTTCCTCATGCGGCAGTCCATGACGCAGGTGCCGGATGCCATGATCGAAGCGGCAAAGGTGGACGGCGCTGGTCTGTTCCGAATCTGCTGGCAGATCGTCATGCCCAACCAGAAGCCGGCACTGATGACCGTCATAATCTTCGCATTCCAGGCGGCGTGGAATATCCAGGGCGGTACGCTGGTATTCAGCGAATCCCTGAAAACACTTCCCACCGTGGTACAGCAGGCAGCTTCGGCAGGTCTTGCCAGAGCCGGTGTCGCAATGGCGGCAGCCGTATTCATGCTGGTACCGCCGATCGTCATCTTCATGCTGGCACAGCGGCAGGTAATCGAAACCATGGCGCATTCGGGCATCAAAGACTAAAGAAAGGGTGAGATACTTGCAGAAAAAGGCAAAACATCTGGCGGCGGCGTGTCTGTCTGCACTGATGCTTGCAGCGGCGGTGAGTGCACCGACGGCTTCGGCACAGGAGCACTATAACGTCTATAACTACGACCGCTGGAATGAAGCAACTCCTTCTCAGGCAGGCTATGCGGCAGAACGTGCCGTAAGCGGTCTTGATCTGGGCTGCGGGGCGTTCAATACCCCTACAGATCTCTTCCGTGACTGGGAAGACCGCTTTTATGTGGTGGACAGCGGCAATAACCGTATTGTCGTGACGGACGGCCAGTTCACCAAGGCAGATAAGATCTATGACAGCTTCCGTATGGAGGACGGCAGCGAGACGACGCTGAAATCTCCGGAAGGCATTTACGTTTCTCAGGATACGGGACTGATGTACATCGCTGATACGGGGAATTCCCGGCTGCTGGTGTGCGATCTGGACGGCAATGTGCTCATGGAACTGACACGGCCGGACTCTACATTATATGAAAACGAGACATTCAAGCCCCAGAAGGTGGTTGTGGACAAGGCTGGCAACATCTATATGGTGCTGAACAACATCACAAACGGTGCGGCAATGTTCAACAGCGACGGGGAATTCCAGGGCTATTTCGGTGCAAACACCGTGGATGCTACGGCGGAAGTTGTTGCAAACTACTTCTGGAACCTCATCGCAACAGACGAGATGCGTGCCAATTCGTCCCGTAAGGTTGCCGCCGGTATCACAAACTTCGATATCGACGAGGAAGGCTTTATCTACACTGTGACCCAATCCTCTTCTTCCGAGGCAGACCGTGTGAAAAAAGTCAACCCGGCAGGCTATAACCTGTATTCCGCCTGGGATGTGACCTTCGGCGATCTGGATTCCATCTATGATTCCAACACCAACGAGAATTACAGCACCAAGATGATGGATATCGACGTGGATGATCTGGGCAGACTGAACTGTCTGGATCTGGAGACGGGACGTGTGTTCCAGTATGACGAGGACGGTAACCTGCTGTTCATCCTGGGTTCCACATCCGATCAGGTCGGCGGCTTTTCCATGAAGGTCTCCGCTGTGGAGACCATGGGAACCAATATCTACGTGGCGGACTCCATGAAAAACTCTGTTACCATTTTCTCGGAGACCGACTTCGGCGGCATTGTTCACGAGGCTGTTTCCCTGTACAACGATGGTTACTATGCAGAAGCGCTGGAGCCGTGGCGTGAAGTACTGAAGCGGGACGGCAACTATCGCATGGCATACATCGGCATTGCCTCTGCGTTGTATAACGAGGGCGACTATGAAGGCTCTATGAAATATGCCAAGCTTGCAGAATCGCCGAAGCAGTATAATAAGGCGTTCGAGGGGTATCGTTCGGAGTGGCTGAACCGGAACTTCACCTGGATCATTCTTGTGGTAGTTGTCCTGGTAGGCGTTTGGGTATTCTTCCACTTCCGGAACAAGAAAAAGAAGAAGAATCAGCCGAAAAATCTGGTTGAAATGCTGCACGAGGGAGAGGAGGAGTGATGCGGCCATGATGGATCTTACACAAAAACAATGGGTCAAGCACAGCGTCTTTCATCCCTTTGAGGGCTTTGAGGATCTGCGCTGGAAAAAAGGCGGTTCCGTGCTCTATGCCAGTATTGTGATCCTGCTTTGGTTCATCGGTTCCATTTTGTATAACAATGCCTATGGGTTCCAGTTCTTTATCTCATCGGATAAGCTGTTCAGCATTGTGCCGTATATTGTCCAGACCATCTGCCTGTTCCTGGTATGGGTAGTGGGCAACTGGTCCATCTGCACCCTGCTGGAAGGCGAAGGCACCATGAAGAATATCTACATCTACAGTGCCTATTCCCTGATTCCCTATGTGGTGAGTCTCTATGTGGAGACGATTCTTTCCCATGTGCTCATCCGGGACGAGGAGATCTTTATCACCTGCGTGCAGGTCATCGGTCTGGTCTGGTCGATACTTCTGATGTTCAACGCCATCAAGGCAGTGCACCAGTATTCCATTTCCAAAACTATTGTGGCGCTGATCCTGACCTTTGTGGCAATGATCATCATTCTGATTCTGCTGGTACTGCTTGTGGCACTGTTCCAGCAGGTATACGTGTTTATTTCTTCCGTCTACACGGAGATCACATATCGCGTGAGAGTATAGAAAGGACGGTGGAACAGACATGTTAACATGGAAAAAATGGGCTGCCGTTCTGGCGGCAATGTCCCTTTGCCTGACGGCGGCATCCTTCCCGGTATCGGCTGAGGAAGAGGATATCCTTTCGGAGGAGACCGCAGCGGAGGAAACTGCTGAGGGCGAGACCGGCGAGGGGGAAGCTGCCGAAGAGGAGGCGACCCGGGAAGAAGCCCAGGAGGAGATCGAGATCACCGCAGATCAGGTGACCCAGTACATGGAAAAGAAAAATTCCTGCGATGGGATCACCTTCTACTACCGCACAGAGGACTATGAGGATACCATTGCCGATGAGGACGTAGTAGATCTGTTGGATGATATCGAGCTTGCGGGCATTGACGATGAGACCGGCGAGGTAGTCTGCACTCTGGAGGAAGAGGATGATACCAGTGACTTTGTGATCTTCCTGAGCCCTGAGGGACGTTGGCTGGTGTACATGGACACAGAGTATACCAAGGTGACGATGGTACGCCGTATCGTCTCCACCCTGGACAGCGAGTTCTTGTTCCTGTCCGCAGACCACAAGACACTGGAGCTGTACAACGATGACTTTGATGAGGTAGAGCGCAGCTATACCAGTGACGGCAAGGCAGAGGACGGCAAGATCACCTATACCAACGAGGACGGCTGGACAGTTGCTCTGGCGGATACCTTTGACGCAGTGATTTCCTGTGCACGGTTTGTCACGGAAAATGACAAACTGGCACTGTATGTGGACGATGACAACGCCGTCATTGGTCTGTATGATAAGGCAGCAGATAAGATGTGGTGGTCTACACCAGAAAATGTGGGACACGATAAGCGTGCCACCAATACCATTGTGGATGATCTTTCCTCTTCCCTGAAAATGGTCTATGGTGAGCCGGAGGCGAGAAGCACCACCAATATGCGTTCCAAGAGTGACGCCAAGGTCAAGGTGAAGGACAAGAGCAACGGCGTGGAGATCACCTATACCTTCCGGAAGGCAGGCATTACCATTCCCGTGACTTATACACTGGAGGATGATTATCTGGAAGCACGCATCGAGACTTCCGAGATCGAGGAGGAGGATACTTCCCAGACCGGAAAGCTCACGACTTCGCTTTCGATTATGAGCAGCTTTGGTGCGGCATCTTCTACCGATGAGGGTTATTTTGTGATTCCCGATGGCAGCGGCGCACTGATCCGGTTCAATAACGGCAAGACCAGTGCCAAGAGCTATACGGGTTATGTGTACGGCTCCGATATCACAGCAGTTTCCCTGACAGAGCCGGCTGTGACTGAGCAGGTATATCTGCCCATGTACGGCATCGTCAACGGCGATGACGCCATGATGGTGGTCTGCACCGAGGGCGATTCCAATGCGAAGCTGACCGCAAGTGTCAGCGGACAATCCAAGAGCAGTTATAACATCTGCGGCTTCGATTTCACCATCCGTGATTCCGATACCTATTATATGTCCGGCGATAATAATACGGCGCTCACCGTGTTTGAGGACGGTGACATCAAGACGGATGCCATTGCCGTGCGCTATTATCCGCTGGAGACAGAGGAGGAGGCGGACTATGGTGATATTGCCGAGGCTTACCGGAATTATCTCACGGAAGAAACCGGTGTGGAAAACACTGTGGACTCCGCAGATCCGGGGCTGTATCTGGACTTTTACGGCGGCACAGAAAAGGAGAAATCCATACTGGGCGTGCCGGTAACACTGAAAACATCCCTGACCAGCTTTGAACAGGCACAGGAAATTCTGGAGCATCTCGCTTTGGGTGGTGCAGAAAATATCCGTGTGCAGTATTACAACTGGACAAACGCCGGCATTTCCGGCAAGGTGGATTATAAGGCAAAGGCAGCCAGCTGTCTCGGCGGCAACGGTGACTGGGAGGATCTGCTGTCCTATGCGGATTCCAACGGCGTGACCATCTATCCTGCTGTGGACAACAAGACCTTTGCATCCGGAAACGGCTATTTCACGTTCTCGGATACCACCGTCCGCATTTCCGGTTCCTATGCCCGGATCTATGACTACAACCTGGCATACGGCACACAGAGTACGGTGAACAAGCCCCTGTCCCTGCTGTCGCCGTCCACCTTTACAGATATTTATGCCAAGCTGGCGGACAATTACAGCAAAAAGGAACTGTCAGCAGTTTCTCTGGGCAGTATGACCTCTGCACTGTACGGTGACTATGGCAAGGCTGCGATTTCCCGTGACAAGGCGCAGGAGCTTCTGGAAGAATCCTACCAGACGCTTTCCGATGCATCCATCACCATGCTGGCGGATACGGCAAATGCCTATGCACTGCCCTATGTCAAGGAGATCACAGATGTGCCCCTTCAGTCCAGCGGATTCGACCTCTTCGATGAGGACATCCCTTTCTACCAGATGGTCATGCACGGACTGAAATCCTATTCCGGAACGGCCATCAATGCTTCGGCAAATCCGGAAGAAACACTGCTCCTCTCCATTGCAACAGGCAGCAGCCTGCACTATGATATGATCGGCGAGGAGACCAGTACCCTGAAGGATACCAGCCTGGATACGCTGTATTATGCAAGCGCAGAGGACTGGATGGATTCCGCTGCACAGGGCTATGCGTTCTCCAAGGCAGTGCTCTCCGGTCTGGGCGATCAGACCATCACCGACTATGAACGGGACGGCAGTGTGATCACCACGACCTATGAGAACGGCACAGTCGTTGTCACAGATCTGACTGAAAAGACCGTCAGCGTAGACGGCACCGAATATGCGCTTTCGGATTATGTTGAAGAAGGGAGCTGGAGCGAAACATGAAAATGGCGTATGAAAAACGAAAGAGCATGTACGGCTATGGCTTCATTGCCCTTTGGTTTGTGGGTGCAGTGATCTTCTTCCTGATCCCTGTTGTGGAGTCGCTGCTCTATTCTTTCCAGGAT
>JBJFHO010000112.1:0-12720 GCA_051893675.1 Ruminococcus sp. | reverse complement strand
AATATGCAAGCATATGACGTGCAAAGACGTCAGGCGCTATTTGTGCGGTGTTGCCTTTACAGTTTTGTGATATATTGCTCCTGCGCTGAAATGTAGCTCAGAAGCCGCTCAAAGCCGCTTTTTTTTCAAAAGTTTCATACAATAAAAATTATACTATCTGTAAACCATCAGATAAAATGTAAATTTCTGCTGAAAATGCTGGACAATTTCATCAAAAAATTGTATAATAAATGTGGCATGCCAAAATGCTGCGGTAATGCCCGAAATTTCAGAACCGGCTCACCGGTTCTTACGCCAGGAGGTTCTTATGAACGAACAGGAAATCAAAGAACAGCTCTGTGATATCTGCCATAAAATGTGGCAGCTTGGCTGGGTTGCCGCAAATGACGGCAACGTTTCTGTCAAGCTGGAGGACGGCACCTTTTTCGCCACCCCCACCGGCATGAGCAAAAGCTTCATTACCCCGGACAAGCTGGTCAGAATCAACGACAAGGGCGAGGTTCTGGAGGGTGCACCGGGCCTGCGTCCCTCTTCGGAAATCAAAATGCATCTGTGCTGCTATCGGGAGCGTCCCGATGTCGGCGCAGTACTCCACGCCCATCCGCCGACTGCCACCGGATATGCCGTGGCAAACAAGGCGCTGGATGAATACACCATGATCGAATCTGTTATCGCCATCGGTTCTGTACCAGTGACACCCTATGGCACACCTTCCACAGACGAAGTACCCGAGGCGATCAAGCCGTATTTGCAGGAACACGATGTCATGCTGCTCCAGAATCACGGCGCACTGACTGTGGGCGCAGATCTGATCACAGCTTACTACCGCATGGAAACACTGGAACTGTTTGCAAAGATCTCCCTGAATGCACACCTGCTGGGCGGTGCACAGGAGATTTCCAGGGAAAATATTGACCGCCTGTGCAGTATGCGTGCACAATACGGCGTCACCGGCAAGCACCCGGGTTATAAAAAGTACCCCAACGGGCAGAACTGACAGGAGGAATTTCCATGCTGAAACATATTCCTGCCATTCTCACGCCGGAACTGCTGAAGATCCTCATGGAAATGGGACACGGCGATGAGATCGTCATTGCCGATGGCAACTTTCCCGGCGCAGCCATTGCAAAACGGCTGGTGCGTCTGGACGGTCACGGCGTACCGGAAGTACTGCGTGCCATTATGCAGTTCTTCCCCTTGGACGCCTACACCGAAAAACCCGTAGGACTCATGGAAGTCGTTCCCGGCGACCCGGTAGTCCCCACCATCTGGGACACATACAAGGATATCATCTCCGCTGAAGAACCGGAACGCTGCAAGATCGAATACATTGAACGCTTTGCATTCTATGAGCGTGCCCGGAATGCCTATGCAGTTATCGCCACAGGAGAAACCGCAATTTATGCCAATATTCTTCTGAAAAAGGGCGTCGTAATACCGGAGGAATCCTGATGAAACATTATGTACTGGCATTGGACTTTGGTGCCTCTTCCGGTCGTGCCATGCTGGCAGCCTATGACGGCAAAACCATACAACTTCAGGAAGTCCACCGCTTTGTCAATGAGCCGATCTCCAAGGACGGAAAGCTGTACTGGAATGTGCCGCAGCTGATGCAGGAACTGGAAACAGGACTTCAGAAAGCATACCAGATCGCATCATATGAAAGCATCGGCATCGACACCTGGGGTGTGGACTACGGACTGCTGGATGAGGACGGGAAACTGATAGACAATCCCCGGCATTACCGTGACAGCCGAAGCTGCGGTTATGCTGCAAAGCTGGCGCAAAAGCTGCCGCCGGAAGAACTCTACCGCCGCACCGGCACGCAGATCATGGATATCAACACCCTGTTCCAGCTCATGAGTCAGCAGGATACTGAGGGCTTTGACGGCTGTGAAAAGCTGCTTCCCATGCCGGATCTGTTTGCTTATCTGCTGACAGGAGCGATCTCCGCAGAGCGTTCCATCGCCAGCACCACCCAGATGCTCTCCGCACAAACGGGCACATGGGATACTGCATTGCTGGAACAGCTGCACATTCCTGTAACACTTCTGCCGGAAATCACTGAAAGCGGCAGCAGCAAAGGCGTTCTCTCGGAAGAAATCCAGAACCGCCTGGGACTGCCGCCCATTCCGGTGACAGCTGTCTGCGGTCATGATACCCAATGCGCTGCTTTTGCTGCACCGGCTAAGACGGACAAACATATTTTCCTGAGCTGCGGCACATGGTCGCTCTTTGGTACGGAATGCGATACGCCAATCCTGACGGAACAGGCGGCAGCACTGGGACTGTCCAACGAAGTGGGCTACGGCAAAAAAGTGACATTCCTGAAAAATATCATTGGCTTATGGATGATTCAGGAGGCACGCCGGGAATATGCACGGCAGGGACAGAATTACAGCTTTGCAGACATCGAAAAAATGGCTGTAGCATCTCAGGGGCCGGCTTGTTTTGTCGATCCGGACGATCCAGTATTCACACCGCCGGGAGATATTCCCGGACGAGTGCAGGACTACTGCCGGAAAACCGGTCAGCCTGTCCCGGAAACACCGGGAGATGTGTTCCACTGCATCTACCAAAGCCTCGCCATGAAATACCGCAAGGCACTGGACGAACTGGAAGCCTGCACCGGAGAGACATATCCGGTGATTCACCTAGTGGGCGGCGGTACAAAAGACCGCCTGCTCTGCCAGCTCACCGCAGATTTCTGCCAGCGTCCGGTGGTCGCAGGCCCCATTGAAGCCACAGTCTATGGCAATGCTGCCATCCAGCTGCTTGCCATGGGTGCCATTGCATCCCCGGAGGACGCCCGTAACTGCATTGCAGCATCCGAGCAAATGCAGACCTATGAGCCGGGACAGTTTCCGGAGCAACTCCATTCAAAATTTCTAATGACAAATTAAAGTGAGGGATCATCATGCATCCAAGAATTGGAATCCGTCCCGTCATTGACGGGAGACAGTTCGGCGTTCGTGAAGATCTGGAAGTCCAGACCATGAACATGGCAAACGCCGCAAAAAATCTCATTGAATCGAATCTCCGCTATCCGGACGGCACACCGGTAGAATGTGTCATTTCTCCCACCACCATCGGCGGCGGCGCAGAAGCATACGAATGTGAGACTTTTTTCCAGACACAGAATGTCTGCGCAACACTGTCGGTAACACCCTGCTGGTGCTACGGCAGCGAGACCATGGATCTCAATCCCCTGACCATCAAAGCTGTCTGGGGCTTTAACGGCACAGAGCGTCCGGGTGCAGTATATCTGGCTGCCTGCATGGCAGCACATGCCCAGCGTGGTCTGCCGGCATTCTCCATCTACGGTCACGATGTCCAGGATAAGGATGACACCAGTGTTCCGGCAGATGTTCAGGAAAAAATCCTGCGCTTTGCAAAATGTGCTATTGCTGTCGGCGTTATGCGCAACAAGGCATATGTGGGATTGGGCGGTGTATCCATGGGTATTGCCGGCTCCTACTGCAACTCTGACTTCTTCCAGAATTATCTGGGCATCCGTGCAGAGTGGGTGGATCTGACGGAAATTCTCCGCCGTATTCACCTGGAGATCTATGACCATGACGAATATGAAAAGGCGCTGGCATGGGTCAAGGAGAACTGCCCGGAGGGATATGATGTCAATACCGAAGTCCCGGAGAACAAAGAAATCGACCCCTTTGGTATCAAAACACCCCGCACACCGGAGGAAAAGGCAAAGGAATGGGAGTTCATCGTCAAGTTTACCCTCATTGTCCAGGACATCTTCTTCGGCAATCCGAAGCTGGCAGAAATGGGCTGGAAGGAAGAAAGCCGTGGGCGCAATGCCATTCTCGGCGGTTTCCAGGGACAGCGCATGTGGACAGACTGGCTCCCCAACGGCGACTTCACTGAAGCCATTCTCAACTCCAGCTTTGACTGGAACGGCAAGAAAGAGCCGACTATTCTGGCAACCGAAAACGACGGCCTCAACGGTACAGCAATGCTCTTCGGCAAGCTGCTGACCGGTACGGCAACAATCTTTGCAGATGTGCGTACCTACTGGAGCCCGGACGCTGTAAAGCGTGTTACTGGTGTTACACCCACAGGCAAGGCTGCAAATGGCTTTATTCACCTGATCAACAGCGGCGCAGCTGCACTGGATGGCACAGGTGCTTCCAAGGATGCAGCTGGAAACGGCGTAATGAAGCCTTGGTGGGATGTTACCGATGAAGATATCCAGGCAATGCTGAAGGCAACCGACTGGGAGCCGGCAAATCTGGGTTATTTCCGCGGCGGCGGTTTCTCATCTCATTTCCGCACCCGTGCAGAAATGCCAGTGACGATGATCCGTCTGAATATCCTCAACGGCACACAGCCTCTGCTGCAGATCGCAGAGGGTTACACCGTAGACCTGCCGGACGAGATTCACAAGCCGCTGGACACACGTACCGACAAGACCTGGCCCACCACCTGGTTTGTGCCGAATCTGACCGGAGAGGGTGCATTTGCAGATGTATACCACGTCATGGCAAACTGGGGTGCAAACCACGGCTGTCTGGCATATGGTCACATCGGCGCTGACCTGATCACGCTGGCAAGTATGCTGCGCATTCCGGTTTCCATGCACAATGTACCGGAAGAGCGGATCTATCGTCCGCACACCTGGAGTGCATATGGCACAAAGGATCTGGAGGCTGCGGACTACCGTGCCTGCGCAGAATACGGCCCTATCTACAAATAATTTTTCTTATGCTGGACACTGTGTCTGATCCCTGCGGATCGGCGCAGATTCCATAAAATTCAGTTGCGTAGCGAAAACCGTCTTTGGGATGCACCCTGGGGACGGTTTTCTTTTTGCCGTGCATTTTGCCGAAAAAAATATTCTTTGAACAAGCTTTGTCGAACATATTGCCAAGTCAAACATAATATGCTATAATGAACTGGTGAAACAGAAAGGAGTCCTGCCATCTGCAAAAGCAACACCAACTAAGGCTTGCCGCTGCTGCACTGACCTGTGTCGCCCTGCGGCAGGAGCCGACGCCCCACTACGAATTGCCGGAGCAGCGAATGATTTCTTATGAAACGGAATCAAAATCGCTCCCGGATCTGTCTCTGCATTTTCTGCACAAGACGTTTCCCCACAAAACAATAATTACATCTGCCACTGTCTGACTTAAAAAGCAGCCGTAACCGGAAATATGTCTGGTTGCGGCTACTTTTTTTCGAAGCGAAAAGAAAACAATATCCATTGACAGAAGCTATCTCAAATGCTATAATAAAATCAAAACGGAGGATGAGATATGAACTGGAAAAAACACTATCGAAAAGCAATTACCTTCAGCTACGATGACGGCAACGAACAGGACTTACAGCTGCTGGAGATTCTGAACACCTATGGCATGAAAGCCACCTTTAATGTCAACACAGGACTGGATCACGACCACGGCACCTGGAAATATCGTGACACACTCTGGGTACACCGCCTGAACCTGGCGGAATGTCCCCAGATCTACCAGGGACATGAGATCGCCGTGCACGGCAGCCGTCACTTGAATCTGACGGAACTGACCCGGGAAGAGCTCCGCCAGGAGTTAGGTGCGGATATCGCTGCAATCACCGAGATCTACGGCACCCGTCCTGTGGGAATGGCGTATGCCTACGGCGTATACAACGAAACTGTCATGGATGAAATTTCCCGGGCAAATCTGCAATACGCCCGAAATGTCACTAGTTCCCACCAATTCGCAGAGCAAGCCGACCTCCTGCAATTCCAGCCCACCTGTCATCACGATGACCCTCAGTTATTTGCGCTGGCAGAACAATTTTTTCAGCTGGAACCGGATACACCGCAGATCTTCTACATCTGGGGACACAGCTATGAATTCGAAGGCAACCAGAACTGGGATCGCCTGAAACGATTCTGTGAAATGGTTGCCGGAAAAGACGACATTTTCTATGGTACAAACCGGGAAGTATTACTTCCGGAATAATGCGCAAAGAGTCCCTGATGCAGGCCGTCCATTCACTGCAGCAGGGACTTTTCAACATATTTCGGGGCAGTTTGCAGCCACGTGCAAATGGCATTCCAGGATTCCTTTACCAGATCGCAGCCATGCTGATAATAAGCTCTGATCTTCTCTTCATTTTGCGTAAACAGCGGGATCGCCGGTATCTGCGGTCGCAGAACAAAGACACGGTTGTCCTTCTGTGCCTGTTCCATCTGCCGCACCTGCTGTTCGTAGCGTGCGATCCGATGCAGAATGGCATGGTACAGATTGGGATATTTCTGATAATACAGCCGCCGGAGCAGCAGCCGCAGCGGCGTATAATCCGTCGGATGTGCGCCCTCTCCTCCGGTAAGCACGACAAGTACCTTGTCGCAGCCCGATTCCAGCAAGTGCAAAAATGGGATGGGATCGGCAATACTGCCATCCACATAGTGTTTTCCGTCCAGTTCCACAGGCTCACAGATAATCGGCAATGCACAGGATGCTTTTATGGCAGTAAACATACGCCGCTTGCTGCCGGAATCCGTCAGATATGCCGGTGCACCATCCTCACAGCAGGTGGCAACAAAATCCGTTTGCATGAACGATTTGCAGCAGGCGTCCCAGTCCACCCGGCTGGCATATTCGTACGCCATGTTGTCCAGATTCAGAAAGCGTCCCGTATGCGCCATTTGCCAGAGTCCGAAATAGCGCTTCTTCCGTTCCATGATCATCATGTCCAATGCGATACCCTGCTGCCCGGAGCGATAATTCAAGACACATCCTGCGCCGGCAGATGTACCGGAGGCAGCGGATGCATAGAAATCCCGTTCCATAAGGGAATCCAGCACACCGGCTGTAAACGCACTGCGTTCAGCTCCACCCTCTAAGGCAATTCCCGTTTTCATTTCTACCTCCCTTTCTCCCAGACAAAGTCGAATGATACTATTATATATAATTTTTCGAATTCTGTCAAGTTTCGCCCGGAATTGACGGATATATACAAAGCACTACAAAAAAGCTTGACATTTTCATTTGGATGATTTATAATAAATATTAGTGAGTAAATGCGGAAAAACCGTGATTTTGCACAATATCCTTATCATAACGCAAAATTACACGGAATGCAGAAATCATGCACCTTTTGTTGTGCAGATACTGCTTTGCTCATGAATATTTTATAAAAAACAAAAAGATATGTTAAAACACAGGAGGTTATTATGGACAGATTAAAAGGAAAAGTTGCCATTGTTACTGGTTCCACCAGCGGCATCGGCATTGGCATTGCCAGATTGTTTGCAGCGGAAGGTGCTAAGGTTGTCATCTGCGGCCGCCGTGAGGCAAAAGGTCAGGCAGTGGTAGATACCATTACAAAAGAGGGCGGAGAGGCATCCTACCATTTCATGGACATCACGGTGACAGAAAGTATTGAACAGCTGTTTGCGGATACTGCCGAAAAATACGGAAAGATTGATATTCTGGTAAATAATGCAGCCAATGTCAGCTTGAAAGACGGCCGTATTGATGAACTGAGCCTGGAAATGTGGGACAACATTTTCCAGAGTGACCTGCGTGGTACGTTCTACGCCACGAAGTGTGTACTGCCCTATCTGCAAAAGAATGAGAACGGTGGTTCTATCATCAATATTGGCTCCATGGCATCCTGCGGCGGCGATTTAAGCTCGACGGCATATGCCTGCGCAAAAGCCGGCGTGGATCTGCTGACCCAGTCCACTGCATTGCAGTACGGCAAGCAAAACATCCGCTGCAACTGTGTCAGACCCGGTCTTATTGTCACACCGGAAAATGAAGCACATGTTCCGCAGGTCGTAAAGGACATTTTCACAAGCAATATCATGGTAAATCGCTACGGCTGTCCGGAGGATATCGGACACATGTGTGTATACCTCGCCTCTGACGAAAGCTGCTATGTAACCGGTCAGATCGTTAATGTAGATGGCGGACTGAATTCCCATGTACCGACTGTAGCACAATTCAGACAGCTGAATTCCCGTACATGGTAAACTTATCCCATAAATAGAACAGAAAAACGGCGTATCAGAAATTCCCATCTGATGCGCCGTTTTGTGATATGCAATAAGGAATAAAAATACTATCTTACTTCTTCTTCATTTTCACCATTTTATAAACGAATACTTCCACAATAATCAGTCCCAGCAGAACAGCGCCCAGTACAATGACAAGTGTCACCGGGAAACTGCCGTTCACCGCATGGCTATTTGCCCCGGAAGCCGTATTATTATCATTTTTCTGGCTGTCATAACTGTCTGCGCTGCCGGAATTGTCTGCATTGCTGCTCTCCGGATCACCAGTTGCCTCCAGCTGTTCCATTGCCTGTGACTTTGCGCCGGCAACAATACCACCGTTGCTGTCGCAGACAAATGCTGTCAGCCACGCCAATGGAGCATTCCAGTTAATGGTACACTCATTGACAGACCATGCTTCAATGTGATCCTGATAGCACTTTGCCGGTGCAATCTCTCCCTTCTGCCAGCCGCTGCCCTGTACCCAGGGGTCCTGCATTCCGGAATTAGGCCCGCCTACCAGCACACCGGCTGGTGCAAGGGGATATTCCTCTGCGATCTGGTTTGCCCAGTAACGATGATGGGGATACATGACCGCATGGGTGCCGTAGCCTGTGACATAGGATACATCCATGGGATTGCACCCAAGGAGATAGTTCATGGCGCTGATAACGCCGTCCAGATATTTCTGCTCCCCGGTCAGATCATAGGCGCAGGCAATGACCACCGCATTGTCTGCCACAAAGGAGTTGGAGCCCCAGACATAGCCCGTATCATCGTCAGAATAGCTCAGCTTGCTTTGAGCATAAGGCTGACCATAGCCCTGCTTCTCTTCCCGTTCCAGATGGGCATCTGCCGCATCTGCTACAGCATCTCCAGCCTTTTCCGCAATTTTCTTGTCCTGCAAATCGCCGCTCAGTGCCAAAGATAATGTTCCCAGGGCGGCAGTATTGCCCCAGTCAAAGCTACCGGCAGTGTCAACATCCTCACCGCCGGAAAGAGTTGTGGGGACAGAAAGATAATGCGCCGAATCTTTCAGGTCGTTCAGATATTCCTTCTCGCCTGTGGTCAGATACAACTCACATGCTGCCCAGTAAAATTCGTCTGTAGCGTCGTCATCTCCATAGGGACCGCCGCCAATGGACTGATCCAAAGGTGCATAGAGATCCGGATGTTTCTTTGCCGCTTCATAGGCATCCTCAGCGGCATCCAGGCATTCCTCGGCGAATTCCTTGTCGTAGGACTCCCAGAGCCGTGCTGCCTGTGCAGCACATGCAGCCAGATTCAGTGTAGCACAGGTCGTAGGCGGCTTGATGATCCGTTCTTCGGTATCATCAGCCGGTGCCATTCCCAGCGCTGTCCACTTGATATCATGTACCTTGTGGTAGACCATATCCTCATACTCGCCGTCCTGGACGATCATTTTCAGCATCCATTCCATTTCCCAGCGAGCTTCGTCCAGCAGATCGGGAATATCATTGCCCTGCTCCGGCAGCTGCATGGCACCGTCTGCATAGGCATCCTCGGTTCCCTTTGCTGCGGCACGTTCGTACTGATTCTGCATCATCCAGAGAGCAATGCCGCCGTTTACCACATATTTTCCGTGGTCGCCTGCATCATACCAGCCGCCGGACACATCCTGCGTACCGCCGTTACTCTGCAGATCGTCCCAATCCGTGGTAATTCTCGCCACATCACTGCTGTGACCAGCCGCATGTGCCAATCCATCTGCATTGCCGGAAGTGATATACTGACTCTCTACCTCAATACCGCTGCGGTTCTGGTAGAAATAATTCAGGGCGTCGTAGAGCATTCCGGAATAGGTTTCCGTACCGCCGATGGTGAATTCACGGCTCACAGCATCTCCGGCTTTCAGTGTATATGTACCCTCGTCCGTCACCTCAGAGAAGTCCAGGATATGGACAGAATCCCCGGAATCTGCATCCTCACCCATGGGTTCAGATTTGCCGGAATACACTTCCTTGCCGGAAGCATCCAGCAGAGAGAATTCCACTGCCTTTTTCTCATCGGAGATAAGTGTTGCACGCTTAGCGCAGTCCGGGAAATATCCCACCTGATTGGTAACGATATCTGCACGCTCCCAGGTATTTGCCGGAATGTAATCATGGGCATCGCTGTTTGTACAGATCAGGGACATGTTATCAAAGGTGAATACAGTCCCTGCCGGCACTGTATCACCGCCGATATGGAATGCCCATTCCACTTCGGCAGTACGGTTTGCTGTAAACGTTCCCTTCACCGTAACCGTCTGGTTTGCCGTCAGGTTCTGCACATTCCAATAGGCGTCATACTGGCTGTCATCGGGATTGCCATGCCAGTCCTCCGTATATGGCTCTGCCATATCACCGATTTTGGTATAATAGGTGCAGTTATTGCTGGCAGTAATGTCATAGGATACTTCATAGGTGCAGCCGGACTCCAGCGTCAGCCCCCGGTGCCGGAACTGACAGTCCCAGCGATCCTCGCCGCCGTTGGACGCACCACCGGGATTCACAATGGTGATGCGATATTCCCCGTCAGTGATCTCAAACTCCATTTCACCCGGTGCCGATTCACAGACATGCCAGGGCAATCCCACACCGTCTTCAAAATCCGTCTGTCCCAGCTGCTGTCCGGCAGAAACCGGCAGCGACAGCGGCACTGATGTGAGGATCCCAGCGGCAACGATCGCAGCCGTCACTGCACAGAATACACGGTTTTGTTTCATAAATAAAGCCTCCTTAAACTGTCTGCGAAAGGCCGGATGTTCATTCAGCCTGTCCGATCTGCTTCACCATGGTCACATGGGGACAAAACTCGTCCATATGCAGATCCTCTGTCCGGACATATCCCAGTTTCTCATAGAACCCAGCCGCACGGCACTGCGCCGAAAGGGTGATCACCCTGCCACCGCATATAGCCGCCTGCGCTTCCAAGGCTGAAACCACAACTTTCCCCAGCTGCTTTCCACGGTATTCCGGAAGCACTGCAACTCGTCCGATGTGATAGCATTCGCCGTCATCCGTATACAATCTGCCCGTTGCTGCGGCAGTTTCGCCGTCATAGATCAGTACGTGCCATGCACGGGAATCTATCTCATCAAATTCCTGCTGAAAGCCCTGTTCTTCCACAAAAACCGCAGTGCGGATGGCAGCACAGGCATCCTCCAGCTTCTGATACATTCGTACCGTATACGCCATCTCAGAGCACCTTGGACAAGAATTCCTGGAGACGTGGATTTTTCGGGTGAGAGAAAAATTCCTGGGGTGCATTTTCCTCCACGATCTGTCCTCCATCCATGAACATCACACGAGATGCCACTTCTCTGGCAAATCCCATTTCATGGGTGACAACGACCATGGTCATACCCTCAGCGGCAAGTTCCCGCATAAGTTCCAGTACTTCGCCAACCATTTCCGGATCCAGTGCCGAAGTCGGCTCGTCAAACAGGATCACATCGGGATTCATCGCCAGTGTCCGTGCAATGGCAATCCGCTGCTTCTGACCGCCGGAAAGCTGGCTGGGATACTGACTCGCCTTATCGGAAAGCCCTACCTTTTTCAGCAGCTCAGCAGCTTTTTCATCCGCCTCTGCCTGCGTCATAAGCTTCAGCTTCACCGGCGCAAGAGTAATATTCTTCTGAATGGTCAGATGGGGAAACAGGTGGAAGTGCTGAAACACCATGCCCATTTTTTCCCGCACCGCATACAGATGCTTCTCTGACATCGCCGTCAGATCCTGTCCCTCGAAGAAGATCTGTCCGGCAGTCGGACGCTCCAGGAGATTCAGACAGCGGAGAAAGGTACTCTTTCCGGAACCGGACGGCCCAATAATGACCACTTTTTCGCCTTTCTCAATGGTGGTAGAGATCCCTTTCAGAATCTGCAGATCCGAAAAGGATTTTTTCAGGTCTTTAACCTCGATCACTCTTTGCCAGCCTCCTTTCCAGCTTTGATACCAGGGAACTCAGAATCATGACCATGATCAGATAAATGGCTGCCACTGCAATCAGCGGCAAAAATGCCTCATAGGTCTGGCTGCGGATAATATCGCCGCCCTTGGTCAGATCGGTTATGGCAATGTATCCGGCAACAGAAGTTTCTTTCAGCAGTACGATACACTCGTTTGCCAGTGCCGGCAGCACATTCTTAAATGCCTGGGGCAGAATGATAGCCCCCAGAGTCTTGGGATAATTCAGTCCCAGACTGGCTCCGGCTTCAAACTGACCGCTGTCAATGGACATGATACCGGAACGAACAATTTCCGCCACATATGCCGCCGAATTTAGTCCAAAGGCAAGCACCGCCACGAAGGTTTTCCCCACGTTAACAGAGGCGAAAATGACAAAGTAAATGATCAGAAGCTGAACAACCACCGGCGTACCCCGGATCACAGTCAGGTAGATTCTCGCCAGAACATTGAGAAACTTCAGCTTTCCCGTCTTATCATGGGTAGAGCGGACAATGGCGATCAGAAATCCCAGCACCATGCCCAGAATCACGGCAAAAAACGTGATGATCAGCGTGGTTTTCAGTCCGTCCAGCAGATACATCCAGCGATCTTTTTCGATAAAAGTAGTCTGTAATTTATGCGTGAATTCCTGCCAGAAATTCATGCAGCATTCCTCCGTTTCTTAGGGCAACACCGAACAAAGAGTGCCTGACGGCTTTGCACGTCATATGCTTGCATATTTTGCGTCATATTTCACAAAA
>JBJFHO010000111.1:0-12763 GCA_051893675.1 Ruminococcus sp. | reverse complement strand
GTTCGCCCCGCCTCGAAAAAGCTGTCGCTTTTTCTCACCACCCTCTCCGTGCGCCGGAATACGGCGCAGGGTGTTTCGCCGCCTGCGGGCGGCGACCAGGGACGCTGTCCCTGGACTCTGCCAGGGCTCCTCGCCCTGGACCTCGCCAGCATTTTTGAAAAATTGCTGGATCAAAAAACTTCATTGCCGCCTGCGGCAATTATGGCAATTATTCGGATTCTGGGGATTCTGTTTCTGTTACTTCTGTTGTTTCCAGCTGCTCAGGCTGGACAAACGTTGTCCCTATGGCAGCCTTGGGCAGAATATAAAACATCCGCTTTCCGTCACAGATCAGATAAAATTCCTCATAGGTCTGGATCCACGCTGTTTCCAGAAGCACCCTTGATTCCGGGATGACCTCCGGATCTTCCTCATCCTGCTGCGTCCAGAACCGCAGCACATTGCCGTCACATTCCGCCGTGTACTGCTGCCCTTCCATCTCCTTGACCGTATCCAGAATGATACGTCTCTGCTTTCTCGGCATGTACCACAGCATAAAGATGGCAGTCAGGCAAAGGAGCATGAGAAAATACGCCATTTTATTGGTAGGATCCTGAATCCCGGCAGCCACAAAGGACACCAGCAGGATCGCAAATACTGCCATCATGATATAATTCCGGCGCATAATAAATTTTTTCTGAAACGCCGTGAATCCCGTGCGGTAATATTCCAGCGGAATGGCATACGGTGCTGTGCGGCTGAAAGCCGGAAGCTTCTGTGTTTCTTCCATAGAACCTCCTTTGAGTCTGTTTTGTATTTTTTTCTGCGTAGATTTTTGAGTGAATTTTCGTTGATTTCAAGGCAAAAATTCGCAGGCGGGCTTTCGCCCGGCAAGAATTTTTAACGCAGAAAGCGACAAAATTCACCAAAAAGATGCGTGGGAAAAGATACGAAACAGGCTCTTATACGTCCAGATTCTCCACGTATTTCGCATTCTTTTCAATGAATTCCTTACGTGGAGCCACCTTGTCGCCCATGAGAATGGTGAAGATCTCATCCGCCTTTTCGGCATCCTCCAGTTCCACACGGATCATGGAGCGTGTCTCCGGGTTCATGGTGGTTTCCCACAGCTGTTCGGAGCTCATCTCACCAAGACCTTTGTACCGCTGAACCGAAACCTTTGCCGTACTGCCGTCTGCATCTGCAAACTCTGCAATATACTTGTCCCGTTCCGCCTCATCAAAGGCATACTTATACTTCTTGCCCTTGAATACCTTGAACAGCGGCGGCTGCGCCAGATAGACATTGCCGTTTGTGATCAGCGGCCGCATGAAGCGGAAGAAGAAGGTCAGCAGCAAGGTCTGGATATGGGAACCGTCTACGTCGGCATCCGCCATAATAATGACCTTGCCGTAACGAAGCTTTGTAATATCGAAATCCTCGCCGATGGAAGTACCCAGGGCAGTTACCACAGGCATCAGCTTTTCATTGCCGTATACCCGGTCAATTCTCGCCTTTTCCACGTTGAGCATTTTACCCCAAAGGGGCAGGATTGCCTGATAGCGGCGGTCTCTGCCTTCCTTCGCGGAGCCGCCTGCCGAGTCTCCCTCGACAATGTACAGCTCCGTGCCCTCGGTGGTCTTTTCGGAGCAGTCCGCCAGCTTGCCCGGCAGGGAAGCGCTCTCCATGGCGGATTTCCGGCGAGCCGTTTCTCTTGCCTTCTTGGCAGCCTCACGTGCCGTCTGTGCGGACAGGCTCTTGTCAAAAATAGCCCGTGCCACCGTGGGATTTTCCTCGAAATAGGTCATGAGCTTCTCAAAGACCATCTTCTCCACAAAGGGACGCACTGCCGGATTCCCCAGCCGCCCCTTGGTCTGTCCCTCGAATTCGCACTCTGTCAGCTTTACAGAAACGATTGCCGTCAGACCTTCCCGGACATCCTCGCCCAGCAGACGAGTACCGTCCTTTAACAGCCCAAACTTCTTGCCGTATTCGTTAATCACCTTGGTCAGGGCATTTTTGAAGCCCGTCTCATGGCTGCCGCCGTCGGCGGTGTGAATATTATTGGCAAAGGACAGGATCATCTCATTATAACTATCATTATACTGCAATGCGATCTCTGCAAAGGAATCCCCGTCCATGCCGGAGACATAGATCACATCCTCCGACAGGGATTCCAGACCACGTTTCTGGTGGAGATATTCCACGAACTGCCGGATACCGCCCTCATAGTGGAGCACCTCCGACCGTTCCTCCTCCGGATTTCGCTTATCCGAGAATACAATGCGGATGCCGGCGTTCAGGAATGCCTGTTCCCGGAGCCGTTTCAGGAGCACTTCATAGTCGTATTCCGTAGTTTCCTCAAAGATCTGGGGATCCGCCTTGAATTCTACTGTCGTACCCGTTTCCGTGGTATCGCCGATAACCCGGATGGGGTCGCTGTAGTCACCACGATGGAATTCCTGAAAGTGCACATGTGTGCCGTCCTTTACCGTCAGCTTCAGCCATTCCGAAAGGGCATTTACCACCGATGCGCCTACGCCGTGGAGACCGCCGGAGACCTTATAGCCGCCGCCGCCGAATTTACCGCCGGCGTGAAGAATGGTATATACCACCGTTGCCGCTGAAATTCCCTCCTTGGGATGGATTCCCACAGGAATACCACGGCCGTTGTCGGAGACCCGGATCACATTGTCGGGCAGAATATCCACTGTGATTTCTGTACAGAATCCAGCGAGTGCCTCGTCAATGGCATTGTCCACGATTTCGTACACCAGATGATGGAGTCCCTTGGGACCGGTGGAACCGATGTACATACCCGGACGCTTCCGGACTGCCTCCAGTCCCTCCAGCACCTGGATCTGACTTTCATCATAATTTTGGGCATTGGGTTTGATTGCCTCTGTCATTTTGCAATTCCTCCAAGTTTGTCCGGTCTTTTGTTTCACGTGAAACAAAAACCGGCAGCTGCACAAACTGTCTCATTTCAGACAGCCGTGCGGATTTATGACATTGATTGCTGCGATTGTGTATCATATCGTACAGCCATCTTACTACAGTGTTTCACGTGAAACACTACGATTTTTGCTTCATAATTTGTGCAGTTCACCAGAAAATCCGCCTTTTCCGCCTTTTTTCACAGGTCTGCACAAGGTTTCCACAGAGTTTTCAACAGTTTGTGGAAAACAAAATTTCACGCAGTTTCGGGTATTTTTTAGAGTTCCGAAACCAATCTGCCGTCTTTCAACAAAAACCGCTTTCCGGCATTTGGGGAAAGTACGGATTCCGGGTGGCAGGTAGTCACAAAGACCTGCATTTCCTCTACAATGGTAGAGACCACTGCCTGCCGTGCCTCATCCAGTTCTCCCATAACATCGTCCAGAAGTACGATAGGGGATTCCTTCCGGCGTTTGCTGTAGATCTGCGCCTGGGCAAGCTTCAGCGCCAGCGCCAGGCTTTTTTTCTGTCCCTGTGAGCCGAATTCCTTTGCCGGCTTGCCGTCAATGGCAAGGAGCAGATCATCCCGGTGCACGCCGACACCCGTATGTCCCAGAAGCAAGTCCGATTGACGGCTCTGCTGCATTCTTTCCCCATACTGCGCCACAAGTTCCGGCGCTGACTGGTCGGGGAGAATCTCCTGGGCATCCCTGCCGAACACACTGGACTGATAATGGAGAGAAACCGTCTCTTTGCCCCGTGCGATCTGTGCATACAGAGGCACGCAGACTGCCGCCAGCCGCCGGACATACTGGGCACGCTGGACGGCAATTTCCGTTCCGAGCTGTTCCAGCTGACCATCCCAGACATGGAGCATAGCCTCCGTCTGCGCCTGAGGCAATTTCTGTTTGAGTACTGCATTGCGCTGCTGGAGCACCAGCTGATACCGACGTACCAGAGACAGCATAGGGGCACTCAGCTGTGCGCTGCAAAGATCCAGATACGACCTTCGCCGTTCGGGGCCGCCGGTAACCAATGACAGGTCTTCCGGGGTAAAGACCACGCAGTGGAACACGGAGAATAGTTCACCGCTTTTGCGGGGCACTTCATTACACCAGAATTTCTTTTCGGGTACTGTTCCCGGCACCATGCAGAGCCGCACAGACTGTTCCCGTCTGGCATCCTGAAAGCCGGCTTCTACCTGCAAATTACCGCCGTCAAAGGAAAGGTAATCCCGTTCCCGGGTACCCCGGAAGCTGCGGCAGCCGGTGAGTGCCCAGACTGCCTCCAGGAGATTGGTCTTTCCCTGCGCATTTTCGCCGAGGATCAGGTTATATGAGGGATCGGGTTCCAGTTCCACCTGGCGCAGATTTTTAAAGCCATCCGCCGCAAGTCGTGTGAGTCTCATGCTTCTGCGGTTACAAGTACCGTAAAGCGGTCAACGGTAATGGTATCCCCGGGGCGGATTTTTTTGCCGCGCATGGTGCAGACCTCACCGTTCACGGAGACAGCGCCCTGCTGCACCAGTTCCTTGGCAAAGCCGCCGGTATCGCACAAGCCGGCGAATTTCAGGAGCGAATCCAGTTTAATAAATTCTGTCCGGATCGCCACAGTGATCGTTTCACTTGCCATATCTGTCCTCCTTTAAATCTATCGAAAATAAACACAAAATCAGAATCAGTCTGTTCGCCATTCAAGCAAAGGTTGCCTGGCAAGCTGGTCCAGCTGAGCACAGCTGGCACAGGTCCAGGGCTGCGGAAGCCCTGGACCTCGCCAGCATTTTTGAAAAATTGCTGGATCAAAAAACTTCATTGCTGCCTGCGGCGATTTGTTTTTTACAAGTTACCTTTGATCCATCGCCGAAGGCGATACCGCCATTCCTCATTCCTAACTCCTGATTCCCGATTCCATATTTACTGTCTCAGCTGGATGGGCATCAGCAGGAAAATAAAGCTTTCGCCCTGCGGCGGCACCAGTTTTGCCACACGATTGCCGCCCGTGAGCTGGATCTTGATCTGATCGCAATCCGCCGCACGTACTGCATCCAGCAAAAACCGGTTATCAAAACCAATGGTCACATCGGGGCCGCTGATCTGCGCCGGAATCTTGTCATTGATCTCGCCAATGCCAGTCTTGCACCAGATTCCCAGAGAACCCCCGGAGAATGTGCACCGCACCGGCGCATTATATTTGCCGCTGATCAGCAGGGAACACCGTTCCAGACTGCGTACCAGTTCTCCGGTATCAATGGTGATTTCCGTGTCATAGGCAGTGGGAATACTGCTGCGGTAATTGTGGAATTCACCCTCCAGCAGCCGGGAAAATACCGTATAGCCGTTGAATTCGAACACCACATGCCGACGGTCTGCGGAGATGGTGCAAAGCTCCTCCGCCTCATCCCGGAGCATATTCGCCACTTCCAGAAGGGTACGCTTCGGAACCACAAACCGATAAGGCTCTGCGCTGGAGATCGGCTCCTGACGCACTGCCAGACGATAGCCGTCAATGGCAGCCACATGGAGCGTATCGCCATCCACTTCGAACAATTCGCCGGTGAGCACAGGCTTTGCCTCGCTGACAGATGCCGCATAATGTGTCTGGCGGATCATAGACCCCAGCACTGGCTGTTCAATCTGCATTCCGGCACTGAGATCCAGACTGGGCAGCGCCGGATATTCTTCCGCAGACATAGCGGAGATTTGAAACTCCGTGGCGTCGCAGAATAATTTTACCACGAAATTGTCATCCACTTCCATGGTCACTCTGTCCCCGGAAAACCGGCGGACAGCTTCACTGAGCAGACGGGGGAGAATCACAAACTCGCCTACGCTGCTGGATTCCACCTCAATGCTGCGCTGAATGCCGAATTCCAGATCATAGCCTGTCAGTTCCAGGATATCATGATCCAGACGCAGTTTCAACCGTTCCAGCGCCGGAATGGTGGATTTCTGAGAGACACCCTTTGCGACATGGGTAATTGCCGTGCAGAATGTCTGTCTGTCACAAGTAAATTTCAACATAATTCGTTCTTCCTTATATGCATAGCGGAAACCGGAGTTTCCGCTGTTTCAAAATGCTTGGGATAATGGATACCTGCCTTGCGGATTGGATTCGTATCCCGGTTATTTTTGTAGATAATCCGTACTGTTTTCCGATTGTACGCCAGAGGTGTACAATTTCAAGTTGTCCACCAGAGAAGGACACCCAAACCCTACCTTATGAGAAAGCAGCGAAGCTGCAAAACACAACAAAACAAACAAATAAAAATATAGTAGTCGTAGTAGGGGGCTTGAAACTGTGGAAATCCCCGTTTTGCATGGAGTTTGCGAAAGATCTTCTGCACACAGCCGCCGTGGAAACTTTCCGGAAAAGTGGAGAATTTTCAAAGTTGTGGAGATCTTGAAATTTTGTGGAGTGGAAAGGGAAAGTTTGTGGAGAATTCTGTGGAGAACCGGGCATCTTCCGTTTTGGGAATCCACAGGCTGTGGAGAATGGATTGCACAGGATTCCACAGGACTTTTCACAAGGGGATTTCGCCCTGTCGGGAACGGTGCAGGAATCTGGCTGACTTTTTCTCCACATAGGTTTTCCACAGGTTGTTGAAAGTGGTGTGGAAAACCAGGCTTTCATTGTGGAGATGGGGTGGAAAGTACGGTTTAGCGATGAAAATTAGGTGTTGATTTGAAAACGTTCCACTGGAACGTTTTCAAGATTCAGCTTGAGAAAAAGGTTTCACAGGGGGAAGCGGTCTTGTTCGCTTCCCCCTCGAAAAGCTGTCGCTTTTCTCACCCCTTTTCTCCGTGGCGCAAAAGGATGCGCCGGGGTGTTTCGCCGCCTGCGGGCGGCGACCAGGGACGCTGTCCCTGGACTCTGCCAGGGCTTCCGCAGCCCTGGACCTGCGCCAGCATTTTTGAAAAATTGCTGGATCAAAAAACTTCATTGCCGCCTGCGGCGTTGCCTTAGCCGTGGCTCTTGCTGCGGATGTTTTTGATGATATCTTCTACCAGCTGTTTCAGGTGTTCGTCATGCTTCATAGCCGTTTCCACGTTGCTGATGGAGTAGACAATGGTGGAGTGATCTCTTCCGCCGAACTCTGTACCGATTGCCTGGAGAGGCATCTGGGTGATTTCACGTACCACATAAATGGCAACCTTTCTTGCCGTGGAGATCTGGCTGGAGCGCTTGCTGCTGCGGATATCCTCCGGCGAAACGCCATAGACATCGGCAACCTCTACAATAATTTTTTCGACGGTAATCGGCACCGGCTGGTCATCGCTGAGAATATCCTTGATGACGCTCTGCGCCATGGAAATGGACGGTGCGGAGCCTGCCAGATGCTTCAGCGCTTTCAGCTTTTTCACAGCGCCTTCCAGCTGACGGATATTGGTTTTCAGCCGGTTTGCGATAAATTCCGTGACATCATCAGGAATATACAGATCCAGCAGTTCGGCTTTCCGGCGGATAATTGCAATTCTCGTCTCGAAATCCGGTGTGCTGATATCAGTAATCAGACCCCATTCGAACCGGCTGCGGATCCGTTCCTCCAGGGTTTTCAGTTCCTTGGGGGACTTATCGGATGTCAGCACGATCTGTTTGCCTTCAGCGTGAAGCTTATTGAATGTATGGAAGAATTCCTCCTGCATACTTTCCTTGTTGCTGAAAAACTGGACGTCATCGACCAGGAGCACATCGGCGTTCCGGTATTTGTCGTGGAAATTGGCGGTATTGCCGTTGTTGATGCAGGCAATGAAGTCGTTGCCGAACTCCTCGCTGGTGACATAAATGATCTTATAGTTGGGGTGATTCTGGTGTACCTCATGGGCAATGGCGTGCATCAGGTGGGTTTTTCCCAGACCGGACGGGCCATAGATAAAGAGGGGGTTATAATTCTTACCCGGTTCCTTTGCCACAGCGGTACAGGCGGCATAGGCAAATTCATTGGAACCGCCTACGATAAATGTATCGAATGTATATTCATAATTTGCAACTTCAATGCTGTGCTGCAGTTCCTCGTGGCGGCGAGCCAGTTCGTCGTAATCCTTTGGTTTACGGTTATTCTGAGCGGGCATAGTTGTTTCATCATCCACCTGGATGCGGATATCTACTTCAAATCCCAGGATACTGAGGAAAGCTTCCTTCAGCAGGGACTCATAGTTATTCAGAATGACGTCACGCTGAAATTCTGACTGAACAGAAAAAAGTGCAGTCGTACCATCGAGTCGGACGGGGACGAGGGCGTAGATCCAGAGTTTAACAGCAACCTCCGGAATATCGCCTTCTTCCAGACAATATTGCTTGACCCGGGTAAAGACTTCGTCAAATGAGTTCATATGCGGCGAATCCTCCTTCAAAAATCAATGCAGACAGCGCAGATGAAAAGGTTCTTTAGGGCAATTCCGCACAAAGATTGTGCTTCAGATGCTCTTTGTGCGTTGTTTCCTTGATGCGCTGTTGTTTCAGGACCCGAAAAACAGGGCTCCATAATATAATAGTATACCACATTCATTGTGGAAAATCAAGCCCTTCTCTGTTGAAAACTTCAAATTTCTCTGAAAATCCCATGTGGAATTTGTGGAGTAGAGATTCGTGCAAAGGTGGAAAGCATTTCTGGTCACTTGACGGTCATAACGCCGCAGGCGGCAATGAAGTTTTTTGATCCAGCAATTTTTTAAAAATGCTGCTCGCCATCTTTAGGGCGAGTCTGCCGATGCCATTTCCATTGGGCATCGGGCTGGGACGTTTGCAACGAGATTCACCTTCCATCTGCGATTGTGGGAATTGCGGGCGAACACAGTTCGCCCCTACATTTGTGCCGGATTGATGCGGTTGAGGGAATGGGGCGGGCGGATAATATCCGCCCCTACAGTTGGATTTGGTGACAACAAAAACCAAATTTCCACCTGTGATTCCGCCGCCGCAGGCGGATTTCTTGGGCAAATTGACGAAGGCTGTCGGTATTTTGCCCCGGCAAACGTAAAAAACTAAGAAAATTCAAAGAAATCTCTTGACAAACGGAAGAACATCCGTTATAATATATGGTAAATGGATTCATGCGGCTAGCCGTATGCAATTCCTACATCCTGTGCGGAAGTTTTTTCCGCCTGCGCAAGGAAAGGAGGTTACCAGGTTGAAAAGAACATATCAGCCGAAGAAGATTCATCGGAAAAAGGTGCATGGCTTCCGGAAGAGAATGGCCACTGCGAACGGTAGAAAGGTTTTAGCCCGCAGAAGAGCACGGGGCAGAGCAAGACTGAGCCACTGATCGAAGTCGGACCACAAAGCCATTGGTTTGTGGTCTTTTGTTTTTTCGAGGAGCGTACCCCAAGAGCCTGCCGTGCCGATTGAGAAAAGACACTTACCGGCATCATGCAGGTATGGCGGTTCTGGATCGGTACTTCGGTGACGGTTGGTGGTACGCTTTTTGCTTTGTTTTGAAGAAATGCCTGCGGTTGTCCGGAAAAAAAGAAACTGCGAAGCCGGAAATGTTGTTTCAGGGATGCGGGCGGCTGATAGCCGCCCCCTACAAACAGCAATTTCAGCAATACAGATCAAATTCTGGACACAGACAAAATCAGGTAAAAATGCCACACACCGGAATGTGCCGGTGGAAACCAAGGTTGGAGTGCGAGCCATGCAAAAAACGGTCATTCTGAATCAAAACCGGGACTTTTTACAGCTGTATCAGCGTGGAAAAAAGATCGTGTCGCCCTATGCGGTCATCTATGTGCGCAGAACCCGGCGGAAATATAACCGCCTGGGCATTACAGTGGGAAAAAAAGTGGGCTGTGCCGTAAAGCGGAGCCGTGCCCGCCGGGTCATCCGGCAGGCATACCGGGAAACGGAGCATCTCATGCCCACGGGAATGGATCTGGTCATCGTCGCACTGCCGTCTATTGTGGGCATACGTTCTACGCAATTGCGTGACTATCTCGCCGGAACCGGACTGAAACGTATCCGGCGATTGATGGAACCGCCGTCGGAAGGGGGAAAGCCGAAATGAGACATCTGGCGGCGGCACTGATCAGTCTCTACCAGAGGTTTTCCCGACTGACACCGGCTGTATGCCGGTATTATCCGACCTGTTCCTGTTATGCGAAGACCGCAATCCTGCGGTTCGGCGTACTGCGGGGCGGCTTTCTTGCCCTGCGTCGTCTGCTGCGCTGTCATCCGTGGAGTCCCGGCGGCATCGACCCGGTGCCGGAGCACCTGGATCCGCCCCGGATCGTCTTTGGAAATCGGCAGCCGCAGTCCACATTACGCAACAGAAAGGGTTAAACAAAAATTATGGATTTTTTATATGATCTGTGTGGTAAGCCGTTCGGCTGGATCATGCGTCTGATCTATGACTGGGTGGACAACTACGCACTGGCGATTCTGTTGTTTACCATTTTTACAAAGCTGATTCTGTTTCCCATTTCTTATAAGCAGCAGATGAATTCAGCGAAGATGCAGCGTGTCAATCCCAAGATGGAAAAGCTGCGGCAGAAGTATAAAAACGATGCACAGAAGCTCCAGGAGGAGCAGATGAAGCTCTATCAGGAGGAAAACGTCAACCCCGGCGCCTCCTGTCTGCCTATGTTTTTGCAGTTCTTCATCCTGTTCGGCATTCTGGACGTTGTGTACAAGCCTTTGTCCTACATCCTGAAAATGAAGGATGATCTCATTTCAAAGGCATTCGAGGTGGTACAGAATATCAGCCCTGAACTGGCAAAGCAGGGGACAAGTCTCCGGCAGGAGCTTGCCATTTTAAGTGCCCATCATCAGGATTCCGGTGCCTTTGATCAGGTGTTCGCCGGCACGGATCTTTCGGCGCAAATTGCGGAGTTCTATGACAAGTTCAACTTGTTTGGCATGAATCTGGGTGAGATCCCCCAGTGGAACCCGGAGGTGTGGGACAGCACAGCCATCGGTCTGTTTATGATCCCCATTCTGTCCGGTATACTCCAGCTGATCCTGACCATCTATATGCAGATCGTGCAGAAAAAGCGCAACCCGGATATGCCCAATGCAGGCTGCATGAATATTATGCTGTATATTATGCCGATCTTCTCAGTATGGTTTGCATTCCAGGTACCGGCAGGTGTTGGTTTCTACTGGGTATGCTCTTCCTTCTTCTCACTGCTCCAGACCATTGGTCTGAACATGTATTTCACCAAGGAGCGCATCGAAAAGATCTGCGAGAAGGAAAACAAGAAGATGCAGAAAAAATATGCCAACGGCAAAAAGAGCTTTATGCAGCGTATGCTGGATCAGCAGCAGGGATTGTCTGAGGGACAGCAGAAGCGGGAACGCTATGCGGAAGAGACAAAGGATATGTCCCGTTCGGAGCTGTCCAAGTATAACCAGCAGGTTCTGAAGGAAGCAAGACAGCGTATGGCTGAAAAATACGGCGAGACCTATGAGGGCGATGAGAACGAGAGTTCCAAGAAGTAAGTAAATGATTGCATGAAAAAAAGGGCTCATTGAGGTGCCCAAAAGAGACAGGGAATGAAGTCCCGCAGAATAGAAAGGGATGAACAGGTTATGAAAGAGATCTTCACTGCGAAAACGATCGAAGAGGCAAAGCAGATGGCATCCGAAAAGTTCGGCGTGTCTGAAGATAACATTGTATTCCGGATCCTGGAAGAGCCGAAAAAATCGTTGTTCGGCAAAGTAAAGCGTGAGGCACAGGTCGAGGCAGTGTACGAGCCCGCAGAGCCGGAAGAAGCACCGGCACCCGCTCCCGCACCGGCAGTGGAGCCCGAGGTTCCGGAAAAGCCTGCGGTACAGGAGGCAGTGGCTTCTGTAGAGGAAATTGTGATTCCCCAGGATGATTCCGCCACAAGAGGCATGGAATCCGAGGCAATCGAGACCATCCTCACAGAAGAGGAAATGACTCCCAATCTGCTCCGTGCACGGCAGTATATTGCAGATATCTACCAGGCAATGGGCATTGAAGTGACCATTACTACCATGCGCACCGAAAACGGCATCCGTATGGAACTGCGCAGCCAGTCCAAGAGCGGTACCATTATCGGCAGACGTGGGGAGACATTGGATTCTATCCAGTATCTGGCATCCATCCTGGTGAATAAAGACAACGAGGACTATTGCCGTCTGCTTCTGGACAGCAACGGCTATCGGGAAAAGCGCCGCAAGACCCTGGAACAGCTGGCGGATAAGATCGCACGTGGGGTACTTCGTACCGGCCGTGCTACCACGCTGGAGCCCATGAATCCCTATGAGCGCCGGATCATTCACAGCCGCATCTCAGAGATCGAGGGTGTGACATCCCGGAGTGTGGGAGAGGATCCCTACCGGAAGGTGGTAGTTTCCTCTGTTAATGGCAAGCGCAGCGGCGGAAATCGTGGCGGCAAGGGCGGTCAGAACCGTGGGGGGAAGCGTCCCTATCGGGAACGCCAGCCGGAGGATTTCAAGCGTACCAATCTGGATTCCGTGAAAACCAGCTTTGAACGGGATTACAAGAAGCCCAAGCCGGAGGATGAACTGAACGCCGGGCTGTATGGCAAGATTGAGTTTTAAGGGTTGTTTCACGTGAAACAGCGGAATATCTACAGAAACGGGCTGTTACACGCAGCCCGTTTTTTGGAATATGGTGTATTTTATCGGGGAAGGCACTTCCTATAATCGCAAGGATACTGCGCAAATGTAGGGGCGAACTTTGTTCGCCCGCAATTTCTTGAAATTATAAATAGGAATGGAGTTTCGTTGTAAACGTCCCACCGGGACGTTTACAAGGCTTAACTTACAGAAATGGTTTCACAAGGCGGGGCGGTCTTGTTCGCCCCGCCTCGAAAAAGCTGTCGCTTTTTCTCACCACCCTCTCCGCGGCGCAAAAGTATGCGCC
>JBJFHO010000110.1:0-12799 GCA_051893675.1 Ruminococcus sp. | reverse complement strand
GGCAGTGGACTCTGACTCCATCATTCCGAGGGTTCAAATCCTTCCACCCCAACCAGTATAAACAGCTTTCACAATCGTGGGAGCTGTTTTCTTTTTGTTTACGTAAAAGAGGCTGTTGCAGGCAGACAAAATCCAACAGGAAACGATGCGATGTGGGTATCGCACCATAACCAGGATTTTACTGTCCTTGCAACAGCCTTTTCTTATGCTGTAATTTATGATCTCCGGTTACGCTTTGCCGGATTTTCCAGCACATGCCCATCCTCTGAAAAGCGGGAGCCATGACAAGCGCAGTCCCAGGAATGCTCTGCCGGATTCCAGTGGAGCGCACAGCCCAGATGCGTACACCGTCTATGTGTCAGCCGGAAGAAATTCGAGGCAGTCTCCATTAGATTCCGGTACAGCTGCGGCTGCATGATACTTCTGGACGGATAGAAGATATCCGCTGCTTCATTGGACACGCCTGTGAGCATATCTGTCAATACCATTGCTGCTGTCATTGCTCCTGTCATGCCCCATTTCCCGAATCCTGTTGCCACGTACAGCTGGGAATTTCGTCCATAGTAGCTCCCGATATAGGGCAAATCGTCCAGGCTCATGCAATCCTGAGCCGCCCAGCGGCAGACCTCCTCTGCATCGGGATAATACAGCTTTGCTTTCATCTGAAGCTCAGCCCATCCGCCGCCTTTCTTTCCGGTACGATGAGAACCGCCGCCCAGAAGCAGCATATCGCCGTAATTCCGGAAAGACAGTCCGCCTTGCGTTTCGTCCAGATACATGCCGTTCAGATCCGGTGCATTCGCCAGCGCCAGCACATAGGAACGGTGCTGATAGAGCTTTAAATAATATCTGCCACGGCCATTCCAGAAGGGAAAATGTGTTGCCACCACGATCTGTTCTGCGGTAATGACACCGTGCTCTGTCCAGACCTGATTGTCCCGGATATCGTAGACAAATGTGTGCTCATAGACGTTGCACGCCCTGGCAATCTGCGACAGGAACTGCATGGGATGAAACTGTGCCTGATTGGAGAATTTCACTGCCCCTACAGCGGAAAACGGCAGCGGCAGGTTTTCTGCAAACTCCGCCGGGATTCTGGCACGCCGCAATGCATCCAGTTCCGCCTCCAATATCCCCCGATTCTCTACGGAATAGACATAGTTATCTTTCCGCTGGAAATCGCACTGGATATCCTTACACAGTGCCGCATATTTTTGCAGCGCTGCCCGTTGGAGTTTATAATATTTCTGCGCCAGCTCCACGCCGCCCTGTTTCAGCAGGTTATGATAGAGCAAGCCATGCTGCACGGTAATCTTTGCTGTGGTATTCTGCGTGGTGCCGCTGCATAGGGTGTCCCCTTCCACAAGCACGGCTGAGACGCCTTTCTGCCCCAGCAGATACGTTGTCAGAAGTCCTGCAATACCGCCGCCAATTACCAGAACGTCCGCTTTGATATCTCCCTGCAAAGCCGGAAACCGGGGCATTTCACAATTTCTATGCCAGATAGACTGCATCTTCTGCATCTCACTTTCTTTTTTTGATTAGGGTATGCAGAACGTGCGGAATTATCACATATTTTCAAATTGTTTCACAGATATCCCCGATCTCTCGTTTCAGATATACCATATCCACCAGTTGTTTTCCGCATTCAAAAATGGGATGATCATAATTGTCGGTGAAGAAATTTTTTACACGCCGATACTCCCGGAAACCGCAGGCTTCATAAAAAGGAATGGTCAGAGGGCTGTCCCCTGTCCCCACAATCATGGTTCGACAATCGGGATATGCCTGGAGCACATAGGAAATCAAGGCTCTGCCGTAGCCCTTCCCCTGAGACTCTGGAGCAACGGCAATATTCTTCAACTCGTAAACGCCCTCTGATTCCTTCGTGACCACGCATTCTGCCTGCACACCGTGCTCCTCCAAAATGTACATATCACCTCGTTCCAGATAGCGGTCGATCATGCTCTCCTGTTCGTCTGCCAGAAGCAGCAAGGAGAGGTACTGCTTTTTCTTTCCTATCACTTTTTTGATCTGCATTTTTCACCTTTCTGATGCAAAAAGAGCACTGTGTTTTACCGCAATGCCCTCTTTTCCATGTTTACTGATATGTCACTGTGATCTTGCCATCCTGTGCAGAAATCAGCAGCTTCTGGATCTCTGTATTGTGCGCAATGATCAGGGATGCCACCTGATCCTCCACTTTCTGACGGATCACACGGCGGATATCACGGGCACCATACGGCTTTCCGAATGCCTCCTCCGCAATGGCAGCCAATGCTGCATCATCATACTCCACGGTAATGTCTTTCTCTGCAAGGGGTTCCTTCATCTCATCCAGCATCAGTGCTGCGATCTTCTGGAAGTCCTCCTTGGTCAGATTCCGGAATACAACAACCTCGTCAATACGGCTGATAAATTCCGGCCGCAGGAATTCCCGGAGACCTTTCATTGCCTTTTCCTTGGACACTTCTGTCTCCGTCCGATTGAAGCCTACGCCAATGCTCTTGTCCGTAGAACCGGCATTGGAGGTCATGCAGATAACGGTATTCTCGAAGCTGACCGTTCTGCCCTGCGCATCGTCGATCTTGCCCTCATCCAGAATCTGCATGAGAATATTCATAACGTCTGGATGCGCCTTTTCGATCTCATCGAAGAGAATTACCGAGTAAGGACGGCGGCGTACCTTTTCCGTCAGCTGTCCAGCCTCATCGTAGCCCACATAGCCAGGAGGAGAACCGATCATCCGTGCCACAGAGTGCTTCTCCATAAATTCCGTCATATCCAGACGAATCAGCGGCTCATTGGAGTCGAACAGTTCCTCAGACAGCACTTTTACCAGTTCCGTCTTACCTACGCCAGTGGGACCCACAAAGATAAAGGATGCCGGACGGCGGCGAGGACTCAGCTGTACACGGGTACGCTTGATCGCCTTTGCCAACAGATCGACGGCTTCATCCTGACCAACCACACGGGCTTTCAGACGTTCCTCCAGATTTGCCAGCTTTGTGAACTCGGTCTCTGCAATTTTATGTGCCGGGATTCCCGTCCACAGCTCAATGACCTTTGCCAGATCATCGCTTGTAACCTGTACCTGTTCCAGTTCTGCCTCTGCAACCTCCAGACTGGATTTCAGGCGGATCAGCTCACCCTTTACCTGGGCAAGGGCTTCATAATCAATTTCCGTTTCATCCTCAATGGACTTTTCCTTTTCTTCCAGTGCCTGCTTCTTCTTCAGCAGCACATCATAGTTCTCGATCTCCGGAGAACGCAGACTGGTGCAGGCGCAGCTTTCATCCAGCAGGTCGATTGCCTTGTCCGGGAGAAAACGGTCTGTGATATAGCGTTCAGCCAGAACCGCACACAGGCGGATCATAGCCGGCGAAATGTGTACCCGGTGGTATTCCTCATAATATTTGGCAATGCCGCTGAGAACCTCTACCGTTTCATCTACCGTAGGCTCGTTTACCGTTACGGGCTGAAAACGACGTTCCAGAGCAGAGTCTTTTTCAATATACTTCCGGTATTCCTCAAAGGTCGTTGCACCAATGACCTGTATCTCTCCACGGGACAAAGCAGGTTTCAGAATATTCGCTGCGTTCATGGAGCCTTCGGAATTGCCTGCGCCTACCAGATTGTGCACCTCGTCAATGAAGAGAATAATATTCCCCTCCTGCTTTACCTCGGAGATCAGCCCCTTGACACGGCTCTCGAACTGTCCACGGAACTGCGTCCCGGCAACAAGCGATGTCAGATCCAGTAAGTACACCTGCTTGTCTTTCAGATGCATGGGTACTGTTCCGGCGTGGATATGCTGTGCGATACCCTCTGCAATTGCCGTCTTTCCGACACCCGGCTCACCAATCAGGCAGGGATTATTCTTTGTCCGACGGGACAAAATCTGAATGACACGGGAAATTTCCTTGTCTCTGCCGATCACCGCATCCAGCTTACCCTCAGCAGCACGCTGGCTCAGGTTGGTGCAGTAATTCCCCAGGAATTTCAGTTCCTTTTTCCGCTTGGAACGGCGTTCCCGGCGAGATGTCTCCTGCTGTTCCCCGGAAGCTGTTCCCTCTTCCTCTACCGGTGCCGGCGGATTGGCATTCTCCATGTTTTGCAGAATCTTCCCGCTGTCCTTCATCAGATTCTGCATATTCTCCAAAAACTGCGGGATCACACCGGAACCGCCCATTTCAAAGCTGTCCCCGTCTACCAGATCCATCATCTGATTGGAGATCTGCTCCAGCTCTTCGTCGGAGATTCCCATATGCTTCATATATTCATTAACCTGCGGAATGTTCATTTCCTTGGCACATACCAGGCACAGACCTTCGTTTTTCTTCTGGTCGCCATGCATTGCCGTAATCAGTACGACCGCCGGTCGCTTTTTGCATCGAGTGCACAACATCATGTTTTTCTCACCTTTCTTCTTATCAGAATTTCTATCGGGCACCTATGGCAACACCGCACAAAGAGCACCTGACGGCTTTGCACGTCATATGCTTGCATATTTTCCGTCATATTTCACAAAAATGCTCGTGAATACACAAAGTATTCACTGCGCTTTTTGTTTCATCTGACGAAAAATCTGACGGCGCATCTGACGTACAATCTTTGTGCGGTATTGCCCTATATTTCATTTGCTCACAATATGATATATCGACTGAAACAATACCGATTTTCCAATCACTGCTTCATTGAAAAATGCAAGCTGACCTGCGCCGTGTTCTACAATCCATCCTGTCAGTTTCCCCATCAGCACCAAAAGCAGAACAGCCTGCACGCATCCGACAGCTGCACCTATTGTCTGATCTCCCAGCCGTCCCGTTTCGGTACGGCGCAGAGAGGATATACATTTTATTATAACCTGTAACAAAGCAGAAATCAAGAGAAATAGAACAGAAAAAGTAAAAGTTTTAATCATCGGTACCATTACCGGACGAAGATAAAGCTCTGTCAGTTTCTCTGCGGCATCTTCCGTATTGCTGGAAAGTACCAGCGCAACAGACTGTATTGCCCGGTTTTGCAGCTGTGCTGTATCATTTGACGGCAGCAATGCATCCGTCATCCATTCCGGCAGTCCCGTGAACATCTGCTGTGCGGCGCTGTCGATGGACTGGGAAAGCCCTTGTCTCAGCCAGTCCGTGGGAATCCCCGTCTCCTGAGAAACAGCAGTATAAAGTGCATCTGCCGCCTGATCCGGCTGAGCTGCGATCTGCTGTAGAACAGCATGATCCAGCTGTACGCCATAGGAAGAAAGCATCTGCTGCACTGTATCAGCCAGGTGATATTCCTCCAGTTTCTGTTCCAGCACGGAAGCGCATGGTTCTGCCAGCCAGCGGTCATAGACATATTCCGCCGCCGGCTGCGCCAGTATCCCTGCGAGAAGTGCAGCTGCGCCATAGCCCAGCAAGCCAGCAATGGAACGGAGCAAGCCACGCTGCCATCCGCCCCAGACACAGAGAATGAGAATCGCCAGCACAGTCAGATCATAGAGCCACCAGGTTTGATTCATCCAAGCTTCCACAAATTACTCCTTAAAATCCACACGGTCGATCTGGTCATAACCCATCAGGAACAGGTAGCCATCCTGTTTGATGAAAGAGGTATAGGAACCTTCCAGCGTTACAGTTGCCAGAGCTGTTCCCGAAAAATCATAGGATGTCACATTTCCGGGGCACATGACAATGGCATCCCCATCGAACACACGCACCAGTTCTGCCGTATCGTCCAGTTTGGTAACAGATACATCTGTAGCAGACTGATCCAGAAGCACCAGAGAGGTATCCCGTTTCTGATCATCCTGAATAATCAGCGCAGCCCTTCCATTTTCCAGATCGGCGCTGACCAGAGTGCCGTTATAATTGTACGTGCCCAGCATCTCGCCGTCACTGCTATAGTATGCACAAGCTGTATTTCCAACCACACATAAGGTTCCATTCGACGAAAAGCCCGATTCCACCACAAGTGTATCCAACGGCAGAGAAGTCCACTGGGTGTCCTTCTGTCGGAACAGAACGCTTGTGACAGTACTTTGCAGCACGCCGTTTTCCACATTGATGGAAGTATAGCAGCAGCCCTCGCTGTCCTCGTGAAATGTCACGTCAATGACATGTTCAATGCAGTTGCGCTGATAGATCCGTTTTCCCGTGTTGTCATATACGCTGATGGAACAGGCGTAGGAACTGGATTCTGTGACAAGGGCAACTGTTCCGTTTTTGCTGACCGTGCCGGAAATAATATCCTCGTCCACAGACTTGCTGTAGATATTTTTGTGTTTGGAATCCAGCCGGAATGATGTTCCGCCGCTCTCAAACAGCAGCGCATATTTTCCGGCAGAGCGTATCATTGCATTCTGGTAGGCATGCTGCCGGGTGTCTCTGGAGTCTCCGTGAAGAGAGTACAGATCCAGATAAGCGTCATGGAGCAAAAACAAGGTATCGTCCACCAATTCCACCTGATAGCCTGTATTGCCGGAAATGGTCAGCGGAAAATTCCCCTCAGCCAGTGTGCCGTCATTCTGTGTTACGGTTTCATAGCGGCTGCCGATCCCCTCCAGTTTGGGGATCCAGGCATCACGCTGAATATATAAATAACCGCAAAAAGCTGCGATCAGCAAAAAAATCACAAAATTCCGCAGTCCACGCAATCTGCTGCGCCGCTTTCGCTTTTCGATCATATCATCAGAATCATAGCTCATGCTTTTTCTGTTGTCTCCTTTCCTGCCCATAGGTCAGATATTTTGTCCAATGTCAGTTCTATCAATGTATATGTGTACCAATGTAGGGGCGACCATTGGTCGCCCGTATCACTGTTTGCAGCTGTAACAATACATTCGTATATCTCAATAAAACACCCGATACAGCGAAAGCCCATGTGCCTGCGCCGTAATTCCGGCACGTGTCCGGTCACGGGATTCCAACAGTGCATCCAGTTCGGACACAGGAATCCGCCCCTCATTGACACTCAGCAGCGTCCCCACGAGGATCCTAACCATATTATACAGAAATCCGTTTCCTTTGACAAGCAAAATCACGGTATCTCCTTCTTTTTCTATGGTAATGTCGTAGATTGTACGAATCGTGGTCTGCTTTTCTGTGCAATTTGTACAGAGTGCTGCAAAGTCATGTGTTCCCACAAAATGCTGCGCCGCTTCCCGCATCAACTCCACATCCAGTTTTCGCCGATAGTGCAGTTCCAGATCTGTCGTAAAGGGATTTTTGCTCTCACTGTTATGGATCCGATACATGTACTGCTTTGCCTGACAGCTGAATCGGGCATGGAACTCCGGCGGCACATCCTCCACAGACAAGATGGAAATATCCTCCGGCAGGTAACCACAGGCGCCACGGATAAAATTCCGCGGCGGAATGGGCTTTTCCGTCTGCATGGAAAAGCAGAATTCCTTTGCATGTACTCCCGTATCCGTCCGGGAACAGCCCTGAATGGTCACCGGCTCATTGAGCAGCTTGGAAAGGGCTCCTTCCACTACCTCCTGTACCGTCAGCGCATTGGGCTGACGCTGAAAGCCGTGATATCGTGTACCACGGAATGCCATGGTCACTTTCAGATTTCTCATGATGCCGTTTCCTCCGTTTCCGTTTCTGTCAGCAGTTCTTCCGGTTCCGGTTTTTCCGGAATCGGCTGCAGCAGCGGTCTCTTTCGTTTGCGTTCCAGCACATACAGCAGTATCAGGATCACAATTGCGCCGCCGGAACACAGTGCACCGACCACGAATCCCTGGGGCTTATAGGTCAGGGTAATGGTATGTTCCCCGGCAGATACCGGCACTGCCACCATGGCATCACCTACCGGCGTGATTTCCGTTGTGACACCGTCCACTTTTGCACTCCAGCCCGATTCATAGGGAATGGAAAAATAACACAGTCCGTCTGACTGCGCTGTCATAGTGCCTGTTAGTCTGGTATCCGAAAATTCCGTCAGTGCAACTGCTCCGGCGGATAGCTTTGCATAGCCTTCCTCCAGAACATTCCGATCCAGCTGGTATACATAGACCGTCACGATTCCCGATGTCGCATCCTCCGGAAGTACAACAGTAAGACTTGCCGTTTCATTGCCTTCATAGGTACCCATTGGGAAGATATAAGGCTGCTTGGAAATGCTGTAGGATGCCAGAAAAGCACCGTCCTGAGAAACTGTCACGTTTGTACCGCTGGTAACCGTCATATAGCCATAGAGATCCGCTTGACGCTGGGTCTGATAATTGTATTGCAGACTGCGGTCTGCTGCCCCAGCCTCTGCCTGATAGGTATAATTCCCGTAGCCGTTTTTCAGAGCACTCGCCCCAGTATAATCCACGTCACGTACTTCAACTACAGTGAACAAGGGCTGTTCAATTCCCGTTGCAAGACGGAACAGTGTGTTCTGATTCTCAAAGGGATTGCCATCGGACTGGCATTCATAGGATGCCAGCTCACTCTCTGTCCGGAACCCGATGGGCAGATCGTATGCATTTTCATAAGCCGTGCAGCCCTCTTCCCTGGCAATGGCTTTCCATTCCCTGTTATCCAGAACGAAACCGCTGCGGCAGATCAGATAGCGGATACCCGTAAACATATTGGTCACCGGTGTGGAACCGCCGTAATAATACCGGTTCCCAGCTTCCGAAGCAGGCAGTCCCAGAGCACGCATCCACTTGGTAATACTTTCATTTGCCATGGAAGAAAACTGGGACAAGCCGTGATAGCCGTACAGTGCCGGATCATTCAGCGTGTACCAGGTGGACATCTCTGTACGATAAAACAGGGTATCATCCTGTGCATCGATCTGCTCCAGAAGTGCATCCACCGATGCCTCTGCCGTGGGATAGCTGGCATAATCGGAAGTAGATACCTCCTCTGTGCCCAGCCTTACATTCTGGAACAGTTCAAACGCCAACACAATAGATATGGCTGCACAGAACAGCTGCTTGTTGAAAAACTGGCGGAAATAAAGGAGAATGATCACGGCATAGAGCAGTGCGGTGACAAATGACCAGTAGACCGCACGATTTTCCTGAACGTGATAGGATACCACGAACACAAGAAATGCCATAATCAGCATTGCAAGAATATCCCAGATTTTCAGCTTTTCCTCCAGTACCAGCTGAAATCCACGATATGCCAGTGTCAGCAGTACAAAGGAGAACAGGAATGAAAACCGATAGGGCAGCATATTTGGGAAATGGAATCCATGCCAGATATAATTGAGTACATTGCAGTTGCAGCTCACCAGCAGGAATGCCAGCACCAGAATGGCAGCGATTTTTTCCCGGATACGTATTTTTCCGGAACGCAAAAAAGGTCCCATCATTACCAGACTCAGAACACCGCACGCCAGATTGGGCAATCCATCCTTCGATGTGGGTGCATGATAGCTGATCAGATTCGCCAGCAGTGTCTGCCAGTTTTCATAAAACTGCACCATGGTGGGAAATACATTGTTGACGCTGTAGGTCAGCTGTAAGCCGTAATATGCCGGCAGAAGCACTACCGCTGCCAAAGCACCGCCCAGCAGAGAACAGCCTGCCATGGCAAGCGCCCTTCCCGGCAGCTGGCGTGGTCTCAGATAGAATACACAGAGACAAAGATAGGCAATGACGGCAAATATGCAGGTAAACATACCGATATAGTAATTGGAAAACAAAGACAGCCCCAGCGCAATGACATAGAGCCGATATTTTCCGTCCCGCACCAGATAGACCAGTCCCAGCACCACCAGTGGCAGCAATGCCACAGTATCCAGCCAGATGATATTCCAGTAATAGCCCAGAATATAGCTGCACAGGGCATACATCACGGAAAACAGACAGAGGGAGAAGTCATTGCGCCGGAATGTTCCTTTCAGAAACAGTGCAAAAAACAATCCCGCAAATCCGATTTTCAGAAGCAGTTCAACTGTGACCGCCTCACGCAATACTGACTCCGGCACAAGGGCAGTCAGCAGATTCAGCGGACTTGCAGCATAGTATGCCATCATGGACAGAAAATTTGTTCCCAGTCCCGAGTCCCATGTATAAAGAAGTGAACCGCCGCTTTGCAGTTTTTCGTGGAGCAGACGCAGAAACGGATAATATTGATGCCAGAAATCCGTCACAAGGATCTGCCGGTCGCCGAAGGGATGGACATCCTGCAATACAAAGCCGATGCCCAGAAAAATCATGGGTATGAAAAAAGACAGCAGCAGATACCGCTTCGGCTCTTTTTTTCGGGCAGCCTGTCCGGTACGATTCAACTTCTTGGCTTGCAATATTGTCATGAGATCGGTTCTCCTCACCAGATGATTTTCACTGCAACCGCAGCAGCGAACAGCAGAATGGTCACAGTCATAGCTGCATAGTCCCGTCCGGCAGCATGCAGCTGACGCATTTTGGTTCTCCCGGCTTCTCCCCGGTAGCACCGGCATTCCATTGCAGTGGCAAGCTCCTCTGCCCGGCGGAATGCAGATACAAACAATGGCACCAGAACAGGTACCAAGGCTTTTGCACGCTGTATCAGATTTCCCTCACTGAAGCTTGCACCACGGGCTTTCTGTGCAGTCATGATCTTATCGGTTTCCTCCAGCAAAGTAGGGATAAACCGCAGTGCAATGGTCATCATCATGGCAAAGGCGTGTACCGGCACATGAATCTTTTTCAAAGGCGAAAGCAGCCGCTCAATGGCATCTGTCAATGCAATGGGCGATGTGGTATAGGTAAGCAATGACGAACCAATGAGCAGTATCACAATTCGCATGACCATGAGGATTGCCGTCCTGACGCCGTCCTCCGTGATCTGCAAAAACAGCCATTTGAAATACACCTTGCCGCCGTCAATAAAGAATAAGTCCAGCACTGCCGTGATCATCAGGATCACCAGCAGCGGTTTGACGCTTTTCCAGATCAGGCGCACCGGAATCCGGGACAGTGCCAGTGCCAGCAGGCAAAATATTATTCCAAAGATTAGCGAATACAGATGCTGTCCCATAAAGAGCATGGCGATAAACAGCAGCGTCATAACGATCTTGAACCGGGGATCCATACGGTGTACTACACTGTCTCCGGGAAAATATTGTCCGATGGTAATATCTTTCAGCATCCGCCTTTCACCTCCTTTTTCCGGTACAGTGCCAGGAGCTGTTCCTTTGCCTGTTCTACAGTAAAGATATCATCGTCAATGGGCAATCCCTGTGCCCGGAGTGCAGCGCAGACACGTGTGATCTGAGGCACTGCCAGTCCGATGGACTGCAATTCCTGTGCACGGCGGAATACATTCTGCACGGTGTCATAACAGAATACCTTTCCGGCATTCATCACCAGAATCCGTTCTGCGTGGCGTGCTACATCTTCCATACTGTGGGAGACCAGCAGAATCGTGCTGCCGGTTTTCTCCCGATATGCATGGATTTCCCGGAGAATCTCCTCTCTGCCACGGGGATCGAGACCAGCAGTCGGTTCGTCCAGAATCAGTACCTCCGGACGCATTGCCATAACTCCAGCAATTGCCACACGGCGTTTCTGACCGCCGGACAGCAGAAAGGGCGACTGCTCCAGAAGTTCTTCCGATAATCCTACGATAGCAGCCGTTTCCCTGACACGTTCCTGCACCTCATCCTCTGTCAGACCCATATTGCGGGGACCAAAGGCAATGTCCCTTGCCACTGTTTCCTCGAAGATCTGGTATTCCGGATATTGGAACACCAGTCCCACCCGGAACCGCACCTGACGCATTCCGGACTTGTCCGACCAGATATCCACACCATCCAGCTTTACAGTACCCTCTGTAGGCTTCAAAAGACCGTTCAAGTGCTGTATCAATGTGGATTTCCCCGATCCGGTATGCCCGATTACCCCGACAAATGCACCGGACGGGATTTCCAGATCCACATGATCTACCGCCGTCTTTTCAAAAGGCGTCCCGACCCCATAGCGATACGTTAATCCCTCGGTTTGTAATGTAGCCAAACGCTCACCTCATTTCACGCAAGCTGTTCCAGCAATGCCTGTACACAATCTTCTTCTGTAATAATATGCGGATCCAGTTCCATTCCGCACTGCCGCAGCTCATATACCAGCTCTGTCACCTGCGGCACGTCCAATCCCACCTGCTTCATCTGTTCCACATGGGAGAACACCTCTGCCGGCGCATCGTCCAGCAGAATCTTCCCGTCATCCATAACAATGACACGGTCTGCCTGCGCTGCTTCTTCCATATAGTGGGTAATCAGCACAATGGTAATGCCATAGGTATGATTCAGCATACGGATGGTCTTCATGACTTCACGCCGTCCCTTGGGGTCCAGCATAGCGGTAGGTTCATCCAGCACGATACAGGATGGACGCATGGCAATAATGCCGGCAATGGCAACACGCTGCTTCTGACCGCCGGACAGCTGGTTAGGCGCATGCATCCGGTATTCGTACATGCCTACAGCTTTCAGGGCATCATCTACCCGCCGACGTATTTCATCCGGCGGCAGGCCGAGATTTTCCGGACCGAATGCCACATCCTCCTCCACAATAGTCGCTACGATCTGATTGTCCGGATTCTGAAAGACCATTCCCACACGCTGGCGGATATCATAGAGCTTTTCGTCATCGCAGGTATCTATGCCCGACACGTACATATGTCCCTGCGTTGGCACGAGAATGGCGTTCATATGCTTTGCCAGAGTGGATTTGCCACAGCCGTTATGCCCCAGCACTGCCACAAAAGTGCCTGCCTCCAGCGTCAGGGAAAGGTCTTTCAGGATCTCCGGCGAAGCAGTTTTGCCGTCCTCGTCGGTGTAGTGGAACGACAGATGCTCTGCCGCAATACGGATT
>JBJFHO010000109.1:0-2797 GCA_051893675.1 Ruminococcus sp. | reverse complement strand
AGCTGGAAGAAGCAGAGCGTAATTTTGCAAATGGTGATACTGTTTCTATGGATGATATCAACTGGGATTAATAGAACGCTGAGGGCGGAACAGGCAGCCGCCACCCGGGGAATACCCGTAGGAGATGTGGGAAATGTCACCCCACCTCGTTCCATCTATGTCACGCCCTGCTCTTGTAGTGGGGCGTTTTCATGTATGACATAATAAAACAAAACCGCCCCGAGGTGTTGCTGCTCCGGCGGCGGTTATTTCGTCTGTAAGCACGCTGTGCGGCTCTGTATGGCGTTTTGTCCTGCTCAGTGCGAAAAATTATAGGGTTGTTCTTTGCGCTTGCCTACGGGGATTCTGATAGATTCTGAAAGGGTATGAATTTGATTCCTACCCTTTGCAATATGTGCGGCGTGTGTACGGTCTAACTTTGGGTTAGTGGTACAGCAATGGCAAATATAATTTATTGCGTGATGTACGGCAGCCGTACCGAATGAGAACGGAAAGAAAATGTAATGGTTTGCCGATGCTGTGAGCCATGCTCATGGCATACCCTGACCGGAATTTAATTCCGGTCAGCTTCACATGTGGGGTAGCGATTTGCAACACCATGCGCATAAATGTGAGTTAAACTTGCACCGCGTGGGGTCGGTTCAATCGAGGGCACTATGAGGGCACTAAAAGCCGTTCAGGGCACTACAGAGGACGATATGAAACAATAAGCGGAAACTTAAAATATACCGATATTGCGTTATATTCAGCATATTTGAGCAGGATTGAAAAAGTGTTTCACCACACTGGCAGTGTGGGGGTCAGGGGTTCGAATCCCCTATGCTCCACCAGAGGAATACCACGTGGTTTCGGTTGTTTTCCGGGATTACGTGCTTTTTGGTTTTGTGGGGAAAAGTGTGTACGATATGATATGTAGTACGAAAATTAAATGTAAAGATTTGATAATAAGAAAACGGCGATACCGGAAACATCCGATACCGCCGCATTTGTTTTATTTCACGCTCACAGAACGCCAAAATAAGCTGCGATCACAGCCGCTTCTGCTTCTGCCATACGCTGTAAATTTGCATCATTGAGGAGCCAGTTTGTGGCACGCAGATTGGTGTGGTAGCTGTGTTCCAGCAGGATCGCCGGAACGCCCACAGAAGTGGCACCCCGGAGTACGCCGTAATAATCACCGTGTTCTCCCACACGTTTCCAGATGGTGCCTGCCTGATAGGTGCCCATGACCTGGTGTACCGTATCTGCCAGCTGCTGTCCCAGCACATCCGCAGCGCCTGTCACTGTGCAGCACGCCAGAGGTGCGTCAACGGAGGAACTGTTGCAGGCGTTGCTGTGAAGGCTCAGGAACAGGTCACAGCCTGCTGCCTTTCTGCCACGTTCCTCCAGTCCCAGATCGCCCTCCTGCGTGGGACGGGTGGTAACGACCTCAATGCCGTAGGATTCCAGAGCAGCTTTCAGCTTCAGATGGAGACTCCAGCTCATATCCGATTCGTAATATGCACTGTTGACAGGACTGCGGTTATATTTTCCATAGTGTCCTGCATCCAGGCAGATACGGATACGTTTTAGCGTACCATTTTCCAGGAACAGATAGTTTTTTCCGTCAATGGTCTGGGTGCCGGTTGCCATGGCGCCGTCACTCAGGAAGTAATATTCTCCGGTGGTAAGCGTCAGCCAGCCGGTATGCATAATGCCGGAACCCAGGAAGTAATATCGTTTGCCGTCAATGGTCTGCCAGCTTTTCTGCATGGTACCGTCCGATGCGAAGTGATATTTGTTCTGGTCAATGACCTGCCAGCCGGTCTGCATCACACAGCTGCTGTTGAAATAATATTTCTTGCCGGCTTGTTCCAGCCATCCGGTGATGGGTGTACCATCTTCCTGATAGTAGGAGACGGTCTTGTCCGAGAAGGTACAGAACCCGGTTTCCTGGGTGCCATATTCGCTGTCGAATAAGTATTTCACGCCGTCCAGTGTGAATTCCCCTGTCACCTTACCTGTCTCAGGATCGATGTAATAGCGGTTTCCGGCATAGGTAATCCAGCCGCTGCAAAGCTGTCCGGTTTCGGGGTCGTAGTAACGCCGGACGCCGTCCACGGTACGCCAGCCGGTTTTCTGTGCGCCGGTATAGTCGAACAGGTAGACCGTATCGTCAATTTCCAGTGTACCCACTGCCGCCTGATAGGTCTGGGGGTCGTAATAATGCCATGCGCCGTCGAAATTCTGCCAGCCTGTCAGCAGGGTGCCGTCCTCCTGGAACAGATAGGGGATACCGTCGATGATCTGAACATCTACGGCAAAGGAGCCGTCGTCATAGCGATATTTCCGTCCCTCAGCCGAATCCACCCAGTCGCCTTCTTCCGGGGCAGCCGGTTCTGTTTCGGGAAGGGTGATTTCCGGCGAAGTGTCCGTTGCCACAGGTACTGCCGTTGCCACAGGAACGCCGGTGGCAACAGGTACAGTCGATGCATCTGCAGTCTGGGCGGAAGCCGTTCCGGAGAGCAGCAGGATGCCACTGGCGGCTGCGCTCAGCGGCAGAAGCAGCCGGAGCAGTTTTGGATAATGCATTTCAGATTCCTCATTTCTCATGTCTGCATCCCAGCGGGAGACAGGTTGTTGTTCTCATACATTGATTATTTTACAATATTATTTCTACTTTGTCAAGGGAATTATTGCATTTTCCAAATAAGAATATTTGAGAATATTTGAAGTCACGGTACGCCGCTTCTGCACATGACGAAATCCCACTGTAGGGGCGGATATTATCCGCCCGCCGTATTCCCGACAATCACAA
>JBJFHO010000108.1:0-13014 GCA_051893675.1 Ruminococcus sp. | reverse complement strand
ATCGTAAAGGCTAAGCCGGCTGCTGCAAAGGGTACCTACCTGAAGTCCTGCACCGTAACTTCTACGATGGGTGTTGGCGTAAAGGTTGCTACCAGCAAGTATGGTGTCTGAGTTACACGAATGGATACGTCTATTTTGACGTTCTGAAAGGCTCTCGCTCCGGCGGGAGCTTTTCTTGTTCCGCAACATGTCCCCTGCTGCAAAAAAATTTTGATTTTTTTGAAAAAAAGGCTTGACAAACCCGGAAAAGTGTGTTATACTATACCACGTTGTCAAACACAATATCGTATTCTAAAGACAGCTGGTGGCATCTGCCGTAAGTCCAGCCGAGGAATGTGCAATGATTTTCTGTGAAACACAGCGCACGATTCCAGTCGGATCGTGCTTTTTTATTGCGATTTCTGATACGATACATTTTCTATCGGAGGTGAAATCTCATGGCAAGTGAAAAGATTTTGGAAGGCAAGAAGGCTAAGGTTGCTGCTCTGACTGAACTGCTGCAGAACAGCGTATCTTTCGTTCTGGTTGACTACAAGGGCATCACTGTTGAGGATGACACAAAGCTGCGTAAGGAATTACGTGAAGCTGGTGTAAACTATGTAGTTGAAAAGAACTCTATGCTGCGTTTTGCATTCCAGAACATGGGCATCGATGCATTTGACGAAGTGCTCCACGGTACAACCGCTGTTGCACTGTCCAACGATGACCAGACAGCTCCGGCTCGTATTCTGGGCAAGTTCGCCGAGGATCACGAGGACTTCTTCAACCTGAAGGCAGGTTATGTGGAAGGCGTTGCTTATGACGCTGCCGGCGTTGCAAAGCTGTCGAAGATCCCGTCCAAGGAAACCCTGCTGGCACAGCTGGTCGGCTCTCTCCAGGGTCCGATGCAGAAGCTGGCTGCTACTCTGCAGGCTGTTGTGGACAGCAAGTCGGAAGAATCCGCTGCATAATTTTCGCAGGAATTTTTGTCCTGCACACTAAAATGATTTAAAAAGGAGATTATTATCATGGCATCTGAAAAGGTTTTGAAGTTCGTTGAAGATATCAAGGAACTGTCTGTTCTGGAACTGGCTGAGCTGGTTGAAGCAATTCAGGAAGAATTCGGTGTAACTGCTGCTGTTGCAGCTGCTCCGGCTGCTGGCGCAGGCGCTGGCGCTGCTGAAGCAGAAAAGACTGAGTTCGACGTTGTACTGGCATCCTTCGGTGACGCTAAGATGGCTGTTATCAAGGCTGCTAAGGAAGCTCTGGGTCTGGGTCTGAAGGAAGCTAAGGCTGTTGTAGAGTCTGCTCCGGCTACTCTGAAGGAAGCAGTTCCGAAGGCTGACGCTGAGGCTTTGAAGGCTAAGCTGGAAGAAGCTGGCGCTACTATCGAACTGAAGTAAGTTTTTCTTACACACATACAAAACGGGGACATCTCTTCGGAGATGTCCCTTTTCTGTTTTATGCGCTCTGTTACCATGTAAAATGCAGTACTACCATTAAAATCACCCCGGGTACGCCGAGAATCACGGACTGTACCAGATGCAGATCATTCAGTGCCGGCGTGTAACCGATCAGGCTGCCGCCGTAATGCACCAGCAATAACGCCAGCAAACCGCTGCCTGCGCCTATGAGAACAGAACGGATCCGATGTCTGCGGCGCAGGTAATATACCAGCATAATGCCGCCGAGCACGCCCCAGATCATCCAGAAAATTCTCTCATCCATTGGTTTTCTTCTCCTTATGTCAGTAAATATGCCAGTGCCATCAGAAGCTTCCGGTCGCAGCCCTCTTTTCCGCCGTCCTTATAAATCATTGCCATAAGTGCCAGGATCAGCATGGAATCCCCGTCAAATCGGGACAGGATCTCCATGGGGTTCAGCTGGGGCAGACCACTGCGGAAGGGTGTTCCATTTTTTCCGGGCGGCAGATCATTCTGCTGCCTGCTCTGCTGTATGGGTACCGATTCCGGATGAGGCGGTTCCGGCGGATAATCCGCATAGGGTGACGGCTGCCTGTATCCGGAAGGCATTGCCGGATGCACACGCTGCTGCATTTCCTGTGCTCTCCTTGCCGCTTCCCTGCGCATTGTATTCTGTTCCTGCTGCGAAAATCGTGCCATCCACTCACCTCCCTTACAGCATGTGCGCTATGCTCAGAGCAGATTCTGCAGCAGTCCGTTTTCTTTCATCGCACTGAACACCGCATACAATTTCAGCATCTTCACCGCCTGGTCAACCTTTTTCTGTCGCTGTTCTTTCAGATGCGGACGCAATGCCAGCAGCAGTTTTGTATCATCATCGTTATTTTGCATAGCACCCATCAGCTCCTGCACTCGCAGCAGCATACTGAAATCAAAACCGCCGCTGTCTCCGTTATCTTTGCTGTCAGAATCAGATGGCTTTTTTTCTTCGGATGGTGTATTCTCCTGGGAATTGTCACTGTCCCCATCCTGCTGGAGCATCTGCGCCAATTCCTGCAATTGCTGTAAACTCTCGGGATCTGACAGGATCGAACCCATTTTTCCAAGCATATCGTCCACGCTGTCTCACCTCTTTTATGTAGGGCGAAGCAGATTCGCCCATGCTGTTGCAATGAATTATTTCCCGGAAAGCTTCTGGTACAACGCCTTTGCCTGAGGTGAACTGATCAGCTTCTCCACCATCTTGGGATTTTGCAGCACCTTTTGCAGCATTGCCGAATCCTTCTGATTCATATTTTTCAATACCTTGTCGTATTTGCCGGACTCCAGCTCTGCTTTCAGTTGCTGCGGCGGTACACCCAGTTTCTTGCTTGCTGCTTCCAAAAGCTGATCGACCTGTTTCGGGTCTAATTTCTGTCTGTCCATATGAGGCAGCTCCTTTCCGTATGTCCGTTCGGTGTTGACGTGCATTTTTCTGAAAAAGATATTGTCATACCGCCGGATTTGTGGTATAATAAAAAGAAAGAAAAATTTTCCCCTGGGAGGTTCCTATGCGTATTCTTGTGATCTCTGATACCCATCAGAATTACCGCAATCTTGAGACAATTGTCCGCCGCAATCTGGATGCGGATCTTTTTGTGCATCTGGGAGACGGCGAAAGCGAATGCGAATTGCTTCTGCGTTCCATGCCGGAGCTTACAGATCGGTTCCACTATGTCAAGGGCAACTGCGACTTCGGCAGCAGCTATCCCATCAGCGAAACCATCGACCTGATGCCCGGACATCGTCTTTTCGCCACCCACGGACATCGTTATCAGGTCAAATATACTCTGGACTGGCTGACACAGGCCGCCCGGGAAGAGGGCTGCGATATTGCCCTGTACGGACACACACATCAGTCCCGGTCTACCTATGAAAACGGCGTTTATGTGTTGAATCCGGGCAGTGCATCCTGCCCGAGAGACGGGAATCCGCCTTCATTCGGTCTGATCGACGTTTCCAGTGCCGGCGTTATGACCAATGTGTCTTTCCTCAACCCAACCTCTGACTTCGGAAACGTCCGCATCTGATTCCCTGTATCAGCATATGCAAATGCAGGCGTTTTGTGCATTCTCAAAGAAAAAGGAGCATCACCCCATGAAACATCTCACCCTCCGCCGTCCCTGTCTCCGGGACGAACTGCGCCGCTATCTTCTGGCGTTTCTCCTCGGCTTCGGCAGTCTGCTCGTGGTTATTATACCGCTTATGATCGCTGACGGCGGCTATTATATCTACTATGGTGATTATAATTCCCAGCAGATTCCATTCTATAATCTCGCCAACGACGCTGTGCGAAGCGGCAGTCTGGGCTGGGACTGGTATACCGATCTGGGTGCCAACTTCATTGGTTCATACGCCTTTTACCTGCTGGGCAGTCCCTTTTTCTGGATTACTACCATTCTGCCCCGCAGCTGGGTGACATTTTCCATGCCTTTTCTGCTTTGCCTGAAACACGGTATTGCCTCGCTGACCGCCTACGCCTATATCCAGCGCTTTGTCCGCAATAAAGATGCCGCACTCATTGGCGGTATGCTGTATGCCTTTTCCGGATTCCAGCTGTTCAACATCTTCTTCAATCACTTCCAGGATGTCACCGCATTTTTCCCTCTGCTGCTCATTGCCATGGAAGAATGCGTGAACCAGAACCGCCGGGGCGTTTTTGCACTGTCTGTCGCACTACTCGCCATGATCAACTACTTTTTCTTCACAGGGCAAGTGGTTTTTCTGGTGCTGTATTTCATTGTACGCTGCTTTTCCAAGGACTTCCACGCTACGCCGAAGAAATTCTTTGTCTTACTTCTGGAAGCTGTCATCGGCGTTATGCTTGCCTGCGTCATTCTGCTGCCGGCGGCACTTGCCGTCCTGGAAAACAACCGGGTTTCAGAGCATCTCTATGGCATGGACATGGTCGCCTACAACGACCGCACCAGACTCTGGCGCATTCTGCTGAGTTTGTTCATGATTCCGGATGTTCCTGCACGCCCCAATCTGTTTTCTTCAGACAATGCCAAGTGGGCATCCATCGGCGGTTATCTGCCGCTGTTTTCCATGGCAGGGGTACTTTCTTTCCTGAAACAGCGTGACGGACACTGGGCAAAGCGGCTGACGCTGATCTGCGCCGTCTGTGCCTGCGTCCCCATTCTCAATAGTGCATTCTATGCGCTGAACGGCTCGTATTATGCACGCTGGTTCTACATGCCCATCCTCATCCTCGCCATGATGACTGCCTATGCCCTGGACAACCGGGAAATCCAGTGGAAATACGGTTTCCGTATCTGCTTCGGCTTCATGGTTGCTTTCGGAATTATCTCCCTGCTGCCCACCAAGGAGGATGACGCGATCAAATGGTTCTCCTTTGCGGAATATCCCCTGCATTTCTATCTGGTACTAGCCGTTTGTGTGGTCGGACTGCTGGTAGGTGTTTATCTGCTGCACCGCCGGCAAAAGGCAAAGCTGTTCATGCGGCTCACACTGATCTATACCACTGGTTTCTGCATTGCCTGCACCATGACTGTAGTCTACTTCGGCGCATTTACACCGTCACGGGCACGTACCTATGTGGATCAGGCAATTGACCCGGAACAGGAGATCTCCGTTTCCGTGTCAGAGGATGATTTTTTCCGGGTGGATATCTCTGAAAACTGTGACAATTACCCGATGCTCTGGAAGCTTCCCTGTATGCGGACGTTCCACAGCATTGTGCCGGTATCCATCATGGAATTCTATGACAGCCTGGGTATTACAAGGGATGTGGCATCCCGTGCCGATATCTCTTATTATGCACTGCGTGGGCTGTTTTCTGTAAAATATTATTTCGACCAGGAAGAAGTCATGATGCTCAGCGATGTAGAACCGAAAATTGATCTGCCCGGTTTCGAATATGAGACTACGGAAAACGGATTCCATCGGTTCCGCAACACAGCCTATGTCCCCATGGGATTTACCTTCGATACCTACATCTCCGAATACGCCTGGGACAGCACGGCGGAAAATCAGCGCACCAATCTGCTTATGCGTGCACTGATCCTGTCGGATGAACAGATCGACAAGTACGGAGACTGGATGCAGCCTCTTTCCACGGAAGAAGTACGCATGACAGAAACGGATTATCTGGCGGAATGCAGTGAACGTGCCGCATCTTCCTGCGATACATTTTCCTACGATGCCGATGGATTTGAGGCAACTATCACCCTGGGCAGCCCGAATCTGGTCTTTTTCAGCGTTCCCTATGACGATGGATGGAGTGCCACTGTCAACGGAGAACCTGTCTCCATTGAGCAAGTGGATATCGGATTTATGGCTGTTCCTGTGGAAGCCGGGGATAATACAATTGTGTTTACATACGAAACGCCCGGTCTGAAAGCCGGCATCTGGATTTCACTGGGCGGCGTGGTACTACTGGTGGGATATCTGCTTGTCTGCCACAAGGTCGTGAAGCGCATGCCGGCAGATGAAGTGATCTCTTGCATAGATTATCCGGAATCGGCAGAAGCTGCTGCTCTGGCAGCTTTGGAAAAACAGACAGATACAGACAAAAAATCCAAAGGAAAAAAGAAAAGCAAAAGCAAATAAGGAGGATTCTACATGCACTTACAGGAAGAAACCAAAGCAAGTGAAACAACCTATCAGGGAAAGGTATTCTATGTCACAAAGGATACTGCGCAGTTAGAGGACGGTCAGCTGGTGCAGCGTGATGTGGTGCACCATTCCGGCGGCGTCTGCGTTGTACCCCTGACGAAAAATAACACCGTGCTCATGGTAAAGCAATTCCGCTATCCCATGCAGCAGGTAACGCTGGAAATTCCGGCGGGAAAGCTGGAACCCGGCGAAAATCCGGCGGAATGCGGCAGACGGGAACTCCGGGAAGAAGCCGGACGCACCTGCGGCAAATACACCAGTCTGGGGACGCTCTTCCCCACCCCAGCATATGATACAGAGGTCATTCATATGTACCTTGCCCGGGAACTTTCCGAGCCGGAGGCGCAGGATTTGGACGAAGAGGAATTTCTCGATGTAACAGAACTGCCCCTGGAAGAAGCAGTGCAGATGGTGCTGCGTGGAGAGATTCCCGACGCCAAGACGCAGATCGCTCTGCTGAAAACATATGTGCTCTTACAAAATGAACAGTGAATTCCGGCCAATTCCGCTTTTGCACCAATAAAAAAAGCCGCAGACATTTCCGCCTGCGACCCGGTTCTTATTTATACAACTGCATCTGCTGTGGGTACAGTAGCTTCTGCCTCTGCTTCCGCTTCAACTAATGCCAGATGCTGGTGGTATGTTTCCAGTATCTGCTCTTCCATCATCTTTCTGGCAGAAGCAGAAATGGGATGGACAATATCACGGAACACACCGTTTTCATCCTTACGGCTTGGCATTGCCACAAAGAGTCGTTCATCTCCCTGTACGACCTTAATATCGTGCACTGCCAGCATGTTGTCAATTGTCACAGAAACAACTGCACGCAGTCGTCCCTCGGCGATGATTCGTCTGATTTTGATATCTGTGATTTCCATATGATGACCTCCTCCATTTGCAGCGAGTGAGTTATCTGGGCACCGTTCACTCGCACCAAACAATTTTTTCGTAACAAAAAAAGGAGATAGCGCTGCCCTAAAGAAACGCTTCTCCTTTGAATTACGTTATTCTTAGTATACACTATAAATTTGAAAAAAGCAACAAGGAAAAAGGTGATTTTTTTGAACAATGATATTTTAATGGAAAAAAAGCACATTCATTTTATCGGAATCGGCGGCAGCGGCATGTATCCCCTGGCGCAGATCCTCCATGCACGGGGATTTTATCTCACCGGTTCGGACAACAACGAGACGGAGACATTGCAGGCAGTCCGTGATATGGGAATCCCGGTGTATCTGGGACAGCGTGCCGAGAATATCGAAGGTGCAGACCTCATCGTCCACACTGCCGCCATTATGGCAGACAATCCGGAACTGATTGCTGCGAAGGCAAGCGGTGTGCCGGTTCTGGAACGCAGCGAGCTGCTGGGCATTGTTACCAGCTGGTACGACAATGCCATCTGTGTTGCCGGCACCCACGGAAAAACCACAACGACTTCCATGGTGACGCAGATTCTCTTCACCGCAGGCGTAGATCTGTCCGCATTTATCGGCGGAAAGCTTCCCTGCATCCACGGCAGCGGCAGAAGCGGCTCCAGCGATATTATGACATGCGAGGCATGTGAATTCGTGGATACGTTCCTGAAGCTTTACCCGGATATTGCAGTGCTCCTGAATATTGACGCCGACCATCTGGATTATTTCGGCACAGTCGAAAATATTATCAAGTCCTTCCACAAGTTTTCGGAACTGACCAGCAAGGCGATCATTTACAACGGCAGTGATGCCAATACCTGCAAGGCAGTGGAGGGAATCACCGACAAGGAACTGATTACATTTGGTACAACACAGGACTGTGACTACTACCCGGCAGATATCCAGCATGTTTCTGGTCTGGAGACGCACTTCCAGCTGATGCATCATGGCACATCTCTGGGCGAGATCGTTCTGCATGTTGCCGGAGAGCACAATGTGCTGAATGCAACAGCAGCTGCAGCGGCAGCAATGTATGTGGGCGTTTCCTTTGACGATGTGGCAAAGGGACTGGCTGACTTCCGTGGTGCCGGCAGACGCTTCGAGAAAAAAGGCGAGGTAAACGGTATTACGCTGGTGGACGATTATGCCCACCATCCCACAGAACTGACCGCTACGCTGAAAGCCGCAATGGCAATGCCCTTCCGCAAGGTCTGGGCAGTATTCCAGCCCTTCACCTTCTCCCGGACTGCTATGCTGCTGGAGGAATTTGCCGAGGCGCTGTCCATTCCTGACTGTGCTGTGCTGACGGATATTATGGGTTCCCGGGAAAAGAACACGTACAATATATTCACACGGCAACTGGGCGAAAAAATTCCCGGTGCAGTCTGGTTCCCACAGGACGAAAGCAATCCGGAGACAACAGACGAGCGGAAATATGCCAACTTTGATCAGGTCGTTCAGTATGTCTGCGACCATGCACAGCCGGGTGATCTGGTGATCACACTGGGCTGCGGCGATGTCAACAAGGTAAATAAGCTGATTCTGGAAGAACTGGAACGTCGCAGCGAGGGAAAGGTATAATTTTTTCGTTTGTCGATGAAATTATACCTCCTATCCTTTCTGGGGAGGCAATCTCTGAAAAATTTGCAAAAAAGTCTTTTCAATCCACGAAAAATGTTGTATAATAAAAGGAACGGCACAGGGTGTATTCCTTTCCCTGAGTCGGAACAAACCGAAAGGAACTTAACGCTATGTCAAATAAAGTGAAAGTGGTTATCTGCGGCAAGGACTTTACCCTGCAAACTGCAGAATCCTCTAACTATGTTTTCGGACTGGCACGGACGCTGGAATCCCGTATCACAGAAATTACAGATTCCAACAGCAGTGCTTCGCCCTTTACTGCCGCTATTATGGTCGGTCTGGCTACATTGGACGATCTGAACAAGGCAAACGCCAAGCTGGACAGTCTCCGTGATCAGTCCAAGGAATATGTGGACGAAGCCGGAAAGACACGCCTGGAACGTGACGCCGCTTTGCAGGAAGTGGCAGCGCTTCGCTCCAGAGTTGCCGAACTGGAACGGGAACTTCGTGAGAAAAACGTCAAATGAGGACACCCGAAATACTCGCTCCCGCAGGTGCACCGGAATCTCTGCTGGCAGCACTCCGCTGCGGTGCGGATGCGGTGTATGTGGGCGGAAAGTCTTTTTCTGCCCGGCAGAATGCGGAAAATTTTGACCTGCCCCAGCTGGAAGAGGCTGTCCGTCTCTGCCATCTTTACGGCGCAAAACTTTACCTGACGGTCAATACATTGGTATTGGATGAGGAATTCCCTGCGCTGACACAATATATCAAAGAAGCAGCTGCCTGCGGCGTGGATGCCTTTCTAGTACAGGATTTTGGCGTGCTGGACTGCATTCGTCAGGCAGCACCAGATACGCCCATACACGCATCCACCCAGATGACCATCCACACCCCGGAAGGCGCACGCTGGGCGAAGGAACAGGGACTGACTCGTGTGGTAGTTTCCAGGGAATTGTCCCGGCAGGAAATTGCTGCCATCTGTCAATGCGGCATTGAAGTGGAACAATTTGTCCATGGTGCTCTTTGCATGAGTGTATCCGGTCAGTGCGGTCTGTCTGCGGTCATCGGTTCACGAAGTGCCAACCGGGGACGCTGCGCTCAGGCATGCCGCCTGCCCTTTTCGGCAGTAGGAAATACCAATGCATGTGCACTTTCTCTGAAAGATCTCTGTCTCGTGCCCTATGTAGCACAAATGGCAGAGGACGGCGTAGCTTCACTGAAAATCGAGGGCAGATGCAAGCGCCCGGAATATGTTGCCGCTGCTGTTACTGCCCTTGCGCAGGCACGGGACGGCATAGAACCGGATCTGGAAACCCTGCGTGCAGTCTTTTCCCGCAGCGGCTTTACAGACGGATATTACACCGGAAAGCGCCGGGATATGTTCGGAACTCGCCAGAAAGAGGACGTGCTCCGTGCAAAGGAAGTACTCCCAAAGCTGGAACAGCTTTACCAGAAGCCCGTGGGGCGTGTTCCCTTGACCATGCATGTTTCGCTGAAAGAAAATGCACCGGTACAGCTGACTGCCCGGGATATGGATGGAAACACAGTTACAGTTTCCGGCGATGTGCCGCAAAAAGCACGGAACAAGTCAACGGATGCAGCACAATTGGAACGCCAGCTAGGCAAACTTGGCGGTACGATTTATTTCCTGGAACAGCTGACCTCAGATTGCGACGGCATAAGTATGCTCCCGGCATCTTCCCTGAATGCGTTGCGCCGTGACTGTACTGCAAAACTGGACAAAATGCGCATTGCTGCAAATACACCCAGATGTACCCTTTACGACGTGGAGCCTATTCCGGAGCAGCCATCAGATTTCGCACCGCGTTTCTACCGCATACAGCTATCTGGTTGGACAGAACAGGCAGAATCACTCCTGCAGCATCCTTCCACAGAGGTATTGCTGCTCCCGGCATATGCCGTAACGGATGTCATTCCGCAGCAGCTGAGAGGTCAGGTTTTCCTGACACTTCCACGATTCTGCACCGATGAAAAAAAGGTGCTGCATTGGCTGGAATCTGCCGCAGCATTGGGATTTTCCCATCTGGTCTGCGAAAATCCTGCCCATCTGCGCATGGGTTCATCCCTGGGATTCCATCTCCATGGCGGTCTGGGACTGAACGCCGCAAACCGCCGCTGTCTGGACTTTCTGAGACGTCAGGGACTTGCAGATACGATTCTATCGCCGGAACTGACTCTGGCTCAGACACGTGGCTGCACCGGACTGCCCACTGGTGTTTACGCCTATGGGTATCAACCGGTAATGACCATGCGCAACTGTCCCATTCAGGCAGAGGTAGGCTGCAAGAACTGCAATCACCGCCTCACAGACCGTACAGGGCGGCAATTCCCTGTATATTGCGACAAAAACGCCGGTATTACAACCATGTACAATGCCGTTCCCACCTGGATGGCAGACAAGGCGGATGCACTTTCTCATGCAGCATTTCTGCTGCTGGACTGTACGCTTCAGCCTGAACCGCTGTCCATTCTGCGTGCCTATGAAAACTGCAGCACAGCAACGGAACCGATCACACGAGGCTTGTTTTATCGTGGTGTTGAATAAATTGGTAAAACACAGGAGGTATTTCATATGTATCTATCCATTCAGCGGCTGCGCCCGGATGCACAGCTGCCAAAACGTGCTACAGCTGACAGTGCCGGCTATGATTTGTATGCCCTGCCGGATGCGCCCGTTACCATTCAGCCCGGGGACATCTGCAAAATCCCCACTGGTATTGCCGTTGCACCATCCCGTCCGGATGTGGCACTCTGCATATTTCCACGTTCCGGTTTATCAACAAAGCATGGCATTACACTGGCAAACAGTGTAGGACTGGTGGACAGCGACTATCGTGGCGAGCTGCTGGTAGCCCTGATCAACCACGGAAAGGAACCGTTCACTGTGGAACCGGGTATGCGCATTGCCCAGCTGGTAGTGCTTCCCATACTGACACCGGAGCTTCGTGAGGTTACGGAACTGAACGAAACTGCACGAGGTGCAGGGGGCTTCGGCGCAAGCGGACTATCCTGACATACCAATTGAAATTGAAAGGAAAGGAGACTGTTTCCCAACCGGGATACATACGATACAGATGAAAAAAGTTCTTGTTTATATTGCCAGCATTGTGGTAGCACTGGTACTGGGCGGCGTTATCGGGAATCTCTGTGCGGAGGTCGCACCCCTGAGCTGGCTGGATTACGCACCGCCTCTGCACATTGATACTCACGACTGGAACTGGTATATTGCAGATGTCACCTTCGGTTTTCAGTCCAAATTCAATATCGCACAGCTGATCCTGACCATTGTCGCCATCTTTACAGCACCGAAAATCAATTCGCTGATCGGGAAAAAATAACGCAATCCCATGGATATTCTTATTCGTTTATATAATATGCTGTAAACTTTTCATTGAATTTCGATTTATTTTTACAAATGTACTGAATTTTGATTCTGCAGAAAATTCCCGAAAAAACGATTGTCAACCTGTAAAATTCGTGGTATAATGGAATCAGACCGTTCGGAAATACCGGACGGAACATACTTCCGGACACACTGCACCGCTTTCGGCAGCAGTGTTCTGTTTTCTGTCCGGACAGACTATCTTGTTTTTTACCATACGGTTCAGAATGAAAAATGTTTCTGCACCCAAAGGAGCACATAACATGTTTACAAAAGATATCGGCATTGATCTAGGAACAGCAAATACCCTCGTCTATCTGCGTGGCAAGGGTATTATTATACGAGAGCCCTCTGTTGTGGCAGTAAATACCCACACAGACCGGGCAAAATACGTGGGAAAAGAAGCCAAGGATGTCATCGGGCGTACCCCTGGTTCCATTGTGGCAGTACGCCCTCTCAAGGATGGCGTTATTGCAGATTTCGATACCACCACCATTCTATTGCAGGAATTCATCCGGAAAGCCATGCGGGGCAAAATGTTCTCCCGGGCACGTGTCATTATCTGTATTCCCTCTGGCGTCACCGCCGTGGAACGCCGTGCAGTACGGGATGCCGCAGACCATGCCGGTGCACGTCCGGTTATGATCGTAGAAGAGCCCATGGCGGCTGCCATCGGTGCCGGACTTCCTACGACTGAACCAACTGGCTGCATGGTAGTGGACATCGGCGGCGGTACAAGTGAAGTGGCTGTCATTGCGCTGGGCGGTATCGTTGTCTCCAAAAGTGTCCGCTGCGCCGGTGATGAATTCGACTCTGCCATCATTAACTACATTAAAAAGCGTTACAATCTGCTCATTGGCGAACGAACTGCGGAGAGCATCAAGATTCAGATCGGCTCGGCATATCCCGTTGACCGTGATGAAGTGATGCAGATCAACGGACGTAACCTCATGAGCGGCCTGCCGGAGAATATCAATATCAGTTCCAAGGAAGTCCGGGAAGCACTGTCTGAACCCCTTTCCCGCATTGTGGATGC
>JBJFHO010000107.1:0-2852 GCA_051893675.1 Ruminococcus sp. | reverse complement strand
TTTTCTTGATTTTGTCGCTTCTTCGGGGATATTTTGTCGGCGTTGTTGTCTCTTTTTCTACAACAATTAACCGCCGCTCTCCTACCTGCTCCAGCGCATAGCTTTCCTCAGAAATTATCTTTCCACCTAGCAGTGCAATGGCACTTTCTGCGGTTTCCGCCGTTTCAGACGGACCTTTCATTGCCGCAAATCTGCCGCCTACCTTCACAAAAGGCAGACAATATTCCGTCAGCACCGGCATTGCCGCCACGGCACGTGCTGTGGCAAAGTCAAACTGTTCCCGATATGCCGGATCCTGTGCGCCATCCTCCGCTCTGGCGTGTACACAGCGCACATTCCCCAGCCCCAGCAGTTTCGCTGTATTCTCCAGAAAACCAATACGCTTTTGCAGACTGTCCAGCAGTGTAATTTGCAGATCCGGACGCAGAATTGCCAATACCATCCCCGGAAAACCTGCACCTGTTCCTACATCAATACAGCTTGCCCCCAACGGCAGGGAGATTTTTTGCAGCAGCACCGCACTGTCCAGAAAATGCTTTGCCCAGACCTCCTCCGGCTCCGTAATGGCAGTGAGATTCATGTGCGCATTGGTTTCCACAAGTTCTTTCAGATAAGTGGAAAACTGTTGAAAGTGGGTCTCGCACAATGGTAATCCTGCCCCGGCAAAGATTGCTTTAGCCCTTTCGTAAGTCATCATGTCCTGCTTCCCTCCTGATTTGCCGTATCCCAGACCATGAGCACGGAAATATCCGCCGGAGATACACCGGAAATACGGCTTGCCTGTCCCAGATTCTGGGGGCGGTGCGCATTCAGTTTCTCCGCTGCCTCCAGCCGCAGCCCACGCACAGTGGTATAATCCAGATCTTCCGGCAATTTCATATTTTCCAGCTTCCGCATACGCTCAATTTGCGCCAGCTGCTTGCTGATATAGCCCTCATATTTGATCTGTATCTCCACCTGTTCCCCGATAACCGCCGGCAATGCCGGACGCTCCGGGTCAAAGGGAGCAATTATGGCATAATTCAACTGGGGACGGCGAATGAGATCCGCTGCCTTACAGCCTGTGGATAGTGCTGCTGTGCCGTGTTCCTCCAGAAAAGCATTCAGTTCCCCGGAAGGCGCCAGATTGGTCTTTTCCACACGCTTTCGCTCCTGTTCCACAAGGCGGTATTTTTCGACCATAGCATCATAGCGCTCCTTGGAAACCAGTCCCAGTTCATATCCCAAGGGCATCAGCCGCCAGTCTGCGTTATCCTGACGGAGAATCAGACGATATTCGCTGCGGGATGTCATCATACGATAGGGATCCTCACAGCCCTTTGTGACCAGATCATCCACCAGCGTGCCAATATAAGAGGACGCACGATCCAGCACAAAGGGCGCCTTTCCCTGCACCAGCAATGCCGCATTGATACCGGCAATCAGCCCCTGGGCAGCCGCTTCTTCATAGCCAGAGCTGCCATTGAACTGCCCTGCGCCGAACAAACCGCCGATTTTCTTGCTTTCCAGGCTAGCACGCAGTTCCGTGGGGTCTACGCAATCATACTCAATGGCATACGCCGGACGCATAATTTCCACATGCTCCAGTCCCTTGATGGTACGCAAAAATGCCAGCTGCACATCCTCCGGCAGGGACGAGGACATGCCCTGCAAATAATATTCCTCTGTCTCCAGACCCATGGGTTCCACAAAAAGCTGATGCCGGGATTTGTCTGCAAAGCGAACGATTTTTGTCTCAATAGATGGACAATACCGTGGCCCGACACCTTCGATCTGACCGGAAAACAAGGGTGAACGATGAAGATTATCCCGGATAATACGATGAGTTTCAGCATTGGTGTAGGTGATATAGCAGGAGACCTGATTGTGCATGGCTGCGGCATCGGAACCAAAGGAAAAGGGTACGATTTCCGCATCACCGTCCTGACGTTCCATGGCATCAAAGTCAATGCTACGCCGATGAACACGACAGGGTGTTCCCGTCTTGAAACGGCGCATACGCAAGCCCAGCTGCTTCAGATTTTCCCCGAGGGGACGGCTGGGCAGAGCAGCATCGGGACCGCTTTCGTAGGAAACCTGTCCCACATGAATCCGTCCGTTCAGGTATGTTCCTGTTGCAACTATCACCGCCGACACATCATATTGTGCGCCAAGGGAAGTGACAATGCCGCATACCTTGCCGTCCTGTACCTGAATCCCGGCGATCTCCGCCTGTTTGACTTCCAGATTAGGCGTCTTTTCGCAGACCTGTTTCATATAATTATGATATTTCACCCGGTCTGCCTGCACACGGAGACTATGGACAGCGGGACCTTTTCCACGGTTGAGCATACGGCTCTGGAGAAAGCAGGCATCTGCTGCCCTGCCCATTTCGCCGCCCAGAGCGTCAATTTCCCGTACCAGATGGCCTTTTGCCGTGCCGCCAATGGATGGATTGCAGGGCATATTGGCGATCTGATCGAGGGATATGGTAAAGAGCACCGTCCGGCAGCCAAGCCGGGCTGAGGCAAGAGCAGCCTCCACGCCGGCATGGCCTGCGCCGATCACGGCAACTTCGTAATTTCCCATGTGATACATGTTGATAACTCCTTCGAATTGATAAATGTTTCACGTGAAACAAAAAGACAGAACAGCCAAGGAATACGATCTAAGTAAGGCAAGGCTGCCCAGACTGCTGGTCCAGCTGAGCACAGCTGGCGCAGGTCCAGGGCTGCGTAAGCCCTGGCAGAGTCCAGGGACAGCGTCCCTGGTCGCCGTCCGCAGACGGCGAAACACCCCGGCGCATCCTTTTGCGCCACGGAGGGGGTGGTGAGAAAAAGCGACAGCTTTTTCGAGGAGGGGCGAACAAGACC
>JBJFHO010000106.1:0-2856 GCA_051893675.1 Ruminococcus sp. | reverse complement strand
ATTTTATGTTTCCATTCAATCACCCCTCCACCATTGCTGCGCAATGGTCCCCCTCCCCTTTCAGGGGAGGCAGCTAAGGCTCCCCTGAAAGGGGAGCTGGCACGGCGCAGCCGTGACTGAGTATAAAATTGATTTGCGTGGTTTTTCTTTTGGGCGCCTAGAGGTGCCCTTCATTTGTTTTAGTATCTGACATTGCTGGGGAAATATGCATCTGGGTGTTGCGGTGTGTCACACAACAAAAATCTTTTCGATGCTTTTTATATTTTCCGCCTTGCATTTTTCTGCACATGTGCTATAATAATTACAGAAACGAATGTGATGGTGGTATTGCCCATGGATAATCCCGGCGCTTCCGGGCAGGATAAGAATATCCTGTGTCTGGAGGTGATACCATGGAACCCTATGAAATCCCCCTTGGATTCGGCATGGCACTTGCACAGAATCCGGAGGCACTGCTGAAATTTGCCGCACTCCCGGAACAGAAAAAACGGGAGATCATAAATGGTACCCATACGGTCTCCTCAAAAGAGGAAATGCGGCAGTATGTGGAACGTATTCTGACGATGATGTAATCATGCAGGGGCAATATGTTCCATGAACCTCGTAGGGGCGGATATGATCCGCCCGCAATGAAATCCCTATTTTTAGCAAGGGAATATTGGCGATGATAATAAAATCAATGAAACAGGAGTGACAGCAATGTGTATCAGTATTGCAATGAAAACAAATGCCTTTTATTTCGGGCGTAACATGGATCTGGACTATGGTTTCGGGGAGCATGTGGTAGTGACGCCCCGGAATTATCCCTTTGTATTCCGGAAAGCCGGCGCTATGGAGCACCACTATGCCATGATCGGTATGGCATCTGTGGCAGAGGGCTATCCCTTGTATGCAGAGGCGGCAAATGAACGGGGACTGTGCATTGCCGGGCTGAACTTTCCGGACAATGCCTATTACCCCCAAGAGGAAGACCCCGGGAAGGAGAATATATCTCCCTTTGAGCTGATTCCGTGGCTGCTGGGGAAGTGTGCCTCTGTGGCAGAGGCGAAAGAGCTCCTCGCCAGGACACATCTCGTGGCGATTCCTTTCCGTGAAAATATGCCCCTTGCCACCCTGCACTGGCATATTGCCGACCGGGAAAGCTCCATTGTGCTGGAATCCACCCGGGATGGGATGCATATCTACGATAACCCGGTGCATGTGCTGACGAATAATCCCACATTTCCTTTCCATATGACCAATCTGAGCCAGTACCTCAACCTGCATGTGACACCGCCGGAGAACTGCTTTTCGGAACATGCAGATATCCGTCCTTTCGGAAAGGGGCTGGGCAGCTTCGGTCTCCCGGGGGATTTCTCGCCGGCATCCCGGTTTGTCAAGGCGGCTTATCTGCTATTGAATTCCAGCTGCCAGCCGGATGAGGAAAGCAGTGTATCCCAGTATTTCCATCTCCTGGATTCCGTGGCAGTGGTCAACGGCAGTATTGTTCCCCATGCGGACAGCGCCTATTTTACCCGGTATTCCTGCTGCATGAACGTGGACGAGGGAATCTATTATTACAAGACCTACTCCAACAGCCAGCTGACGGCGGTGCATATGCAGCATGAAGACCTGGATGGAACAGTACTCCGGGAATTCCCACTGGTTACGCAGCAGCAGGTGGCGTGGGCAAATTAAATCGAAAAAAACCGCTCCGGAATACCGGCGGCGGTTTTGTGTTGTGGGATGGTATGGTAAACCCCTCCATTTTAAGGAAAGCCTGATCTGCCTCCCCTGAAAGGGGAGGGGGACCATTGCGCAGCAATGGTGGAGGGGTGGTTATCGAACCGACAAAACAGGAGGGACAGTATGTTCGAGTTTATCATATGTTTTATTGCAGGTATCGGGGCAGGGCTTGGGACAGGATTTGCAGGTATGAGTGCGGCGGCGGTGATCAGTCCGATGCTCATTACATTTCTGGAGATTCCGGCGTATCAGGCGGTGGGCATTGCCCTTGCAAGCGATGTGCTCGCCAGCGGCGTTTCGGCGTATACTTATTACAGGAACAAGAATATTGACGTGAAAAACGGTATTGTCATGATGGTGACAGTACTGCTCTTCACACTGGTGGGGAGTCTGCTGGCAAGTCTGCTGCCCTCGTCCACTATGGGGAAATTTTCCATGATTATGACGCTGCTCCTGGGCATCAAGTTCCTGGTGAAGCCGGTCATGACCACAAAGGAGAAAATGCTCCGGACTTCGGCGAAAAAGCGTTTTATACAATCGGTCTGCTGCGGGATTCTCATCGGGCTGATCTGCGGATTTGTGGGAGCCGGCGGCGGTATGATGATGCTGCTGATCCTGACCTCTGTGCTGGGCTACGAGCTGAAAACGGCAGTGGGTACCAGCGTGTTCATTATGACATTCACAGCGCTGACAGGTGCCATCTCCCACTTTGCCGTAGGCGGAATTCCTGATCTCTCTGTCACGCTCTTCTGCGTATTGTCCACGCTCCTCTGGGCAAGGATCGCAGCGAAGTTTGCCAACAAGGCAGAGCCAAAGGTGCTGAACCGTGCTACAGGCGCCGTGCTTACGGTACTGGGGGCGGCTATGATTGTGGTAAATCGGGTGCGGAGGTGATTGTGCGGTGTTGCCTTACAACTGTTGTAATGATATTGAGATCGTAGACATGTAGGGGCGAACATTGTTCGCCCGCACTTCCACGATACCGTTTTTTTGTAGGGACACGGCGTGCCGTGTCCTTATGGTTTATTGTTCATTGCCTCGTTGAAAACGTCCCACCGGGACGTTTTCAAGGCTTAACTTACTGAAAAGGCTTCACAAGGCGGGGCGGTCTTGTTCGCCCCGCCTCGAAAA
>JBJFHO010000105.1:0-2864 GCA_051893675.1 Ruminococcus sp. | reverse complement strand
CAGGTGGGGCTGTGCTGCGAGATCATGGAGGATGACGGCACCATGATGCGGGGCGAACGTCTTGCGGAATTTGCAAAGCAGCACGATCTCTCCTTTATCACCATCCGGGAATTGCAGCGCTACCGCCGGAATCACGACAACTTCGTGGAAGAAGTGGCACGTGCCCAGCTGCCCACCTCTCACGGCGAATTTCAGATGTTCGGGTTCCGCAATACCATCAATGGCGATGAACATGTGGCGCTTGTCATGGGTAATGTTGCCGATGGAAAGCCGGTGCTGTGCCGAGTGCACTCCGAATGCCTGACGGGCGATGTATTCGGCTCCTGCCGCTGCGACTGCGGTGAACAGCTGAATCGTGCACTGGATATGATTCAGGCAGAGGGCAGAGGTATTCTGGTCTACCTCCGGCAGGAGGGCAGAGGTATCGGGCTGCTCAACAAAATCCGGGCGTATAAATTGCAGGAGGACGGTCTGGACACGGTGGAAGCCAATATCCAGCTGGGCTTTGCACCGGATCTCCGGGATTACAGCGTGGGAGCGCAGATTCTGAAACACTTGGGAGCAACTTCTCTGCGGCTCATGACCAACAATCCCGACAAGATTGCAGATCTGTCCGAGTATGGATTGACTGTGGCAGAACGTGTCCCCATTGACATTCCTGAAAAGCCCGAAAATCTGCGGTATCTCAAGACAAAACAGTTTAAGATGGGGCATTATCTGCACTTCTGAGCAGCGTTGTTCCGCTTCAACGTATCTGCGGGCGAACAATGTTCGCCCCTACAGCAAACCCTACCACCAATTCCAACGAAAAGGTGAAAAATAACAATCTGGAGGTATTCATATGAAAACATTAGAAGGCATGTACGAAGGCAAAGGACTGAAGATTGCCATTGTGGCATCCCGGTTCAACGAATTTATTACCAGCAAGCTCATAGGCGGTGCAGAGGATTGTCTCCTGCGCCATGGCACAGATGGGGATGATATTACCCTGGCATGGGTGCGGCAGAACACCCGTATTATCCACTACTGCGGCAAAAACAAGCCGTGAAATCCGAATTATCTGGAAAAACTGGATATATTTTACCAGGAATTGCAACAAACCGACAAATAATCTCCCACACTGCAATTATTCAAAAGAGGCGTTATTATGAGACAAAATCCCACAAAACTGGTAATTCCAGCCATGCTGGATGCACATTTTGATCTGCTCCAGTACGCGTTTTCTTCCAGCCGGATGGAGTTGATAGTACTGAAAAACAGGCAGGATGTGGTCAATACCGGACTCTCCTACGGGCATAACGACCTTTGCTATCCGGCGATTCTAATCATCGGACAGCTGATTACAGCAGTACAGCATGGAATCCTGAATCCGGCAGAAAGCGTATTTCTGATTCCTCAGGCTGGAGACGCCTGCCGCGGCTCAAATTATCTGTACCTCATCCGAACGGCACTGAAACGTGCCGGAATCTCCATGCCGGTAATCTCCTTAAATTTTGTGGAGCAAAAAGAACAGGTACAGTTTCGCCCGACTCCTTTCATGCTCTGGAAAGCCCTGACGGCAGTGCTGTACAGCGACATGCTTTTGTTGCTGTACAATCAGGTGAAGCCCTATGAAGCTACTATCGGAGCATCCGACGCCCTGTACCAGAAATGGATATACAGGTTGCAAACAGATCTCAAAGAAAAAAAGCATCTGCATCCCCTGACAATCCAGCACAATTTCAAAGCAATTGCTGAGGATTTTGCCAGTATCAAGCGTTTCAAACGAAACTGTCCCAAAATTGGGATCGTGGGAGAACTATATATTAAATACTGTGCCTTGGGGAACCATGATCTGGTGAAATATCTGCGAGAGCAAGGCGCAGAACCAATGGTAAATGGTTTCTCCTGGTATGCGTTGTATTATATCAACACCCACCTGACGGAACTTTCTATGGTAAACCCTGTTATGGCGGCGGCATATCGTGCCGCTGGGGCATATATTGAACGGATGCAGCGGCAGATGGTACGGGCAATTCGGGAAAAAGGTTTTGTCTCTTTCGATGCATTTTCTGGATTTGCACAGACCGCCCGGCAGTCATTTTCCAGCAGATGTTCCGTGGGAGACGGCTGGCTTATCGGCGGAGAGATCTGCAACTTTGCAAAACATGGATATTATCGTATTGCCTGCGTCCAGCCCTTCGGCTGTATGGCAAACCAGGTCTGCGGCAAAGGGATCTATTCTTCCTTGCAACGCAAACTTCCGCATGTACGGCTGGTCAGTTTGGATTATGATGCCAGCGGCAGTGATATCCAGGTACAGAACCGGGCGTCAATACTGCTTTTCTGAAACGCAGTTTATCCATATTCGACCTGATACGAATCAAACCCTACCACCAATTCCAACGAAAAGGTGAAAAATAACAATCTGGAGGTATTCATATGAAAACATTAGAAGGCATGTACGAAGGCAAAGGACTGAAGATTGCCATTGTGGCATCCCGGTTCAACGAATTTATTACCAGCAAGCTCATAGGCGGTGCAGAGGATTGTCTCCTGCGCCATGGCACAGACGGGGATGATATTACCCTGGCATGGGTGCCGGGTGCTTTTGAAATTCCCCTGGCGGCGAAGAAACTGGCAGCCACCGGCAAGTACGACGCAATTATTGCCGTGGGTGCAGTCATCCGTGGTTCCACCAGCCACTATGATTATGTATGCGCTGAGGTTTCCAAGGGCATTGCACAGGTAGGGCTGGAATCCGGCGTACCGGTGCTGTTCGGCGTGCTGACAACAGATACCATTGAACAGGCAATCGAGCGTGCCGGCACAAAGGCTGGCAACAAGGGCTATGATTGTGCCATGTCGGCGCTGGAAATGGTAAG
>JBJFHO010000104.1:0-2906 GCA_051893675.1 Ruminococcus sp. | reverse complement strand
AAAGCGACAGCTTTTTCGAGGCGGGGCGAACAAGACCGCCCCGCCTTGTAAAACCATTTTATCAAGTTAAGCCTTGCAAACGTCCCGGTGGGACGTTTGCAACAAAGCACACTTTTTTAATTTTGCTCACACCAGCTGATTCCGGTTACAGATCTTCAGATTCTCAATAACCTTCTTCACATCCTGTGTGCTGTCCTTTGCGCAAATGAGCACAGCGTCATCTGTATCCACCACGATCAGATCTTCTACGCCCACTGCTGCAATCAGCCGCTTTCCGCCGCAGATCGTGCTGCGTTCCGTGCCGATGGTAATAACGTCACCCTCAATATAGTTGCCATATTCATTGGTGGAATTGATGCGCTCCACTGCAAGCCAGTTTCCCACATCGTCCCAGCCGAAGCTGCCCGGCAGGGTGTAAATATTCTCCGCCTTTTCCATAACGCCAAAGTCAATGGACTCACTGCGGAATGCCTGATACTCTGCCTCCAGCACGTTCTCATAATCCGCCGTGCCCACTGCCGCCTCGATACGAGTCAGACCGTCGTAAATATCCGGCATGAGCTTCTGGATATTCGCCAGAATGGACGAGGTTTTCCATACAAACATGCCGCTGTTCCAGAGATAGCGGTGAGACGCCAGATATTCCTTTGCCGTCTCCAGATCCGGCTTTTCCACAAAACGCTCTACCCGATATACACCCGGCATTTCCAGAGCAGTATCCCGTGCGAAATTGATATAGCCATAGCCTGTCTCCGGATAAGTAGGCGTAATGCCGATGGTCACCAGATTTTCATCCTTCTCCGCCACGGCAACTGCCTGGCGCAGGGTATCAATGTACATTTCCTCATAGCGGATCAGGTGATCCGACGGCAGCACCAGCATCATGGCTTCGCCGTATTTCTTGCGGATCACTGCCGCAGCCAGACCGATACACGGTGCTGTATTGCGTGCACACGGCTCTGTGAGGACATTCTCCGCCGGCAGGGACGGGAGCTGTTCCTGAACCAGTGCCGCATAGCTGACGTTGGTCACCACAAAGATGTCCTCCATGGCCACCATGGGAAGAAGCCGCTTTACGGTTTTCTGGATCATGGTTTCTCCGTCCTTGGTCAGAGAAAGAAACTGCTTCGGATAATTGGTGCGGCTCTTGGGCCAGAAGCGTTCGCCTCTGCCGCCGGCCATGATCACTGCTGTAATTTTCATGATCGATCTCCTTTATCTTGCTTCTGCTTCTGTTCCATGTGCTCCTGATGCAGCAATTCCTGGGCATCGTGAGCACTGGCTTCCTCATTGGTCTCGCCGGGGAACAGTGCAGTTTTCAAAGTCATCAGAATAATGCGTAAATCTAAAAAAATGGAATAATTCTCGATATACATCAGATCCATTTTCAGCTTATCATAGGGCTGGGTATCATAAAGCCCTGTCACCTGGGCATAGCCTGTCAACCCTGCCTTGACGTGGAGCCGGAACTCAAATTCCGGCATGGTCTTTTCGTATTCCTGCGCCAGCTCAGGACGTTCCGGTCTGGGACCCACAACAGACATCTCTCCCCGGAGAATATTGATGAGCTGCGGCAATTCGTCCAGACGGCATTTCCGCAGGACACGTCCCACCTTCGTGATACGGTTATCATCCTCTTTCGCCAGCTGAGGGCCGTTTTTCTCGGCATCCACCACCATACTGCGGAATTTATATACATAGAATTCCCTGCCGCCGATGGTGAGCCGCTTTTGCTTAAACAGCACCGGGCCGCCGTCATCCAGCTTAATGGCAATGGCGGACAGCAGCATAAAGGGTGACAGCAGCACCAGAAATACCACGGAAAACACCAGGTCAAAGAGCCGTTTCCCCAGCTTCTGCTCAAAGGTCAGACCATAATTGCGGCAGAGCAGCAGCGGCGTATCAAAGAGCCGGATTTCCTCTGCACCTCTTAGAATAATATCCGAAATTTTCGGTGCAATATACGCCCGTATATTTTTGGCAAAGCAATATTTGATCAGATCATTTCGCTGGGCACCCGACACCTCGCAGAGAATGATACCCTCATAACGTTCAATGGCATCATAGATCTGTTCCGGCTCCGCATCGGCACTGACGGATTCGCAGATCATATACTTGTCCACACGGCGGCTCATTTTCAGCACCAGTTCTGCCGCATTGCGGTCGCCGTAAACGACCACAAGCTTCCGGGGCGGATAGAGCCGAAAATAGAGCTTATTGATGAACACGATCCACAGAACCAGTACGATCAGGTCTGCACCGGTCAGAAGTACCATAGGCAATACGGCGGAAAAGTCACGGTTTACTACGCTGATCTGGAAATAGGTCAGCAGATTCACGCAGAAAATGGATAGGGTCTGGGAATAGAACATATCCGTTCGTTTCAGATAGCCGATCTTCAAACCGCCGAAGGATTTTGCAAACAGCAGTACCAATACCACATAGATCAGGATCATCACCCAGTTGCCGCGCCGATAGAAGGGCAGCAGGATGGCATCGCTGTAGCTGTGATACCAGACCCATGCGAATCCGCCGGCATACAGCCCCACCAGCAGCACTGCCGCAAAAAACGAAAAGATCCGTTTGAACTGATCTCGGTTATTTTTCATCATATGGTAAAGGCACCGGCACATCCGCTGTAAAAGCGACCATGCCGGCACATCTCACTTTCCCAAAGGATCCGCCGGCATCTGCCGGCAGTGCCGCACTCCACAAGAGTACAGCATACGCTTTTATTATAGCAGAACAGCCGCTATGCTGTCAAGCTTTTCCGGCATTTTTCATGGGATTTTTGGCTGAGAGAACAAAATAACAGCGGAAACTGTGCAGAAAAACGGTTTCCGCTGTTTTGATACTAATCCCTTATCGTTCTGTTGAAGAAGTTGCCAGATAGCATTTTGTCAGTC
>JBJFHO010000103.1:0-2908 GCA_051893675.1 Ruminococcus sp. | reverse complement strand
GCGGAAAAGCTGCAAGCATATGACGTGCAAAGCCGTCAGGCGGTCTTTGTGCGGTATTGCCTTTAGTGTAATTGAAAGATGCTTCGTTGAAAACGTCCCACCGGGACGTTTTCAAGGCTTTACTTGGTAAGATGGCTTCACAAAGGCGGGGCGGTCTTGTTCACCCGCTGCGTGGTTTTCAATAGTTCGCAGAAAGCAGTAGACAATTGCCTGATTTATCTCCTTTGAATTAAGCTTATTTCAATTTTTTTGCAGTACAATGAACATGGGACACCTTTATTCGATAAGAAAGGATGATGGCCTTGAATATTCTGGTTGTCGAGGATGAAGTACAGCTTGCCGATACCCTGGCTGAGATCCTCAGACGTAACAAATACAATGTGGACGCTGTCTTTGACGGCGAAGATGGTCTGGAATATGCACGAACCGGTATCTATGACTGCATTCTACTGGATATTATGCTGCCAATTCGCAGCGGCATCGAAGTGGTGCGCATTCTGCGCCAGGAGAAAATATCCACGCCCATTATGCTGCTGACGGCAAAATCAGAGGTGGAAGATAAAATTCAGGGGCTGGACTGCGGCGCTGATGATTATCTCACAAAGCCCTTTTCCACCGGCGAGCTTCTGGCACGCATCCGTGCCCTCACTCGCCGCAAGGGCGAGGTGGAGGTGGATTATCTCCACTTTGAGGAACTGATGCTGAATCGTCAGACCTATGCCCTGACCCAGGGCGACAACAGTATGAAGCTCAGTCTCAAGGAATATCAGATCATGGAGATTCTCATGTCCAATCCCGGACAGATCATGCCCAAGGAACGCTTTATTGAAAAGATCTGGGGCTATGAGAGTGATGTGGAATATAACAACATTGAGGTTTATATCTCCTTCCTGCGGAAAAAGCTGGCTGCCATCCAGTCAACGGTTCAGATCCGGACGGCTCGGGGCATCGGCTATTTCCTGGAGAAAAAAGCATGATCCGGCGTGTGCGGCGGCAGTTTATCCTGATTACCATGACCATGCTGACGGCTCTGCTAATGGTTCCTCTGGTGGCGCTTAATGTGATTACAGAAGCTATGAGCTACAACCAGACACGGGATTTGTTGGAGCAGATCGCCATCAGTGAGGCTGCAATACAGGAGAATGAATTGGCTCCACCCGATGACATGCCGCCGGATTTTCAGGAGCCGGAAACCTCGGACGGTCAGAGTTCCGCTGCGGTCACCACTGCCGCCGTTACCTCTGACAGCACAGAAACACAGACCACCGCAGTAACTACGACGACTGCCCGGACACAGGTTTCCCAGACAAAGCCTCAGCATACCACAGCGACACAACCGGTTCAGACAAAGCCGGTGATTACGACAACAGCGCCTGTTTCACGTGAAACACTTCCCCATGCTACATTTACCACACCCCAGTATACCAAGCCGGAGCAGACACTGCCTCCCAAGCCCTGGCCTGAAGAGCCGGAATATCCGGAAGATCCCTATGACGACTGGGAACCATATGATCCGGAAGAGCCGTGGTATGGTGCGGCACAGGATGTGTATGATGCGGCACCTATGGCAATGCTTTGCGCCTCCGGAAATGCCCATATTTCCAGACTTTCATCTTTGGTTTCTGCAACAACAGAGGAAACAGGAAAAAAGCTGGATGAGCGTCCCCAGCGCAAAAAAGAAAATTCCGTCACCATCGACCACTTTCTCTGTTTTGCCGACGAAAATGGCAATCTGACACGTATGGACGGCACTGATGCCTATTCCCGGGAGGATGGGCAGATGCTTCTGGATTATGTGGTGGAAAAAGGCGAGATCGATGGGAAGTATGAACAGCTGCAATTTTTTCGCAAGGACTTCACCGGCGGATTTGTTGTGGTTTTTTCCGATCGGAGTGCGGACCATCTCCTGCTGAAACAGCTGCTCTCCGTAAGTATTCTTGTATTTATCCTGATGGAAGGCGTGGTGTTCTTTCTCACCATGATTCTGACCAAACGAGCAATACGACCTATGCAGGAGACCTTTGAACGGCAGCGGCAGTTTATTTCTGATGCCGGGCACGAGTTGAAAACGCCTCTGACGATTATTTCTGCCAACACGGATATTTTACAGGACGAGATCGGGCCGAACAAATGGCTCAGTTACATTCAGTCCCAGACGGAACGGATGCGCACCCTTGTCAGTGATATGATGAATCTGACCAAGCTGGAAATGAGCGATCCTCAGAAGGATTTTACATCATTTTCCCTCAGTGCAGCTGTTTCCAGTGCAGCGCTCCCCTTTGAGAGTCAGGCATTTGAACAGGAAAAAAAGCTAACCATGGAAATCCAGGAGGATTTGCAGTATACGGGAAATATGGAGCAGATCGTTCAGCTGGTGGCAATTTTCATTGACAATGCCATCAAGTACAGCGATGAGCACGGCGAGATCCGGGTGACGCTCCAGCAAGTCCGGGATAAGAAAACTCTGAAAATATTCAATACGGGTAAGGGTGTTACGGAAGCGGAAAAGGAAAAGATCTTTGAGCGGTTCTACCGGAGCGATTCCTCCCGGGCACGCCAGACAGGCGGTTACGGGCTGGGACTTTCCATTGCAAAGAGTATTGCGGATACCCATCGGATCAAGATTCAGGTGGAATCTGAGTATGAGCATTGGATCTGTTTTATACTGACGTTCTGAACGGCTTTTTCATCAAGTGGTTTTCCACACTTTTCAACAGCCAAAAATTCTGATAAAAATAAAACCGCCGAAATCCACGTGATTTCGGCGGTTTTTATATAACTTGAAGTCAACTGGTTTTCCACAATGAAAGTTTAAAATGTGGAAAACCATGTTTATACAAGGCTGCAAATCCTCACGCCGCAGGCGGCAATGAAGTTTTTTGATCCAGCAATTTTTCAAAAATGCTGG
>JBJFHO010000102.1:0-2908 GCA_051893675.1 Ruminococcus sp. | reverse complement strand
TCCAGGGACAGCGTCCCTGGTCGCCGCCCGCAGGCGGCGAAACACCCCGGCGCATTCTTTTGCGCCGCGGAGAGGGTGGTGAGAAAAAGCGACAGCTTTTTCGAGGCGGGGCGAACAAGACCGCCCCGCCTTGTGAAACCTTTTCAACAAGTGAAATTTTGTAAACGTCCCGGTGGGACGTTTACAACGACTGCTGCCTTACTCTCCGCCATCTAATCCAAAATTGTGTATGAGTCCCTCTTTGTTACGCCAATCCTCTTTGACCTTGACCCAGCACTGCAAATTCACCTGGATATAGAAAAAACGTTCCAGATCTTTCCGTGCCAGCGTGGCGATTCTCCGCAGCATAGCGCCGTTTTTGCCGATGAGGATACCCTTGTGGGACTCCCGTTCGCAGTAGATGGTGGCGTCAATATCCAGCAGATCCTTGTCATCCCGTTCCTTCATGCGCTCGATGGAGACCGCAATGCCGTGAGGTACTTCGTCCCGGAGCAGATTCAGGATCTTTTCCCGGATCATTTCCGCCGCAAGAACACGTTCCGGCTGATCGGTGAATTTTTCATCAGGGAAGTAGTGGGGCGCCGGCTGTGCCAGTGCCATGACCTCCTCTTCCACCAGATTCACGCCGTCATTTTCTGTCACACTCACTGGCACAGTTGCTGCAAAGGAATGAGCTGTATTGAGCCTTGCAATGGTACCCATAAGCTTGGTCTTGTCGCTGCACAGGTCAATCTTGTTCAGCACCAGAATCGTCGGTGTCTTGGTACGCTCTAGCGACTGCAGCAGTTCTTCCTCCTGAGAGGACAGGGGCTTTGTGCAGTCCTGAACAAAGAGTACTGCGTCAATATCTGCCACCGCATCCTTTACTGCCTGGAGCATGTGGGTGCTGAGCTTCGTGGTAGGCTTGTGCAGACCCGGCGTGTCCATAAAGACCATCTGCGTCTCGCCTACGGTTTTGATACCAGTGATACGAGTGCGGGTAGTCTGGGGCTTCGGGCTGACAGAGGCGATCTTTTCGCCGATAATGGCATTGAGCAGCGAGGACTTTCCGGCGTTGGTGTGTCCGGCAAGGGTCACAAAAACAGATTTTGTCATAGATCACTGTCCTCCGGATTGGTGAAGGTGGCCTCTCTGGAAATACCCAGCTCGCCCAGGACTTCCTCTTCCTTTTCCCGCATTTTGCGTTCTTCCAGAGGACTTGTCTCATGGTCGTAACCCAGCAGGTGGAGCATGGAATGTACTGTCAGGAACCCGATCTCCCGTTCCAGAGAATGTCCGTACATATCTGCCTGTTTCATAGCAGTTTCCAGGGAGATCACTACATCACCCAGCAGTGCGCAGCCGGTTTCCTTGTTGGTATCATAGTGACCGTCCTGTCCCAGAGGGAAGGAGAGTACATCGGTAGTGCGGTCTTTCTGGCGGTAGATCCGGTTCAGCCGCCGGATCTCCGCATTGCTGACGAAGGAGACGCTGACTTCTGCATCTTGTTCGAAATGTTCTGACACCAGAACCGCCTGACAGCAGCGCCGGATCAGCAGACGGATCCCCACTGGTACCCGTACTTCGGTTTGATTGTTTTTTACCATGACTTTGACTTTTGGCATAATAGAAGATCTCCTTTCGTGGTTTCATCATTTATTTTTCTCCGGTTTCCCGGAATTGTGTCTGTGTTCTGCCGCTTCATAAGCACGGATGATATCCTGCACCAGCTTATGCCGTACCACATCCCGGTTTGTGAACTCGCAGACGGCGATATCATCAACATGCCGCAGGATGCGTGATGCAATGACAAGACCGCTTTTCTGCTTGTCCGGCAGGTCAATCTGAGTGGTGTCTCCGGTAATGACCATGCGGCTGCCTTCGCCCAGACGGGTCAGGAACATTTTCATCTGTTCGCCGGTGGTGTTCTGTGCTTCGTCCAGAATGATAAAGGCATTGTCCAGCGTTCTGCCGCGCATATAGGCGAGAGGTGCTACCTCAATGGAGCCCCGTTCCAGATGCCGCTGGAATGCCTCCGCACCCAGCATTTCAAAGAGCCCATCATACAGCGGACGCAGGTAGGGATCCACCTTATCCTGCAAATCACCAGGGAGAAATCCCAGCTTTTCGCCGGCTTCCACCGCCGGACGGGTGAGGATGATCCTTGTGACCTCGTGGCGCCGGAATGCACGTACAGCCATAGCAACGGCAAGGTAGGTCTTTCCGGTGCCGGCAGGCCCCAGTCCGAACACAATGGTGTGATCGGCAATGGCACGGATATAATTCCGCTGTCCCACTGTCCGGGTATGCACAGGCTTTCCAGTGGCAGTCAGGCATACAGTGTCATCATCCGCCAGCTGAGACAGCTGACCGGCAGCACCGTCCTCCACCATTTCTGCCACATAGTGAATGGACTGGGGCGTGACCGCCTGTCCCCGGGCAACCATTTGCAGCAGGGATTCCAGTGCCCCGGCAGCCAGATCGACTTCCGCAGAGGAACCCTGCACCCGGATGCCCTCGCCCCGGCAGACAATAGTGACATGATAGCGCTGTTCCAGCAGCTTCAGATTTTCATCAAAGCTGCCGCATAACGCCTGGAATTGATTGTTATCCTGAATGGAAATAATTTTTTCTGCCATAACCGGAATTTTTCCTGCCTTTCTTCCGTATTCTGGAATGGTTTGGGGTAGTGATATCATCTATCGTTTATTATACCATATTTCCGTCCAAATGTGAAATAGAATTTTTCTGTTTTAACAAAAAATTTAAACCCATTTAAAGTAGGAAACATAATGGAGGTGGAATTAGGAGTGAGGAGTTGGGAATGAGGAATTGGGAATGAGGAGTTAGGAATGAGGAGTTAGGAATGATGGTGTTCGCTGCGCTCACGGATTTGAAAAAATGCTGGGATTTCATGGCGTCCGGTAAT
>JBJFHO010000101.1:0-13308 GCA_051893675.1 Ruminococcus sp. | reverse complement strand
ACACGGAAGGTCTTGACATCCGGAGTGTCCATACGAATGTCTGTGACAACGCCGACCTTCGGAATTAACGCTTCTTGTCTCATTCGTGATCCTCCCCCAGTGTCTTCATGACTTTTACGATGTTCATGGAAATCGGGCAGCTCTTCATGCAGCGGCCGCAGCCAACACATCCAAAGATACCCTCATTGTTTGCGGGATAGTAAACCAGCTTGTGCATGAACCGCTGACGGAAACGCTGCATCTGTGTAGTTCTGGTATTACCATGTGCACAGAGCGTAAAGTCAGAGTACATACAGCTGTCCCAGCAGCGGAAGCGCTGGATGCCGTGGCCTGTATCATAGTCACGGATATCATAGCACTGGCAAGTCGGGCAGACAAAAGTACAAGTACCGCATGCCAGACAGGACTGAGAAAGTCCTTCCCACTTATCAGAATCAAACAATTCCATGAGCTTGTCTCCGCCAAACTTGTCAGTAGACAGGTTCTTCAGTGGCAGCTTATCCAGTACCTTGCGGATGTCTTCCTTCGCAGTATCGGCAGCATTGTCAGCAGCATCCTCCAGCATAGACAGAGACGCCAGCAGTGCCTCGCCCTTTTCGGTGTTTGCCTGCATCAGGATCTCATCGCCGGATTTCCAGCAACTGATATCCCCTGCCGGCTCAGCAGCATCAATGCCAAATACGGAGCAGAAGCAGGTCTCGCTGGGCTTTCCGCACGCCATAGTCATGATGATACCGTGCTCCCGGCGGTTCTGATAGAAGGTGTCTACCGGATCAGACAGATAAACGCTGTCCAGGATCTTGAAGCTTGCCGCATCGCAGGCACGTACGCCGAAGATCACGAAATCCTCGCATTCCTCACGGATATCCTCGACCTCGATGGATTTTCCCTCCACCTTGAAGTTTGCCATGCGTTCTACCTGCGGGAAGAAGAAATCCTTTGCACTGCGGACGGTATTGACAGCATCTGCTGCATAGACCGTTCCCGGTGTCCAGACAGCATATTTTGCGCCACGCTTTTCATCGGCACCGTCTGCTGTAGGCAGATAGAGCTTTTTTGCCTCTGCAATGGCAGCGAACAGCGCATCCAGATTCGAACATGAAACTTTTTTCATCACTTGCTGCCTCCTTTATATACAACATTCGGCTCGCAGTCCTCCTGGGTGAAGTTCACCAGCGGTGCACGGCTTCCCTCTTCAGCGCCTGCCTGATATTCCCCATAGTAGGTGTTGATATCCTTGATGAACTTGCGGTTCAGCAGGTGCAGCGGAATGTGCTGCGGACATACACGAGAGCACTCGCCGCAGTCTGTGCAGCGGCCGGCAACGTGGAATGCACGGATGATGTGGAACATATTCTCTTCGAAAGAATCTGCCGCAGCCTTCTGGGACACGCCGGATGCCGGATTGTCGAATACGCACTGCTCACAGCTGCATGCCGGGCATACGTTACGGCAGGCATTGCAGCGGATACAGCGGGAAAGCTCACCGCGCCAGAAAGCAAAACGCTCATCCGGTGTCATAGCTTCCAGCTTTGCCACTTCATCAAATCTGCCGCATTCCTCGTTTACGCTGCCATTTTCGCCCAGCATTTCGTCAAATACGACTACTTCGTGGCTCTTGCAGACCTTGCAGCGTTCCAGCAGGCAGTCAGCCTTGTTCAGCGTCACATCGCCGTACATGGTATCCACCTTTACGGTATCGCCCTCTGTTGCAACGCCCAGAATACCCTCTGCGCCAGAAGCACGGACAGTGTCCGGATCCAGCTTTCCGTCACAGGGAATGCCAATGATATATACATTTTCACGCTTGATGCGATGTTCTGTCAGCAGCTGGTTGAAGCTGTAGGAATCACAAGGCTTCAGGAAAACCAAGGTTTTTCCTTCCAGTCTGGACAGCTTGATCAGATACTTCGACAGGTTGCTGCCGCAAAAATCGTGATATACAAAATCCTGTTCCAGAGCTTCCGCAGAATCAAACACAGCCGGTGTGGGATCGTATACGAACTCACCGTTTTTCCAGCCCAGAACACGTACAACTGTACCATCTGCCAGAAGCTCGGAGGCTCTTTTCATCATTTCGCTTTGCATCTCAGATCCTCCAGTCTCTTGTTCTCGCCCAGTGCTGTTACAGTTTCCACAAATTCATTCATAGTAGCTGCAAACTTTGCACCTTCTGCGGCGGATACCCATTCTACACGGGTACGCTCTTTTTCGATACCCAGATAGTCGAGCATAGAGAAGAGCATGGTCATTCTGCGGCGTGCATAATAGTTACCGGTGGTGTAGTGACAGTCACCCGGATGGCATCCGCAGAGAATCACGCCGTCTGCGCCACGCTGAAAGGCACGCAGAATAAAGAGCGGATTCACACGGCAGGAGCAAGGTACACGGATGATCTTGACATCTGCCGGATAGTTAGAGCGGTTGGTTCCCGCAAGGTCAGCACCTGCATACGAACACCAGTTACAGCAGAATGCGACGATTTTCGGTCTGAATTCCTGATTTACTTGCATATTGCATCTACCTCCGCCATAATCTGACTGGTTGCGAAGCCCTTCAGATCCATTGCACCGGACGGGCAGGCAACCGTACATGCACCGCATCCCTGGCAAACTGCCTCATTGACAGATGCCACACGGCGAATCATTGTGCCATCCTTGCGGCGGCTGAAGTCCTTCTCCTCATACGTAATTGCGCCGTACGGGCAGACATTTGCACAAGTCGAGCAGCCGTTGCACTTGAGTTCATCAGAATGTGCAACACAGGGATTGCAGGAGAGCTTGTCCTTTGCCAGCAGACCGATTACCTTCGAAGCGGCAGCGCCTGCCTGTGCAACAGTCTCCGGAATATCCTTCGGGCCCTGGCAGACACCGGACAGGAATACACCTGCTGTCGGAGATTCTACCGGACGCAGCTTTGCGTGTGCTTCGGTGAAGAAGTCGTTGGTATCCATGCTGGCAGTGAGCATGGTTGCCAGAGGACGAGCAGTCTTATCCGGTTCGATTGCCGCTGCCAGGACGACCATATCTGCCTTAATGTGCAGCTGTTCGTTGGAGATCAGGTCAGAAGCCTGGACATCCAGCGTACCATCTGCCTGAGGTGCGACCTTGCCTACCATACCTTTAATATAATGTACACCATACTGTTCTACTGCACGGCGATAGAATTCGTCGTAATTCTTACCCGGTGTACGAACGTCAATGTAGAATACATAAACATCGGTATCCGGATATTTTTCACGGCAGAGCATTGCATGCTTTGCGGTATACATGCAGCAGATCTTGGAGCAGTACTCCTTGCCGCAGCCATGGGTAGAACCGGATTCACGGCTGCCCACGCACTGTACAAATACCAGTGTTTTCGGCTGTTTGCCGTCAGAAAGACGCTGCAGATGACCATCTGTAGGACCGTCTGCCTTGAGGATACGCTCGAATTCCAGAGAAGTCACAACGTCCTTGCTCTGAGAATATGCGAATTCATCATAGCCGTCAATGTTGATCGGATTATAACCTGTCGCGGCAACGATGGCACCGTACTTTTCCTCAACGATAGTTTCCTTCTGCTCATAGTCGATGGCTCCGGCGGAGCAGACTGTGGAGCAGAGACCGCACTTGCCCTTGGTGAGCTTGATGCAGCGTTCGCTGTCCAGAACAGCCACATTCGGGATTGCCTGTGCAAAGGGAATGTAAGCTGCGTGGCGATTGCTCAGACCCAGGTTATAAGCATCCGGTACATTCTTGACCGGGCACTTTTCGGTACATGCACCGCATCCGGTACACTTGTCCTCGTCAACATAACGAGCCTTCCGGCGGATCTTCACGCTGAAGTTGCCCACGAAACCAGTCACTGCCTCTACTTCGCTGTAGGAGTAGATGGTAATGTTCTCGTTCTGTGCGCACTCTACCATTTTCGGGGTGAGGATACAGGACGAGCAGTCCAGTGTCGGGAATGTCTTGTCGATCTGTGTCATCTTGCCGCCGATGGTAGGTTCTTTTTCCACGATATCTACCGGATAGCCAGCCTCTGCAATATCCAGGGCTGTCTGGATACCGGCAATACCGCCGCCAATGACCAGTGCACGCTTCGTTACCGGACTTTCGCCGGCAGTCAGCGGTGTATTCAGCAGAACCTTTGCAATGGCAGCACGTCCGAGGACGATTGCCTTTGCAGTACCCTCTGCCATATCCTTGTGGATCCACGAGCACTGCTCACGGATATTTGCCACTTCCAGCAAATAAGGATTCAGGCCAGCAGCCTGAACTGCCTTCCGGAATGTTGCCTCATGCATACGCGGCGAGCACGAACATACGACAACGCCTTCCAGCTTGTATTCCTTAATTGCATCCTTGATTATGTTTTGGCCTGCCTCTGAGCACATGTACGGATAATCTGTCGAGAAAACAACTGCCGGCTCTTTTCCAAGAGTTTCAGCAACGGTTTTTACATCGACAGTACCGGCAATGTTCGTACCGCAGTGGCATACAAAAACACCAATTCTCCGCATTTTTATGCCTCCTTACTTGCTGTATTTCCGGAATGCGCTGACGATCGCCTGCTGCGGCAGATCCTCATCTATCATTTCGGGGATCTGCTCCGATTTCAGGTGATTCTGTCCCTGCTGACGGATCACCGCCAGTCTGACTGCTTCCACCAGTTTTGCCGGCTCAACGTCACGAGGGCAACGTTCTACGCAGGCAAAGCAGGAGAGACATGTATAGATAGACTTGGATGCCATGAGCTTTTCGATGTCACCTTTTTCCACCATATACACGAACTGATGCGGATGATATTCCATTGCATCATAAGACGGACAGGTACCGCTGCATTTACCGCAGCGCATACACTTGAGCGGATTGACGCCGCTCGCTGTCAGAACGAGCTCTTTATAATCTGCCATTTCCGTTCCTCCTTATTTCAGACCGAGTGCTTCTGCGAGCAGTTCGGTAAAGTATACGACCGGCAGATCAGAAACGCCGGAATTCTTCTGGAGGTTGTAGAGACAGAGCGGACATGCGGTGATAACCATTTCCGCACCGTTTTCCGCAGCGCTTGTCATCACCTTATTGCTCCGGGACTCTGCCACAGACTTTTCATCCAGTGTCAGATAGCCGCCGCAGCACTCATTGCGCATCGGATAGAGCACCGGTGTTGCGCCGATGGCACGGATAAAGTCCTCCAGGATCTTCGGATTCTCCGGGTTGTCCATCTGCATGGTTTTTCCCGGACGAAGCAAGAGACATCCGTAATACGCCGCAATTTTCTTGCCCTTCAGGGGATTGACGACCTTCTTTTTCAGCTCGTCAAAGCCCACCTTGTCACGCAGCACTTCCAGATAGTGAATTACTTCGGTTTCACCCTGGTACGGCTCATCCATCTTCAGATAATTGTTTGCCTTCAGGACGATGTTGTCATCCGTCTGCATGTCATGGTTGACCTGCTTGATGACATTATGGCAGGCGGAACAAAGAGTCACCAGCGGCTGTCCCAGTTCCTTTGCCTTTGCCAGTGCACGGATGGATGAGAGCTTTGTTGCGATCTCATTTTTCGCCATCGGATAAACGCCGCCGCAGCACTGCCAGTCCGGAAGTTCTTCCAGAGTAAATCCCAATGCTTCAGCAGAGATCCGGGCATAATGATCGAGGTCTTTCGCCTTAGTCTTTAAAGTACAGCCCGGAAAATAACTGTATGTCATAGCAAAACTACCTTTCTTTCTTATTTTTCAGCGCAGAGCGCAGGGTTCAGACCATCTGTTCCGGATGGAACACCTCGTCGAACCGTTCCGCTGTCAGGAATCCCAGCTCAACGCAGGCTTCCTTCAGGGAAATGTTGTCATGGAACGCCTTCTTTGCCGTCTTGGCAGCGTTTTCATAACCGATATAGGGGTTCAGTGCTGTTACCAGCATGAGAGAATTGTGCAGGTTGTGGTGCATCTTCTCACGATTTGCACAAATACCTACAGCACAGTTCTTGTTAAAGGAAACAATGGACTCTGCCAGCAGGCGTGCGGACTGGAGGAAGTTGTATGCACAAACCGGCATAAATACATTCAACTCGAAGTTACCCTGAGAAGCTGCCATGCCCACAGCAACATCGTTGCCCATTACCTGTACAGCGACCATAGTCACCTGCTCGCACTGGGTGGGGTTTACCTTACCCGGCATAATGGAAGAGCCAGGCTCATTCTCAGGAATAGTGATCTCGCCGAGGCCGTCACGGGGACCGCTTGCCAGCCAGCGCACATCGTTAGCGATCTTCATCATATCTGCAGCCAGCGCCTTGAGGGCACCGTGTGCGAATACGAGCTCGTCCTTGCTGGTCAGTGCGTGGAACTTGTTCTCTGCGGTAACGAAGTCCTTGCCGGTCAGCTCAGAAACTGCCTTTGCAACTTCTACGTCAAAGCCCTTCGGCGCATTCAGACCGGTACCAACTGCGGTGCCGCCCAGTGCCAGTGTTTTCAGATACGGCAGCGCAGAAACGAGCATCTCGCGATCACGCTCGAGGGAAGTACGCCATCCGCTGATCTCCTGGGAAAACTTAATCGGCGTTGCATCCTGAAGGTGTGTTCTGCCGCTCTTGACAATGCCTTCGTGCTCTTCTTCCAGACGGCGGAAAGTTGCCACCAATTCGTCAATTGCCGGCAAAACCTTGTCCTCCACTGCCAGAACAGCAGAAATGTGCATTGCAGTGGGGAACGTATCGTTGGAGGACTGGCTCATATTCACATCATCATTGGGATGCAGGAGCTTCTTTCCGGCGATCTCGTTTCCACGGTTCGCAATGACTTCGTTGGTGTTCATATTCGACTGTGTGCCGCTTCCTGTCTGCCATACCACAAGCGGAAAATGCTCGTTCAGGCTGCCGGAAATCACCTCATCACAAGCGGTAGAAATAGCAGCAAGCTTCTCATCCGTCATTTTCTCCGGACGAAGCTTGTGGTTAGCAATTGCGGCAGCCTTCTTGAGGATACCGAAAGCATGTGTGATTTCCCGGGGCATTGTCTCAATGCCCACGCCGATCAGAAAGTTCTCGTGGCTGCGTTCTGTCTGTGCAGCCCAGTACTTGTCGGCAGGTACCTTGACCTCTCCCATCGAGTCATGCTCAATGCGATACTCCATGTTCATCTCTCCTATTTTGTAAATTTTCGGGGATCCGGTTTGCAGCCTGAATCCAGGCAAAAGAATCCCCCAATGTGTGTCCGGCAAAAAGGCTGCATCGCCAGAGGCCGCAGTCCGCCGGTTCAGGCTGCTGTCCGCAGCCGGTTTTCGTTCCGACACGGATCACGGCACAGCAAAGCTGGAAAACACAGCCTTTCCTGCTGTCGACCCGTCCTGTCCGGACGCAAATTCAGTTGACAGAAAAATCAATGCTTCAGCACAAGATACCGTCGTATCTGCGGCAAAATGACAACATGATATACTATCTATTGTATTATAACATATTCCGCCTCATTTTGCAAGATACATTCGCAAATTTTATATGAACAAGCGGCGGTGACTGCTGGGATTCCATCCGGATCCTACCGGATTCCGCTGTAATAATTTCATGCCTGCACTTGCCTTTTGCCCTGTTCCATGGTATAATGCAATCGAGGCAACACCTTATAAGACTGTAAAGCACACCGGAGGTATCCATATGGAAGATTTCACCGCACGACTGAATCAAGCAATGCAGCAAAAGCAGATGACGCAATCCGAATTGTGCGAAAAGACCGGCATTTCCCGTTCTACCATGAGCCAGTACTGTTCCGGTTCCTTCCGTCCCCGTGACAGCAAGCTGCGTCGGATGGCAAAAGCGCTGGGCGTAAAAGAGGCATGGCTCATGGGATACGACAGTGAGAATGAACAGGAATTATCCCTGGAGGACTATCCGAATCTGCGTCCTGTCCGTCTCAAGCGGTTTCCTCTGCTGGGAGAGATCGCCTGCGGCAAGCCGATCTTTGCCCAGGAAGAACGGGAGAGTTTTATTATGGCAGACGCCGATATCCATGCGGATTTTTGTCTGCTGGCACGTGGTGACAGCATGATCGGCGCACGTATCTATGACGGCGATGCTGTATTCATCCGCAGTCAGCCCATGGTGGACAACGGAGAAATCGCCGCTGTTATCATTGACGATGAAGCAACACTGAAGCGTGTCTACTACGACCGGGAGCACGAAAGATTGCAGCTGGTGGCAGAAAATCCGGCATATTCTCCCCTGGTCTATGTGGGAGAGGAACTGGAATATGTACGGATCCTGGGAAAGGCTGTGGGCTTTATGAGCATGCTGTGAAAAGCCTCCCCCAACCATTCTATGTTCAAAAACAAACCGGCAGAACAGTGCGTATTCCTGTTCTGCCGGTTTTCGGTTTCCATCGTAATTATAAAAGCGGACTGATCGTCCGGAGAATTGCCTGCCACAGACGGCTTCTCCGGCGGTTTTTGCAGTCCTGCAAAGTCACACGACGACTTTTTTCCATAGTGACAATGCAATCCAGTTTCAGCTTTTCCAGTGCACTGCATTCCACCATCAGAACAGCGCATTCCATGTGCAGATACAGACTGCGGTAGTCCATATTGATGGTTCCCACAATGCCCATACGGTCATCCACCAGATAGCTCTTTGCGTGGATAAAGCCGGGGGTATACTCATAGATCCGCACGCCGGCACGAATCAGCGGTTCATAATACGAACGTGTCAGGGAATATACAATGCGCTTATCCGGGATACCCGGCGTCACGATCCGTACATCCACACCACGCTGTGCTGCCATACAGAGGGCACGCTGCATTTCATCGTCAATTGCCAGATACGGGGTGAAAATATAGACATAATGCTCTGCCTGTGCCAACATATCCAGATAGACATCCTGTGCAAGAGTTTCATTTTCAAAGGGCGAATTATAATAGGGCTGCACAAATCCATCCGAGGGAAAAGAGACAGAATGATAACGATAGGGCTTGTAATCCTTGCAGGTATCCTCCGTATCGTGAAAGGCATTCCACAATTCCAGGTGCATTAGTGTAAAACTGTAAGCTGCTTCACCGCACAGACGAATGCCCGTATCCTTCCAATGCCCGAACCGTTCGATTTCATTGATGTACTCGTCAGCCAGATTAAATCCGCCGGTATATGCGATATATCCGTCAATGACTGTAATTTTCCGGTGGCTGCGGTTATTCATAACAGCGGACAAAGCAGGACGAAAGGGATTGAACGCCATGACATGGATCCCAGCCTCGGACAGCTCCTTCCGGAAATGCTTCGGCAGACAGCCGATACTGCCCAGATCGTCGTATATGAACCGTACCTCTACCCCGTTTGCCGCTTTTTCTTTCAACACCTCTTTGATGGAATCCCACATGACGCCTTCCGTGATAATAAAATATTCCATAAAAATGTAATGCTTCGCCTGTTTCAGATCAGCCAGAAGCTGTACATAGGCATCATCAGCCACGGAGTAATATTCCACCTGCGTATTCTCATACATGGGGAATCCACAGCGTTCCAGGTAGAAACCGATGGAAGCTGTCCGGGAAGGCAGTCCACCCAGAGCACTATCCACAGGAACACGGGCACCGATGGCACGTTTGCCGTGATGCAGCTGCCTGCGCATTTTCCGGGACGGCCGCTTGTCACCGAACATCAGATACATCAAGCCGCCCAATACCGGAAACGTACCGATGAACAGCAACCACAGAATTTTATAGGACGGATTGCCCGGCTTGCTGATAATATACAGTTCAATGAGAGCGCTCATTATGACAAAGCCCACATTGATCCAGGAAGCATATTGCGTCAGCCGCAAAAACAAAATCACAAACCATGCAAGCTGTATTGCAATCAAAAGACCAATGATAACCACTCTGCTTGTGAGCAGACTGAACAGCTTTTTCAACTTTCTTCTCATGGATGCGTACTCCTTTCCCACTTATACGATTCGCAATTAACCTTTAGTATAACAGATATTTCAAAAAATAGCAAGCAGAAATTGAAAATTTTACGAAGATTAAAAGAATCACACTCTGACATCCCCGTACAAAAAGAATTCAAAAAAAATGTATACAATTCCTATCAAAATATGTTATACTATAAGAGTCTGTATAGAAAAATACACTATTGAATTGATAGAACTGGAGGAGACACCATGCTGCAATTGGAACAAATCACATGGAATCTGCCGGACGGAACCCCTTTGATCCAGGGAATCGACCTTACCATTCCCGATGAGAAAATGGTAGTCATTACTGGTCCGAACGGCGGCGGAAAAACAACTCTTGCGAAACTGATCGCCGGCATAATCCCGCCTGCATCCGGGCGTATCTTGCTGAACGGCGAGGATATTACGAACTGCAGCGTCACAGAACGTGCCAGAAAAGGTATTTCTTACGCCTTTCAGCAGCCGGTACGGTTCAAGGGCATGACCGTGCAGGATATGATGGAGCTTGCCGGCGGCGAGTCCATGTCCCCGGAGACCATGTGCACCCTGCTGGGAAAAGTCGGACTTTGCGCCGAAGAATATGCTGACCGTGAGATCAACACCGGACTTTCTGGCGGCGAAATGAAGCGTATTGAGATCGCAAGCGTTCTGGCGCACGGCGGCAGATTTATTATTTTTGACGAACCGGAAGCCGGCATTGACCTGTGGAGCTTCACCCGTCTGGTGGACACCTTCCGGGAAATGCAGAAGCAGGAACAGACTCTGCTCATCATCTCCCACCAAGAACGCATTTTGTCCATCGCAGACGAAATTGTCGTTGTGGCAAACGGAAAAGTACGTACCAAGGGCAGCCGTGAGGAAATCCTGCCCACGCTGCTGGAGGACGAACGTACCGCACGCTGTCCTCTCGGAAAGGAGGAACGCCGATAATGGAATCGAAACTGAAAGAACTGCTGAAGCTTGTCTCCGATTATGAAGGCTCCTATGACGGTGCATACAACATCCGTTCCAACGGACAGTGTGCCGAACGGAATTCCACGGAACATATCCAGATCGTCTCCAAAACAGATCAGCCGGGATTGGATATCTTCATCCAGCCGGGCACCAAGGGCGAAAAGGTATTTATTCCCGCATGTGTTACCCAGACCGGATTCCACGACCTGGTATACAATGACTTCCATGTAGGCGAAGGTGCTGATGTCACCATTATCGCAGGCTGCGGCATCCATGCAGAGCACGGCGAAGAAACAGTGCACAACGGCATCCACCGCTTTTTCATGGGAAAGAATTCCCACGTGATCTATCAGGAAAAGCACATCGGAACAGGTGCAGCAAAAGCCGACCGTGTCATCGACCCTGTGACAGAAGCATTTCTGGAGGAGGACGCTGTTCTGGAAATGGATACAGTCCAGCTGGGCGGCGTAGATCATTCCCGGAGAAAAACCAGAGCAGAGCTGGAAGCACGTGCCAAGATCCTGATCCGGGAGCGCATTATGACAGACGGCGATGAAACGGCAGAGACAGATTTTTCTGTGGTACTCCGGGGAGACGATTCCGGCGCAGACCTGATCTCCCGTTCTGTTGCACGAGGCAATTCCAAGCAGCATTTCATCTCTCAGATACACGGTTTGACACGCTGTACCGGTCACTCGGAATGCGATGCGATCCTGGCAGAAAACGGTTCCGTCACAGCTGCACCAGCGCTGGAAGCATCCTGCATTGACGCAGCACTGATTCATGAAGCTGCCATCGGCAAGATTGCAGGTGAACAGATTCTGAAGCTCTGCACGCTCGGACTGACAGAACAAGAAGCAGAGGAACGCATTATTGCCGGATTCCTGAAATAAACAGATATTGATATGAAAAAGCCCTTTCCTGTATGCGCAATCACACGCAGGAAAGGACTTCTTGTTTATGCAGCGTTCTGCGAAATCTGCCGCATCTTTTTCTGATACGTGCATTTCAGAACGATACAGGAAACAACAGCTGTCACAATTTCCGCAATGGCAAACGACCACCAAACCAGTTCAGAGGGATGCGAAGTCGCCAGAAACAGGAAACACAACGGAATCGGCAGCAGAACCAATCGCAGCATTGCCAGTACCAGAGGCGAAAAGACGCAGCGGAACGCCTGCAAAATACCCTGAATTGCCACTGTAATCCCCATGAACACATAGCCAATGGTACAGATATGCATTGCACGGGTACACAGCACTTGAATCTCCTTTCCGCCGTCGCTGTTGAACATGCTGGAAATGGGACTTGCAAACAGCTGGAACAAAATCGTCACCACAACCATCAACCCAACGGAATAGAGCAAGCCATACTTCACGCATTGGCGGAGACGTACCCGTTCCTGCTTGCCGTAATTAAAGGCAACCACTGTGATCAGCGTATTGCTCAGACCGAATGCGGCAAACAATGCAAACTGCTGTATTTTATAGTAGATACCGTATGCAGCCTGCAACGCCTCTGCCTGGGCACCCTGCGTACCGAATACCAGATTGACCAGCAGTACCATAACAGACAGCAGTCCCTGCATCACCGCAGCCGGAATGCCAACCGTATAGATACCACGAATCAATCTCCACTTGGGACGAATATGTTTCCAATCGCCCCGGATCTCCTTGTCCCAGCGGTAGTGGAAAACCATAGCAGTTACCAGCGAAACAATCTGACCGACTACTGTTGCAAGTGCGGCACCTACAACACCCAGATCGAATCCAAAGATAAAAATAGGATCCAGAATAATGTTAAGCGCTGCGCCGCTGATTTGCGCAATGGTAGAAAGATTGGTTCTGCCGGTTCCCTGCAAAAATCGCTCATACACAGTATAACCAATATTACCGAAAGAACCGATACAGCAGATAGTCAGATACTTTGTACCCATTTCCTCCCGAAGAACATTGCCGTTTGCCTGCATGGCAATAAAGCCGTGGGCGCCAAATATACCAAACAGCAAAAATACCACATAGATACAAATTCCAAGGAAGATACCGTTTCCGGCAATTTCCGCCGCCTTTTCCCGGTTCTGTTCTCCCAGGGTTTTGGAGAGCAGCGCATTGATACCGATTCCCGTGCCAACGCCGATGGCTACGATCAGCAGCTGAATGGAATAGGAATCCGTCAGCGCCAATACAGCGGCATCGCCGTTTTCCATATGGCTGACGAAGATGGTATCCACAATGTTATACACTGCCTGTAAAACCATGGAAAGTACCATAGGCATACCCATACTGAGGATCAGCGTCCGGATAGGCCAGTCCGCCAGTTTGTTTCCCTTTCCTGCGGATGAATTCTGCGTTACACTTTTCTGCATTTTCGTCACATACCTCCTAATACTAATTCTCTATCAAACTATTGAAATAGTTTGATAGAGAGCGTGTGCT
>JBJFHO010000100.1:0-13357 GCA_051893675.1 Ruminococcus sp. | reverse complement strand
GTCCCGGTGGGACGTTTGCAACAGAATAAACTTTTAGATGTGACAGGGTACTAGGAGAATACCGCAAGATGGGCTTTCGCCCATCGAGGATAAAGGGCAACGAATGGCGAAATTTATGCCGCAAGTTTATCTATTGGAGTTTGAGGGATTCGTATATGTTCAAAATCAAGTGGTTTGAAAGAAAAAGCATGATTTTTCACAAAACCACTTGATTTTTTTGTGAGAATCCTGTATAATAAGGATACCGGCATTGCATCCGGAATAACCGCCGATTTGGCAGATAGGAGAAAGTCCCATGGCAGAAGAAAACGAATTCGGATCAGGTCTGCTGTACACTCTGGAAGATGAGGACGGCAACGAACAGGAATTTGAGGTGCTGGGCGAGCTGGAATACAACGACGCCACCTACTGTGCCCTGATCCCGTTTTATGAAAACGAGGAAGATTTGCTGAATGATGACGGTGAATTTGTCGTTCTGAAAAAGGAAATGGTGGACGGCGAGGAAATGCTCTGCACCATCGAAGATGACGATGAGTATGAAACTGTCGGCAACATGTTTCTCCAGCAGCTCAACGAGCTTTTCGACGAAGAGGACGAGGAAGAGGCATAATCCACTTCTGACAGTAGGATAGCAGAAAAATTTTCACAAATTTCCTATTGATTTTTGTGAAAGATTATGTTATACTAAACATAGAAAAATGAATACTGCCTGGTGCGTGACATTGCGGTTTTTATAATCCAACACTCTTTTAAAGGGAATCCGGCTCCGGTTGTGGATTGCAGACCTCCTGCTTCGGCGGACGAAGGGAGCGTGAAGCAGACGGGCAGATACCCACCTTGCTGTAATGGCTTGGTTTTATTCGCTGCAAGACGGCCGGGCGGTTTTATTTTTCTATATGATAACAATGCACCTTGAGATGGTTGTCTCAGGGTGCTTTTTATTTTGTTCTGTTTTTGGGGAAGTCATTGCAAACGTCCCACATCTTTTATAGAAAAAAGGGCGAACTATGTTCACCCTCTTACACATATCACATATGCGCTTATGCGCTGTTACGACAGCGTTTTTTTATCCTCTGTATCCTCATCCGAGAGATACTGTTCCACAATATATTTCGGACGTTCCTTTGTCTCCAGATAGACCTTTCCGATATATTGCCCGATGATACCGATGGCAAGCAGCTGCAAGCCGCCGATTGCCCAGATGGACACAATGAGAGAAGTCCAGCCTGTTGTCGTGGCACCCATAAAATGGCGTACCACAGAATAAATTAACATGACAATGCTTACCAGAAAAATCAACATTCCCAGCCGTGTAATCAAAGTGATAGGCTTTGTGGAAAGGGATGTGATCCCCTCCCAGGCAAAAGAAAGCATCTTTTTCAGGGGATATTTCGAGGTGCCGGCAAAGCGTTCCTTTCGTGCATAATACACCTTGTCACTGCGATAACCGATCATGGGCACAATGCCACGCAGGAACATATTCACTTCCTTGAAAGAGCTCAGACCATCCAGCGCTCTGCGGCTCATAAGACGATAATCCGCATGGTTGAACACCACATCTGCACCCATATGCTTCATGACCTTATAAAAGCCCTCAGCAGTGAATTTTTTGAAGAACGTATCCGTATCTCTGGCGTTGCGCACGCCGTACACCACATCATTTCCCTCATAATATTTTTCCACCATTTCGTCAATGGCATCAATATCATCCTGCAAGTCAGCATCCAGAGAGATGGTCATGTCGCAGTGGTCTTTTACTGTCATCAGTCCGGCAAGGAGTGCATTCTGGTGTCCCCTGTTCCGGGACAGGCAGACGCCCTGATACATGGGATTATCCCGGTGCAGCTGTTCGATAATCTCCCAGGTACGGTCTCTGGAGCCATCATTGACAAAGACGATCCTGCTCTTTTCCGAGATCTTCTGCTTTTCAATCAGCGCTGTCATTTTCGCCAGCAGCTGTCGGGAGGTTTCTGGCAGTACTTCCTCTTCATTGTAGCACGGAACCACAAGGTATAGCGTATCCATTCTGCATCTCCTCCTTACTTCCAGAATGCAACCAGCTGATACAGATGGTCGCACAATGCCGGATACTGTTCCTGCGGAAATGCAAAGTTGAAGATCTGCACACCGTTCACAACTATAGCACAGACCATGGAGACTGCCATGAATTTCCGCACCAGTTCCTTTTTCGTCTCATTCCGGGATTTCTCATACAGGAAAAACAGAATCACATATGCACCCAGAATGATCTCCCAGGAGAAATCTGCTGTATACCGGATGGCATAACCGCTTTCCCAGACAGAGCAGATGATCACCAGCGGCATGATCACGCAGGGCAGTCCTACCAGGAGCGCAGTTTTCCAGCGTGATTTCCGATCGGGAAGTTTCCGGAGCGCCTTGCGGCAGAAAAAGTATGCAAATACCGGAAGTGCCAGGAACAGGATACCAGAAGTATTGCCCGTATCAGAGAAATAATAACCGTTGACTTCCATTTTTGAGAATGGCGTTGTAATAAAGGGATATTCCGCCGAAAATCCCGGCACTGCAAAGAGATAGTTCAGCAGTCCGATGAGAACAAAATGCGTATGATACTGCGAATTGGTAAAATCATTGATGGTCAAGGAATACTGTATGCCAAAGTCAAAGGGCGAATCAAACCGCACATAGTTATACCACATCTGGGTAATTCCCAGAATTGCCAGCGGCAGAACTGCACATAAAATATACCCGATCCGGCGTACTTTGTTGACACCGTTCACAGAGCCCTCTTCCAGAACCAGCCCTGCTTTAGAAATTGCTGTCAGGAAGTAAACGCAGGCGCAGATGGCATAGACCGCCAGCGTAGGACGGCAGAGCACGGCAATCCCCAGAAACAGCGAAGCCAGCGCTGTTCGAATGAGGGAGACCTTCCCCTGTCCCAGAATATTGGAGGTGATCAGGCAATAGGCACCCATAGTCACAAAGGTAAAGCCAGATGAGATGGATATCTCGTAGAACAGCGTTCGCCCGACGCTGTACCAGATACCGCAGGCACTGAACAGAATGGCAAGCCCGGCAATGACACATCCGGCAGGGATTTTCCGGAACCAACGCTTCACAAATGCCAGATAGGTCATGCCCAGGAACATCAGTCCGATGAGACTGAACAGCAGTACTGACAGATTGGTGGAGCAGTAGTACCCGGTCAGTTTATGATAAGGCAGATACAGCAGAATGACCGGCGCAATGCCATAATAAGAATAGTACTTCCCGTCATACAGCACGTGATCCCACTCGGCTTCTGCACCTGCACTGCCACGCATACTCCAGTCGTAGGGATTTTCCACCGCCAGCAGACTCTCTGAAGGTTCCTTCAGCAAGGACGTCTGTCCGTTCTCAAAGGCATCCACCAGTTCCTGGGTGATCTGGTTGCCTGTTTTTTGCATAAACTGCTTTTTGATACCACCGTCCGGCAGTTCTGCCATAACAATGACCACTGCCAGCACCATAACAAGTGCCGTCATGCATGTCACCGCCCGGCGACAAAAACGAGTTGTTTCCGCATAGGACTTTCTCAGCAGCGGCGCAAAGGCTATGGCATATGCCAGCGTTCCCAGTCCCACAATCAGGAGCATCCGCAAGGGTGATACCCCAAAGGGAACAGGTGTGTTCAGCTGAATCATTTGCAGCGTAACCATATCATTGTCATCATATCCGGTCAGCTTCACACGAAGCTTCTGTACATTCCCGGACAGCTGGCAAGTAATGTACTGGGTATTCTCCCGCCCGTCGATGAAATCAGCAGTAGCGAAATCATAGCGATATTCCACATGGGTTGCATCAGTGGCATCCAGTACCACCTTGGTGTGCTCCGTATTTTTGCCGAACTGCGCCTGCAAGCGCACCGTGCCCACCGGAATATCCAGTCCCTCAAAGGTAATGACTACTTCATTTTTTCCCATGATCCGCAGGGATTTGGTACTTTCATTCAGGGCATAATCCCCGGATTCGATCTTTGCCTCAGAGGGAAGCAATGTCTTTTGGGGATAATCCCCCAGGAGCAGATGATAAGATGGTAACTGGAAGATCGTCAGTTCCAGTACCGTTGCCACAAGGAGCAGTTTCCCGAAAAAGCGAACCGTTTTATTGGCTTTGTGCTGGTACAAAAGGCATACGCCATATTCCAGCAGGGCAGTACATCCCATCAGAAGGAATGCACCATCATAGGGTGCGAATTCCATAATATGAAACAGATCTGCCAGTCCCAGCAGCACCAGCACGGCCGTTATAATGAGCAGTACGATATTCACCGCAGGAAGCGGCTTCTGCACCGGCTTTTCCTCTTCCGGCGTATGCAGTTCCTGTTCATCATGAGAGGAGTCATTTTCTGCATCCGTTTCTCCCTCATGGGATGCAGCTTCCTCCTTTTTTTGTTTGCGCAGCGCCAGCTTTGCGCTGAGCCCAGGCAATGGCCACAGCCATTGTTCTTGCGTGCGTGATTTTCCTGCGATATACAGCAGACCTACGGATAGCCCGATGGTCAGCAGCAACGCCAGGAAAAACACAATTGTTGTAACATTCATCCTTTTCAGATCCTTTCTACCTTTTTTCATAAAAACAGCGCATTTGCGCACTGTAAATTGTATCACAGCTTCTTATTTTTGTCAACCGCAATTCACAGTGCAGCACGGAAATCAATTTTTGTAAAATATGGATTATTGTAGGGGCGACCATTGGTCGCCCGTTGCGGTTTGCCTGGATTTTTGGCGGGCGAACAATGTTCGCCCCTACATAAAATGATTCATTTCACAGCATATAATTTAAAAATTGATTTCCGTGACAGTGCAGCCCCCCGCAGCCGCTCATATCAGGGAGAAAATCAGCTTCTTGTATGGGGTATTTCTACGGGAAATTGACGCCGCTATAAAGAACCGGCAGGAAAATTGCAAAATCTAACGCCTCCTATCAATTTTTGTGAAAACACACAAATCCTGCCATGTATATTTATGCAGAATAGGGAGTGTCTATTGCAATCCCATGATCTACACATGGCAAAGCAATTTATCGATTTTTGTCTATTTGCGCAGTATTTTCCCCAATTAATTTGATTTTCTGTCTTTTTGCTCAAAAAATCGTTCTGTTTTTGTGTAACAATCACAATTTTTCGAAAATCTCACAGGAATTTCATAGTGCCAATTGACAAAACGAAAAATTTATGCTATGATAAAGTGAGAATGGTATAGAATGCTTTTTATATTATGGAACATGCAACGAAAGGGGTGGATGTTATGAATCAGATCTTATGTAGCGAAGGTTTTCAGCATTTTTTTGATGCATTACAGAAAAGTGCGGATTCCATCGAAGAAATGGCGCAGACGCTGAAAGACAGCTTTCCGCTGATTGCTGATGCACTTCCGGTGGGCAAGCTCATGGTTCGATTCACTGCACCGCAGACTGTATTGGATCCCAGCGGACAAAACCGTGTATTTGAAATATACTGCTGTCCCGATGGTCATGCAGATATACCGTATAAAGAGGAATTTCATAACGAAGAAAGCGGAAACGCTGTCATTGCGTTTTATCCGAGAAGTTCCAGCGGATGGGAGGAAGAGGAAAAACCCATTCTGCATTTTCTGGCGCAAAATATTTTCCTGTTTTTAGGAAGAACACGCATGATGCAGATGATGAAGCGGATCTCTGTCACCGATCTGCTCACCGGCGCTGCCAATACCCGTGGATTTATGCAGTTCGGCGATGCACTTTACGAAAAGGGAATCCTCTGTCAATATACCTGCATGTTCATCAATATCAAGAATTTCAACTACATCAATCAGACCGTGGGTCCGAGACAGGGCGATGAGATCCTCCGGCAGTATGCACAGATGATTCAGACTGTCATGGATGAGGAAGAGATCCTGTCCCGTCTGGGCGGCGATAACTTCACCGCTCTGGTCAAAACGAAGAATGTGGATCATGTGCTGCAATTCATGTCCAATATCAAGATCACTGTTCCCTATCTGGAGAGCACCAAGACCTTTGATATCTGCGCACGAATCGGCATGTGTGCCATCACAGAGACACAGACCATGGGCGAGATCATGAATGCGACCTCCACGGCGATCAACATTGCAAAAACTGCCGGTCAGGGAGACTATGTGTGGTTCCAGCCTCAGATGCTCGCCAATGCACTCCACGACAAAGAGATCTCTATCCTGTTCCCCAAGGCACTGGAAGAACGGGAGTTCGTGGTGTATTATCAGCCCAAGGTCACCCTGGCGGACAACCATCTCTGCGGCTGCGAAGCACTGGTACGCTGGATCCGGAACGGAAAGCTTGTTCCGCCCATGGAATTCATTCCAGTACTGGAAAAAGAAGGCACAATCTGTCGTCTGGACTTCTACGTTCTGGAAACTGTCTGCATGGATATCAAAAAGTGGCTTTCCGAAGGTATTGAACCAGTGCGTGTTTCGGTGAACTTCTCCAAGGCACACCTGCACAATGAACATCTGGCAGAGGATATCATTGCCGTACTTCGCAAATATGAGATCGACAGCAAGTATATTGAAGTCGAGCTGACGGAAATGTCCGGCTATGAAAATTATGAAACACTCTCTGCCTTTGTACAGGAAATGCGTAAAAACGGCGTCAGCACTTCCATCGACGACTTCGGCACAGGCTATTCCTCTCTCAATCTCTTAAAGGATCTGAATGTGGATATCATCAAGCTGGACAAGTCGTTCCTCAACAACATGGAAAACCGCTGCCACAATGATATCATCGTTATCAAAAATATTGTGAATATGGTCAACGAGCTGGAGATGGAAGTCATTGCCGAGGGTGTGGAAACCCAGAAACAGGCAGAATTCCTCCGCAACATCAACTGCCGCATGGCACAGGGCTTCTTGTTCGATCGTCCCCTGCCCCATGACGACTTTGAAAAACGGCTTCAGGATCAGCACACGTATACATTTTCCAACACGTAACAACTGTTTTGACAGAATACGAGGACGTTCCTTTCGGGACGTCCTTTTTTGTGCAAAAAATCACGCTGCATCAATGTGATACAGCGTGACAAGAGAGGAAAATTATCAGAATTATGCCTGCACCGGTGTGCCGGAAAGTACTGGCTCAGATATGGTATCCTCCGCCTCCTGCTGATGTTTCAGGCGTACATGGAAGCCCACGAGAAGCAATCCCGCAAATACCAGCGCAATGACCGCCAGTACAACGCAGTCCATTGTGACATCCTGACCGGATGCAATACCGCTCCGGAAACCGTGCACGGTATAGGTGAAGGGCATAAAGGGATTCAGAACCTGATAGAACCGGGCGGACAGTTCCAGCGGATAGGTGCCGGCACAGCCGCTCAGCTGCAATACCATGAACACCAGCAGAACAAAGCTGCCGATGATGCCCAGGAAGAAGTTGGTGCAATATTCCAACGTCAGGAATGCAATGGAAGAAAGGCAGGCGATAAGCAAAGTTCTGCCCAGATTTTCCGGCTCGAAGCCGTTGAATGCCACCAGACAGCCTACCATCAATACTGCCTGCACAATCGCCAGGAGCCAGAGGGTGCCGAGCTGTTTTGCCCATGCTGCACCGGCATTTCTTCCCTTGATCTTCTGGTCATGGGGCGAGAGCATTACACAGAATGCCAGACCTGCCACCCACAGTCCCACTGCCATCATATATGCCGCCATGGCATTGCCGTTGGTGGGAACTTCTGTAGCAAAAGACTCCTCTGTTTCCACCGGCGCAGAGAACATATCATAGGTCAGCTCGCTGGCGGTAATGCCGTTTACTGCTGCGGCACCATCGGACAGTGCCAGATGAAGTGTATCTGCACCCTCGGACAAGGTGCTCAGACCATCCCCCAATTCCGCTGAACCGTCAGCCAGCTGGGAGGCACCATCCTGTATCTGCCCTGCGCCATCAGTCAGCTGTGCTGCACCACTGGTAAGAGCTTCGTTATTGGCAGTCAGTTCCGTCGTACCGTCCGCCAGCTGCGCTGCACCGCTTTGGAGCTGGGATACTGCACCAGTCAAGGCAGGTGCACTGTCTGCCAGAGTCTTTGCGCCGTCATACAGTGACGAGGCACCACCCACCAGAGAGGCTGTATTGGCATCCAGTGTACCTAATCCGTCAGTCAGACTGGAAACACCGGCGGTATAAGCTGAAACGCCGGATTCCAAAGTATTGCTGCCGGAAACCAACTGATCCAGTCCGGCGGTAATCCTCTGCGCACCGGGCAGCAACTGACCATCTACTGCCTGCTGTACCGATTGCAGCCCGCCGGAAAGAGATGTTATTGCCCGCTGTGCCCCCGGAATTACCTGATCCGCACCTGTCGCCAACGCACTGACACTGGTTTGCAGCTGGGAAATCGCTTCGCCGGTGCTGCTGAGATCTGTTCCCTGGAGTGCAGCCGAAAGTGCAGTCACCTGGGTGCCGATCTCGGAAATATCCGTTCCGAGAGATGCCATAGGTGCAGAGAAACAGTTCAGAAGCTCCTGCTGGGATGCCGTATCCAGAGACTGAAAAGCAGCTGTCTGGGTCATCGCCGTCAAAGATGTCTGCATGGCGGTCAGCTGTGCACCGGCATCCTGTGCACTGGTGCCGATGGCTGTCAGGCTTGCCGTCAGTGTCTCCGTGAGACCGCTGACATCCGGCAGTTCCGTGGATTGCAATGTGGTATTCAGGGTATCAATCCCCTGCTGCAGCTGCGTCAGTCCGGCACTGAGCTGTTCCATCTGCGCTGCGCTGTCTGCGGAAAGGCTGCTGCTCAGAGAATCGGAAAGGTCCTGCAAACCGGCAGTCATTGCCGCACTGCCCTGCTGGAGCTGCGCTGCGCCATCCGCCAGGGAAGCTGCACCGTTTTGCAGCTGACTGCTGCTGCCGGACAAGGTCTGGGCACCGCTGTATGCAGCAGCCACACCGTTGGTATAGCTATCCACGCCATTGGAAAGGGTACCCGAGCCATCAGAAAGTGCTGCCGCACCATCTGCCAGCGTTCCTGCCCCTGCCGCCAGCTGATCCATGCCGTCCGACAGCGTTTTTGCACCGTCATTGACTGCGGAGACCCCGGCAGTATAGCTTTTGACGCCGTCCTCCAGCGTTTTGGCACCGTCCACAAAGGTAAGGGTACTGTCGGAGAGCAGCTTCAGATTATCCGTGATTGTCGTATTGCCCACTTCCAGCTGTGTCACGCCGTCGGTGATTTCCGATGCACCGTCAGCCGCTTCGGTCATGCCGTCGCCAAGCGTACCCATCTGTTCAAAAACGGTTTCCGTATACTCCTGCGTCACACTGGCGGAAATCTCTTTCTCCATTTTCGCCAGGGCAGATTCACTCATTTTTGAGGCAATGTAGTTGGTTCCCGGATTTGTCTCATAGAGCAGCTGCATCTTTTTCGGCTCTGCATCCATGAGCGTAGATGCATTTTCCGAAAACTCCGGGGGAATCGTGATCACCATATAATACGTGCCGTCCCGGAGACCATCCTGGGCTTTGTCTTTATCCACAAAGTGGAAATCCATCTGCTGATTTTCCTGGAGCTTTTCCACAAGCTCGCCGCCAACATCCAGAGTCTTTCCCCCATACTCCACTGCCTGATCCTCATTGACCACAGCTACCGGCAGCTGATCCACATTTCCATAGGGATCCCACATGGAACCCAGGAACAGGGTCGTATAAATCGTAGGGATCAATACAATGGCTGTCAGTGCGATTCCTTTGAAATGCCGACTCAAAAAACTTAGTTTCTGCTTTGAATCGCTTTTCTGCATGTTTCCTACACCCTTTCTTTTGGTACACTGCCGAACCCCGATACGGCTTTGTACACCTAAAGTGACGAAAAACAATTGTCTACAAATAGAAAGTTGTTGACTTTTCGTCCTGTTTCTATTATAATATAGGAAAGGTTAATTTGCAACCGTTGATTTTACGAATTATGTCTACTATTCGACACTATGTTTATTATTGAAAGGATGGGTCAAATGACGGATTCCCTGAAACAGGAACGGCGCTATCGCCGCACGGAAGCTTTGATTTTAAATGGACTGACCACGCTGCTCCAGCAGAAGAGCATCAAGGAGATCACAGTCCGGGAGCTGGCAGATCTGGTGGACATCAACCGTTCCACCTTTTATCTGCACTACACGGATATTTACGATTTGCTGGAAAAAACGGAGCAGCGGCTGTTGCAGCAGTTGACCGCCGCCATCAATGACAAATGGGAGAACCAGGAGGCACCCAACCATTTCTTTGAATTTCTGGAACAGGCGTTTACCATCTTATCCGAAAACGCCCTGCTCTGTTCTGCGCTCATGGGGCCAAACGGTGACATCGCTTTTCTGCGCACCATCGAAACATTGTTCCGTGACGAAGGCGTCAAAACACTGCGTGCCTTTGCGCCCAAAGAGCTGCGGGATCAGGATCTGCAATATGCCATTTCCTTTGCCCTTGCCGGATGCATGGGTCTGGTGGAACAGTGGCTGAACAACGGCTGTCAGGAAGCACCTACTCACATGGCGGAGCTGACTCTGCTCCTTCTCCGGGAAGGCACCACCTCCATCGGCACACCGCCGCTGCACGGCACAGTGGTATATCGGTAATCGGGTTAGCATGATTACATTCGCCTGTAATTTCCCTTTCTGTTTTTTCCTCAAATATAGTGACAAGAGCGGAAATATATGCTATAATAAAGGCAATACCGCATAATTACCGGCGATTGCCTTTGCAACGCCTCTGTATGGCATGGATTATGCGGTATTGCCTTAAACAAACCGCCGTATTGCGGCAGAACGGAGTTTCATTATGCAGTATACCAACCCCATTCTCCCGGGCTTTCACCCGGACCCCAGCATTTGTCGTGTGGGAGATGATTTTTACCTGGTAACAAGTACATTCGAATATTTTCCGGGCATTCCCGTATTCCACAGCCGGGATCTGGTGCACTGGGAACAGATCGGGCACTGCCTGACACGGGATTCCCAGGTGAAGCTGGTACCGGGTGCACCCAATTGTATCAATATCTACGCCCCTACCATCCGCTATCACGAGGGGACATTTTATGTTATCGTTACAAATGTCACCGGCGATAACCACGGCAATTTTATTGTTACAACAACAGATCCCAGCGGCGAATGGTCGGAGCCTATCGCTCTGCCGTTCCCGGGCATTGATCCGTCCCTGTTTTTCGATGACGATGGAAAAGTATACTATCTGGGCACAGACGGCGAGGTCTACCTCAACGAAGTCAATATCCAGACAGGAGAAGCCATTGGAGAACCCCATTCCCTCTGGCAGGGAACGGCGAATAACCCGGAAGGCCCCCATCTATACAAAATTGATGGCATGTACTATCTGCTCATTGCCCAGGGCGGCACGGAGATGTGCCATATGGCGGTCATGGCACGGAGCAAGGATATTCTCGGTCCGTATGAGCCATGCCCGCACAACCCTGTCCTCACCAATGTGGGACATGCTCTGCCCATAAAGGCAGCCGGACATGCCGATCTGGTTGACGATCCGGCTGGAAACTGGTGGGCAGTTTGTCTGGGCAATCGTCCCCTCGCCTATCCGTTCCGACACAATCTGGGACGGGAGACTATGCTGGTTCCCGTGAAAAAGGAAAACGGCTGGTTTTATATGGGCGCAGAAAGTGCCGTTCTGACGGAATTTGACATGCCAGATCTGCCGCCGTTCCAGACTGCCGGGTATGTACCGGGAAGTGCTGTGGAGGATCATTTCGAGGGTACAGTCCTGCATCCGTCCTGGAATTATATCTACAATCCGGTGCCGGGACTGATTCAGCTGACCGGAAAGCAATTGCAGCTTTGGGGAAATGCTGCCGGACTTTCGGAAGATACCCCCAAAGCCTGGCTTGGCAGACGGCAGGAACATTTCTGCTGTACAGCCGAGGTGGATATTACATTCGCACCGGAACGTGACGGCGAAGAGGCCGGTCTGACAGTCTACATGAACCCGGGACATCACTATGAGATCGCAAAGACCCGTCTGGACGGAAAGGCGTGCATCATAGTCCGCCGGCGAATCGGTTCCCTCCAGGCAGTGGAAAACGTGATTCCCTGCGATGCGGAACAAGTGACACTGCGTCTGGAATGCAGCAGAGATTGGTACCGTTTCTCCTTTGCAGCGGACGGCGGAGAAATGGTACTGGCAGGCAGCGGCGAAACCCAGTATCTGACCACCGAAGCAGGCGGCTGCTTTACCGGAAACTATATTGCACTGTTTGCCAGCGGAAATGGCGCACCCTGTGAAACGCCGGCAAATGTTACAGCTTTCCGCTATTTGCCCCAGGAATAATCACTGACAAATACATACAACAACGGCGCACATTCTCTCTCCGGAATGTGCGCCGTTTCTTTTGGAATATGACGGAAAAGATGCAAGCATATGACGTACAAAGCCGCTAGGCGCTCTTTGTGCGGTGTTGCCTTACGAAAAAATCGAGGTAATCGCTGAAAATACGCCTAATGTACCCAGTGTCATAATAATACCGGCAAGCAGTACGCCCAGCACTACTGCAATGACACTGCGCTTAAAGCCCATGTTGAGGAGACTTGCTGCAAGAGTGCCTGTCCATGCGCCGGTTCCGGGAATGGGAATACCGACGAACAGAAGCAGTGCCAGGAACAATCCACGTCCTGCCTTTTCCTGAAGCTTTCTGCCGCCCTTTTCCCCTTTTTCCAGACACCATTTGAAGAATTTTCCGATAAAACGCTTATCTGCACCCCAGACCAGAACTTTTCTGGCGAAGAAATAAATAAACGGCACGGGGATCATATTACCGATTACACAGACAATCAGCGTGGGAAGCCAGGGCAGATTCATAAAGCCTGTCCCGATGGGAACTGCACCTCGCAGCTCAACAATGGGAACCATTGATACGAAAAAAACAGCCAGATATTTTAAAAACATATGTTACTCCTTTGTTTTTCAAGCGTGTCACATCACAATGACGTTGATCTATGCAAATATACAATATACTTTTATAGAATACACGAAATCCCAATCCAATTGATGAATTTTTATAAGATATAATCTGAATTTTTTCGAGATGCATCTCTTGCTTATGTCCGAAAAAGAAATGCTTCTTATTTTCAAAAATGCTGGTGGGACGTTTGCAAGGGACATTCTTAAATAATCTACTACCCTGTCACATCTAAAAGTTTATTCTATTGCAAACGTCCCACCGGGACGTTTGCAAAATTTCACATACTGAAAAGGTCTCACAAGGCGGGGCGGTCTTGTTCGCCCCGCCTCGAAAAAGCTGTCGCTTTTTCTCACCACCCTCTCCGCGGCGCAAAAGGATGCGCCGGGGTGTTTCGCCGTCTGCGGACGGCGACCAGGGACG